>JBGATZ010000502.1:0-3052 GCA_044228905.1 Cyclobacteriaceae bacterium | reverse complement strand
ATTTATGAAAGATAAACTCGTTATCGAACTAATCTACACGGCCGTGTTCATTGTGATATTGGTATTGGTAGTTGTATTTTTAAAAAGAAAATTAATGCCTTGCCAGGTCCCGCTTTTAAAAGCGACCCGATATCTCCGTGACACGGATGCGATAATAGATTGCTCTTAACCCCTTCACCACTGTATTTGCTTCGCTTTGAAGCGGAACGGGTTTGATGGCCTGGCTGTGAAGCAGCGGATCAAGTCGATCGCTTAGCAATTGAATAGCAGTAGCGATGGCAGCTCTTGTTTTTAATTCCTCAAACTTTCCCTGAACGACTACACTTCGCCAGTTCATCATATTTTCAATGTGATCTACTTCAAAGCATACGGAAGAATTCTTCCGCATCATCCGAAGTTTCAGTCCTTCTTTGGAATGAGCATAGATATATCTTCCGTCAAAGGCATAAGTAATGGGCGTGAGGTAAACTTTGCCATTTTCAGTACATCCCAGTCTTCCTACTATTTCACTTTGAAGAAGCTGGGCACATTGAGTAGGTGATAGTGAACCTAACATTTTGTCTGATTTTTGAATTTACAGCTAAACTATACCCGGAGTCGGTAGAAAAATATGACAGAAGTCAGCTTTTGGGATGACCATTCTCCATTTTTATGTATCTGTGGCTCGTCAAATTTGACTCATCAAATGAAAGAGCTATGAAAACGATTCTTGTTCCGTGCGATTTTTCATTCCCGGCAATCAACGCGCTTCGTCTGGCGCTGGATCTCGCCAGCCAGTCAAAGGGTACTGTCTGTTTGCTCAATGTGATTGAACTTCCGGCTCTGCATGACACCGTCATCATGCCGGTACTTTATTTCGAAGAGACTTATTTCAAAGAAGTTAAGGAAACCACTGAGCGAAGATTCAAAAAACTCCTGGAAAAGTTCAATATAAAAGGAGTTGAAGTCATCACTGAAGTTGCATTTGGATCACCAGTCAAAACAATTATTGACGTTGTAAAGAAAAGAAAAGCTGACCTGATAGTAATGGGCTCTTCCGGAGCCAGCGGAGCAAAAGAATTCTGGATTGGTTCAAACACCGAAAAAATAGTTCGATCTTCTCCAGTTCCCGTTTTAACTGTAAAAGATTTGTATAAGGGGACTTTAAAACGCATTGTGTTCCCCAATACATTGGAAGAAGACCAGGAAGATCTAATAACAAAGGTCAAAGTTCTGCAAGAGTTTTTCAAAGCTCATCTAAATATAGTATGGATCAATACGCCCGGGAATTTTCAACGGGATAGCGTGACATTCAAAAGACTGGAGGCTTTCGCCAAGCGATACATGCTCAAAGATTATACTTTGGATGTGTTTAATCATACCAACGAGGACGAGGGTATAGTATTATACACTCAACACGTAAAAGGGAATCTGATCGCACTGGGTACCCATGGGCGCAAAGGGCTGGCGCATTTAATCAATGGGAGCATCGCAGAGAATGTTGTAAATCACTCCAATGCACTGATCTGGACCAGTATTGCAGGCAAAAGGAAATTGAAATAGAATGGCAACCGAAACATTGACTGATCTGGTCTGCCATCATTGCGGTCAGCCTTGCCCCGAAATAGAATGGTACGAAGAAAAACCGTTTTGCTGCTTCGGGTGCAAAACAGTGTTTGAAATACTAAGCGCAAATAATTTATGTGAGTATTATTCATTGGACAAACTTCCCGGTATAACACAAAACGGGTTCGTTTCTGAAGAGTATTCTTATCTCGATGACAAGGAGATTTATCGTAAGGTAATCGAGTTTGATTCAGAGTCATTCGCAAAAGTCCGGTTTTACATTCCCGCTATTCATTGCGTCTCGTGCATCTGGCTATTGGAGAATCTGCGAAAAATTAATTCTTCTATTTCGAGATCAGAAGTGAATTTCTCACAAAAAACAGTAGTAATTGACTTTAACCCGCAACAAATCAAACTCAGCCAACTGGCAACTGTATTGAGTTCTGTTGGTTATCGCCCTAAGATTTCGCTGGAGAGGGAAAAGGAGAGAAGAGTCTCCGATAAATCACTCATCACTAAGTTGTCATTGGCAGGCTTTTGCTTTGGCAATGTGATGCTCTTCAGTTTTCCGGAATACCTGGGCCTGGATCACTCAGATGAGCAGTTACGCACCTTGTTTTCTTTTCTGAATCTGTTTCTGGCCATTCCGGTAATATTATATAGTGCATCTGACTATTTTACCGCAGCTTTCGCCAGCTTTAAACAAAAGCAAATCAATATTGATGTTCCCATTGCGACAGGATTGCTTGCTCTGTTTTGCAGAAGCACGTGGGATATACTTACATTTTCAGGAGCGGGTTATCTTGATTCCCTTACCGGTTTGGTTTTCTTTCTATTGATTGGCCGATGGTTTCAGGGGAAGACTTATGAGACACTGGCTTTTGATCGCGACTTCAAGTCTTACTTTCCATTAGCAGTAAATAAACTGATACGCGATGAATGGCAACCGGTGGTGATCTACGAACTGCGCAAAGACGATCAGATAAAAATACGTAATCGGGAGATCGTCCCTGCGGATAGTGTTTTACTGAGTGACTTAGCATACATCGATTATAGTTTTGTGACGGGTGAATCTAAACCGGAGAAAGCAATCAAGGGAACACTTGTTTATGCCGGAGGTAGATTAATTGGTCAGCCCATTCAACTGCTGGTTCAAAAAACAACTTCACAAAGTCACCTGACTAGTCTTTGGAACCATGAGGCTTTTCAAAAGCAAGGAGAAAACCAATACCAGAAGATCATCGATTCTTCCGCAAGAAAATTTACCTGGATTGTTTTGTGTATTGCTGCAATTACTGCCATTTATTGGCAAGTAAATTCTCCCTCTCAAATGTGGCTGGTTTTAACTTCTGTGCTCATGGTGGCCTGTCCGTGTGCGTTGGCATTAGCTGCTCCATTCACCTATGGAAGTATGCTTCGTGTTTTCGGAAGAAATGAATTCTACCTAAAGAATGCGGATGTAATTGAACGGATTGCAAACATTGATGCGATCGTATTTGATAAGACT
>JBGATZ010000010.1:0-24554 GCA_044228905.1 Cyclobacteriaceae bacterium | reverse complement strand
TTATTTGTCCAGCCCGCAGTTGTAGTGATGGTTCCTGTATGTTTTATAAAGGTACCTGCATCATTTATCCAATCTCCATTGACAACAATGTCTGCATCATTTACTACCGGAATGCCATTGTTGGTGATAAATGTTTGCGCAGATACAATTGTGGTCACAGCAACCAGTGCTATTAAAGCAATTGACTTCATAGGTTTAAGTTGCATTAGTTTGTACGCCACGCCCCTGCTATGTAAATAAATTGAGATAACACTCCCGGATTGACGGTTTGTCCTTCAAAGGTGATTGAGCTGATTGCACTGTTAAAAACATAAATGACATCACCTGACGTACCCGTCCATCCCAGGTTAAATGTTCCTGTAACGGTAATGTCATATATGGCTTTGCGTTGAGGGATTGGCCCTGCTGAAGGAACTGTTTGTACATTATAGCGAAGACCACCATTAAAAATCTCTAATGCAACTCCATTGTTAGTGTGATAACCCGTAATCGCTGAACCAGCCCCGTTGCTCTCCACAAACAATGCAGGAGAAGGGTTAACAGCATTTATGTTTTTAAAGTATGCCACATTACCCTGTCCGTTGGTTTCTGAATATAAAGCTGAATAACCATTTCCCGGGGCATCAATCCGAAACGCTCCGCCTACTGAACCTACTCCTGTCGCTAATCCATAAACACCTGCAGGAGCAAGCGCTCCGCCTAAATCAGAATTCGTTGTGCCCATTAATGCAGTGCCGCCATTTGGTTTATTTGCTACTGTGAAAAGGCCAGCCAGGCCGATCCCGTTTGTTTGTGCGACAACCGGTGATCCGGAACTTGACGGGTTATTCACTTCAAACCACGCATTCTCTCCTGTCCCCGTTGAGGTAGCACGGAGAGCAGTTCCTGCTCCGTTTGAAGTAATTCCAATTGCATCATTCGTGTTGGATGAATTGTTCAACACGACATCAATTGCTCCATTGGTGGTACTGTTGGTACTCACATACAACGGAGAAAATCCGCTGTTGGGATTAGTATTTTCAAAAGCAGCTACTCCAAAATTTCCTGTAGCACTGCCATTATTAACCAATCTGAAAATGGATGAATTGGGAGTTGAATTCGTAATTGTTTCGTTAACAGGAAAGCTAAGCTTAGCTGCAGCTGCCCAGTTTGCTCCGTCCCAGATATAAATTCCTTTCAAATCACTATCGTACACCATAATGCCTGCATCAGAGGTACCTAATGGCAATGCTGCCATGGCCGTACGTTGCGCAGTAGTCAATCGCGGCATGATGAATCCCTGATTGTTCGTTGGGCTTTCAACATGCAGTGCTGCATTGGAATTAGGAGATGTTACTCCGACACCCAATGTTCTATTTTGAGCGATGGAGGCACCAGAACTTAGTAACAAAAGAGAAAGAAAACAGAGTAGATTTTTTTTCATAGAAAAGAGTAAGAACGGTAGACAAATAATATTTCAGGGTAAAAAATTAAATTCAGAAAAGTAGAACGATATGTAATCGTAAAGGGTAATTCAGGAAACGGGTGTATTTCACATTTCCTTTGGAAAGGAGAGCAGGTTGCATAGTTGGGTTTTAGGTCGCTAAATATAACTGCGTGGTGAATGACAGACAACATCTTACATTACCACTCACATAATATAATCCTGTCCAATCTATATCAATGAAAAAGAGATGGAATGTGGAGCAACCGTTTTCAAGAGGTATTCGTTACCTGAGAACAGGTATTGAAATGGATTTATAAAAGCTAAATTGCGAGCCAAATTTTTGAAATTTATGACCACACGTTTTCTCTCCTCTGCCTTGATCCTCAGTGCCATAATGGGCTGCCAGGCACAGCAAATTGACCCTGCCAAAATCAAAGAACATATTAAAACACTGGCCAGCGATGAATACGAAGGCCGCAATACAGGAAGTGAAGGCGAAAAGAAAGCAAACGCCTACATCGAAAAACAATTCAAGGCCGTGAAGCTTCAGCCTAAAGGCGAGAAAGGATACGATCAGCCTTTTCCGTTTAAAGCAGGAGTACACGGTACAGGAACTGAAGGCATAGCAGAAAATATTATCGGTTACATAGACAATGGTGCTGAGAACACCATCATCATCGGTGCACACTATGATCACCTCGGCTTAGGTAACGATGGCAGTTCACTGGATGCCAATCCGAAAGGAAAAATTCACAATGGGGCGGATGACAATGCATCCGGAACAGCTGGAGTAATTGAACTTGCACGCTATTTCCAGAACAACAAGAAAAAAGAAAAGAACAACCTGCTCTTTATTACATTCAGTGGAGAAGAGCTGGGACTGTTTGGTTCTAAATATTTTACTGAGCATCCAACTATCGATCTCAGCAAAGTTACTTATATGATCAACATGGATATGATTGGCCGTTTGCCTGAATCTAAAAATCTATCCGTGAGCGGTTCAGGAACCAGCGCAGTGTGGGAGCCATTGCTACAAAAACTTTCCAATGACCAAATCATCATCAAAACAGATTCATCGGGCATGGGTCCGAGCGATCACAGCTCCTTTTATGTAAAAGGAATTCCCGCCTTGCATTTCTTCACCGGCTCGCACAGTGATTACCACAAACCATCAGATGACTGGGATAAAATCAATTACGGAGGAGAAGCGGAAGTACTGAAAGTAATTGTAAAATTGATTGAACAACTGGACAATGAGCCAAAACTGGCGTTTCTTAGCACAAAAAATAAATCAATGGGTGGATCACGTTCGTTTAAAGTAACCATGGGCATTATGCCTTCTTATACTTCTGATGTGGAAGGACTATTAGTGGATGGCGTTTCAGATGATAAGCCCGCAAAGAAAGCAGGGATTCTCGCAGGAGATGTAATTACTCAGATCGGAGACATCGTAGTAAAAGACATTCAGAACTACATGGAAGCGCTGGGCAAGTTTGAAAAGGGCCAGACTGTTCCTGTAAAAGTGAAACGTAATGATGAAGTGGTAACGCTTAATGTCACATTTTAATCTCAATGAAGACATTTGCCAGTGACAATTATTCGGGAGTGCATCCCGAAATCATGCAGGCTATTATCAAAGCCAATCATGAACATACCGGATCTTACGGCAACGATGAATACACTGAAAAGGCAATCAATAAATTCAAAGAATACTTCGGTGATGACATCGAAGTATTCTTCGTTTATAATGGCACCGGAGCAAATGTTCTGGGATTAAGTGCACTAACACGATCGTTCAATTCTGTAATCTGTGCAGACGGTGCGCACATTAATGTAGATGAATCCACTGCTCCGGAGAAATTTCTGGGATGCAAGCTGGTCACCATTCCTTCTGCTGACGGAAAAATCACAGCTAAAGAAGCCGAAGAAAAAATTCAACGCCTCGATGATCAGCATCACCCGCAGGCAAAAGTGATTTCCATTTCACAAACTTCCGAGTACAGCACTGTTTATACCGTAGAAGAAGTAAAAGCATTAAGTGCAGTAGCCAAGAAGTATAATCTCTACCTGCACATGGATGGTTCCCGTATCTCCAATGCAGCGGTAGCCCTTAATAAGTCATTTCGGGAGTTTACCAAAGATGCAGGAGTAGACGTTCTTTCCTTTGGGGGAACAAAAAACGGATTAATGTTTGGTGAAGCGATTATCTTCTTCCGCAAGGAGCTGGCCGAAAACTTCAAATACATTCGCAAGCAGGGGATGCAGCTTAATTCCAAGATGAGGTTTATCTCCTCACAGTTTGAAGCATTGCTCAGCAACGATCTATGGAAAAGAAATGCTATTCACACCAATGGCCTTGCTAAACTCCTGGAGAAAGGTCTGAACGGAATTCCCGGAGTTACCATCACACAAAAAGTACAGGGCAACGGAATGTTTCTTATTCTGCCCCCTGCTATTGTTCCGGAATTACAGAACGCATTTCCATTCTACACCTGGAACCGGCCTGATGAGGTGCGCCTGATGTGCTCATGGGATACGACCGAAGAAGAGGTTCATCAGTTTGTTGCGCTGGTGAAGAAACTCCTTTCAAAATAATCGCTCACTCACTTCTCAGCGTTTCCGTTGGGTTGGCAATGGCCGCTCTGAAAATAGTCATGCTGGTAGTTGCAATCCCTATGGCAAAAATTAAAACTCCGCACATCATTACTATTCCCACTCCTACTGAAATATGCTGAACATACAAACTGTCCATTAAAGCGCTGGTCAGAACATATCCTCCCGCTCCGCCAAGCAGTCCGGCACAGGAAAGAATCAAAACAAATTCTTTGTTCAGCAGCAGTATAATTTTATTCACACTTGCTCCCAATACTTTGCGAACGCCAATTTCTTTTCTTTTCCGTTGCACATTCAGACTGGTCAACGCATATATTCCGGATATCGATAGCAGGCATCCCAACACAGTAAGGAAAAGAAAAATCCGTTTAAGATTTATATTGTATCCGTTCGCTTCATTGAATACAATATCGTTTTGCAATTCACTTTGAAACGGAGTTCCGGGAAATAATTTCTTCCATTCATTCTCTATACTCTTTTGAACAGGCAGGAGATTTTCTCCATCCGCACGAACAACCATCACGTTATACTTCTCAGCTGTTCTCAAAAAGTAAACATGATCACCATCACTCTTTTTTTTCAATCCACTTACGTGATTACTCACTACACCCAATACACGATAAGGCTGATCATCATAGATAATTTGCGATCCCAATACATTTTTGAGTAAATGATTTTTAACAAAATGCTGATCCACTATAATTCCGGACTCTTCATCTGCTTTGCCTTCAATAAAATCTCTTCCGGACACCAGAGTCAGTCCCACCGTTTCAAAATAATGCGCTCCCACAAAATACAGATCCGTTCCGATCGTGTCCGCTTCCACAATGACAGATTGATGCCGGCTGGTGTACGGGCCGATATGATTTTCTGCACCCGATAATTTTTCAATCTTTCTATTGGTCAGCAATACATCTCTCAGTCGCGTAAACTGGTGTTCATCTTCCACTGCTACCGTCAAGATCTTGCTTCGATCATATCCTAAAGAAAGATGATCCTGATAAGCAGCGTTTTGTATAAAGATTACACCTGCAAGTAAAACCATTACGGAAAGTGAAAACTGACCCACCAGCAAAAACCGGGTAAGCCAGTTTGAACCGGATGAAGCAGCACCGCCTTTGAAAAGAGTGACCGGACTTAATCTGCTGCCAGACACAGCAGGATAAATTCCCGCAAGCATGGCCGATATGAAAAGAAGAATAACCAGAGAGATGATCAGGTTTGTTCCACTCAGATCTTCCAGGCCATATTGAAGCTGCCACATCAACGCAAACTGTGGAACAATGATTTGTGCAATCAACACGCCTGCAACAATAGCTAATGAAATTGTCAGGATCATCTCCAGCAAAAACTGAAACGCAATTTGCATTTTGGATGAGCCCACTACTTTTCGCACACCTATTTCTTTATTGCGCTTACCGGCCAGCGCTAATGTGGTATTCGTCAGATTAAAGCAGGCAATCAAAAGAATCAGCAATCCCAGCGTTCCGAAAATGGCGAGGGCTATCGTGGGTATGGGCAGCCGAAGATCACTCTCACTCACTTCGCCATTGATTACAGGCTGAAGAAACGGAACGAGTTCATAGGAAAGTGACTTATATTCCTTTGCCGTTTCGTTTCTTAAGCGAACGTATTTATCCAGTTGCTTACCGATGGAGTGCCGTTGACTAATATCAGCCAGTTTCAATAATACGGTCGACTCATTTTGAATTTCAAGATCATCACCTTTAATATCGAATGCAGTCAGAAATGTTTCTACCCGAAGCAAGGCATCGATATTGAAAGAGGTATTCAATGGAATTTTCTCCAGCACACCCCCTACGGTCAATTGAAATGTTTTGCCATTCAATTTCATTGATATCGTTTTTCCTACCGGATCGTCATCCCCAAAATACTTTTTAGCAAGAGCCGGATTAAGAATAATGGATTGCCGATCATCAAAGCTCTTTTGCGATCCTTGTGACAGTTTCAAATCGAACATCCGGAAGAACGAAGCATCCGCAAAGCGAACATTCTCGTGAAAGGCTTTGTCTTCGTAACTCATAATTACTCCTTCATTGAAGAATCGGGTATACTCTTCAATACCGGTGATCTCCTCTTTGGCAATTGGTCCTAATGCCATTGGGCTCATCAATTCTTTGTCTTTCTCCCCTTCTGAAGTACGGTAATGATGGATGACTTTAACCGTATTTGCTATATCCTCCTTTTCGAAATAATTGTCGAACTCAATATTATAGGCAATGAGCAGATAGGAAGTGATGCAACACGCCATGGCAATACCCATTCCGGCAGTGTTGATCAGTAAATAAATCTTATTGCGGGCAAGCTGGCGGAGCGCGACCTTAAAATAGTTTTGAAGCATAGGACAAAAGAGTTAGGTAAAGCTTAGACCTCGCCCTGTCTTTTGCGGTTACACCTGCTTCAACATTTTTTCTTAACCTTTTTCCTTTTTGGTGATGTATAATACATAACTCACCAAGGTAATCACTACAAAATAACCGATGGCCAGAAGATGAAAATCAAAAAGGGGTTTTATCGCCTTACTTACCGGTTCTGATTTCAGGTAATTAAACATCAGGTACGTATAAGGAATGGTGTAACCATACTGCCATACCAATGTGCCTAAAGCCAGGATCCAGAGCAGAAAGCCCACGCCCATCGGTACGAGAAAGTTTTTGTATTTCAAACTCAATAAATACTGAAGCGCAACGATGGGCAGGCAGTCAATAAAGTATAACACATTCTCCTTTGCAAAGAAGGAAAAAGGAATAGACGTGGGCGGAAACGACACACCAGGCACAACAAGCGCAGGAATGATTGCGGATAAATAAATAGCTACATTAAACAGGATGAAGAACTGGAGCATCATCACAAGTATCACCAGCAGCTTGGAGAAGAAAATAGTTGTAAGACTTAGTGGCAATGTATGTAGCTGCTTCCACGCATTGTTCTTGTATTCGAGCTGTGCAATCAGGCTGGTGGCCATGATCACGCCAACGGGCAAAAGAAAAATGGCCATCGACTCCCACGAAGATTTCCAGAGTTTCTCCCAGAATTGCGGATCAGCATAAACTGCCGGTAAGCCCTTATAACGAACTACGCGTGCTACAATAATAATTGTTGGAGTGAAGAATGCGCCTGTAATCACCAGCCAGGAAGCCAAGCTGCGTTTCTTCTTCATCCATTCACTCTGAAAACTATGTATAAATGAAAGTACCATACGCTTAGTCGTTAATTAATTCCATGAAAATGGTTTCCAGATCGTTCCTCGCAATACTTATCTCATAAACGGATATACCTGCTTGCACCAGCTGTTCATTAATCTTTGCGATCGTCTCTTTAGACACAAGTGGAATGGAAACTTTTCCTTCACTAATCACTCCCTTCAGTTGATGTAAGTAAATCACGTCCATTGTTTTCGAAGAGTCACTGGTATGCAGTACCATAGACGAAGATTGCTGTTGTCTCTCATTCAATTCCTTCAACGTTCCCTGGAACAGAATTCTCCCTTTATTAATAATACCCACATGTGTTACCAGTTTTTCAATCTCTGCCAGCAAATGACTGGAGATAATAATCGTGATTCCCTGTTCACGATTCAGCTTCAGAAGCAGTTCCCTTATTTCAATCATTCCGTTGGGATCAAGTCCATTGGTGGGCTCATCCAGAATGAGTAGAGAAGGGCTATGAAGTAAAGCAATGGCAATACTCAATCGTTGCTTCATCCCTAACGAAAACTGGCTGGCCTTCTTCTTTCCCGTATGAGCTAATCCAACCTGCTCAAGTACCTCATTGATTCGTGACTGCGGGCATTGATAAATCTTCTGAAGCAAGCTCAGATTTTCTATTGCCGTAAGATGACCGTAAATGGAAGGGCTTTCAATTAATGATCCTACCCGTTTCAAAATCGAAACACGGTGCTCCTGAAATGATTCTCCGAAAAAAGTGATATCACCTTTTTGTTTCATAAGAAGGCCAAGAATTAAGCGAAGCGTAGTAGTCTTTCCTGCGCCATTAGGTCCAAGAAAACCATAAATACTTCCTTCCTCTACCTGAATATTAATATCATGGAGAACTTGATCTCCATTCGCAAATTGATGAGTCAGATTAATCGTTTCGAGGCAATAGGTGGTGGTGGTCGTATTCATCTCACACATTATTGCATGCATGACGATGACAGTAAATAAATGTTACAGTAAATCAGAAGACCATCTGATTTTAAACTCTTTTCTTAACTAATACTCAATTCTGAGTTGATTTGGATCACAAAATTCATTAAGAAGAATTCATTGACAACTAACGAAACAGCATTATCTTCACTTGTTCAATTCGTTTGAGCCTATGACCCCAGCTCCTACTCGCACGTCTTTAGTTGGCTTACTTCTGACGAACTACAAAAAACTGTTTTTCTCTATTGCTTTTGTTCTGCCTATATTGTCCATGCAGGCACAAACCAAGGAAGGGAAAATATATGTCCAGATAGAGAACGATGCGGTTGCTCCATTCTCGATCGGTTCACCTACCATTACCGAAGAAACTCATTGTACTGCGCCTTTTAACGGAGCAATACAATTTCCGCTTTCCGGTGGCTCCGGTTTATACACGCTACATTGGACAGGCCCGAATGGATTCACACTCACGGCCAGTGCTTCCAGCGGAACATATACATTATCTAACCTGCAAGACGGAGACTATGATGTAGTTATTGAAGATGGCGCAGGATGTGAAATCAATGAAAGTTTTTCTGTTCCGCGGAATAACCTCATCTGCTATACAGGTCCGGGTTGCTCCCTTGGAATTGGAAGTTATTTTTCCAACTCGGCACACGGCTGCGGAGGTTCTCTTGGCGAAATTCACTTCATTGCTTACGGGGCAAACATAAATCCTGATTTCAGCTATACGGTATCCGGTCCTAATACGTATTCCAATTCCGGCACTGGCACAGATACTGACCTGGACGGCCAAATCAGTATTGATCTTTATAATTTACAAAAAGGCACTTACCACGTCACCGTAAACTTCAATAATTCATGCCCTACGTCTTCAAGTACTCAGGCATTTGATGTTGAGGTAAAACCCTGGCATTTTGTCGATGGCGCGTATCCATCGAGCGATGTGAGCGATTGTCTCAACGCCAATGGAGCAATCTTTATCGGAACGCTGGCTGATGTATCCACCAACATGAGCTATGAGCTGACCGGACCTACAGGAACGCAAACATTATCTCCCACCACTCAGACTGTAAGCAGTCTGGTGGTAGGCACTTATACGTTAACCATCACCGACAATGACAATGGTTGTTATCAGACTGAAACGTTTGAGATCGTAATGTCTTCTTCTCCTTCATTGGCAATTAATATCGATGAGACAATTAACAATGCCCATTGTGAAGCGCCTTATACAGGAAAAATTGCCGTCTCTGCTTCAGGCGGAACGGGAAGCTATGAATACAACTGGACGGATGGCTCCGGCAACCCGGTTTCATCGAGTGCAACGATTGACGATGTCAACGGAGATTACTATTCGGTATCCGTGAGAGATTTTATCAGTGGGTGCAGTGTCTCTCAAACGATATTTATCGATACTGAGAATTTGTTAGAGGATTATACGGATATCGATGGAGGTTTTCCAACGGCCAATACGAATTGCTCTGCTCCTTATACGGGTGCTGTCAACATAACTGTAACAAGTGGTTCCCCCGGTCCATTTAATTACACCTTCTATCCCGCATTGAATCTCCACTCAAGTGTAGACGAAAGTAATCCGCTATTGCCCGTTACTACTCCGTTTACACAATCCAACACCACCGGGCTTGCACCCGGAGCATACTACATTGAAGTGAAAGATCTGACTACCGGATGTACTGGTTTCTTCCGTGATCCCGACTTCGGACCCATTGCCATGGGCATTCCTGATGCCTCTACTCCTTCCCTCAACGTGACGGTCGATAATCTGATTAACAATACAGTCTGTGGAACTCCTCATGACGGTGTCGCGGCTGTTACTATTACATCAGGATCAGCTTATACAATACTCTGGAAAAACCTGGATGACCTCACCACCTATAGTGTGGAAGATCCCACGACCTTAAGTCCTGGTCTCTATGAATTAAGTGTATCTATATCCTGCTCTATTGGCCCCAATCAGGCCCCCGTATTATCTTCCTCCTCACCTTCCATCAATACCAATTCCAATACCGCAACAATCATCAATAATACAATCGGAGTGACGGATGTGGATGATGTAAACATGGAAGGCGCCACTGTTTCTATCGGAACAGGCTTCGTTGCAGCAGAAGATCAGCTGGTATTCACCAACCAAAATAATATCAGCGGAAATTATAACGCTTCTTCCGGGGTGCTTACGCTGACCGGAAGCGACACCAAAGCACATTACCAAACCGCCCTTCGCTCAGTCAGATACCGGTCGATAGCAATACCCACTTTTCAATCACGCACTATTTCATTTAGTGTTACCGATGGGCAGGCAACAAGTAATACAATCAATGTAACGGTCACCATCAATAACCAGGCACCATTCATTGCCGGCATAGGAAGTGCGGTCAACTTTATGACCGGTGGTGGTGCTATAGCTATTTCAAACTCACTCACCGTTTCCGATCCGGACAACACAAATCTGCAATCAGCAGAAGTTCATATTACGCCCGGCACATTTATAAACGGAGAAGATGTGCTGCTTTTCACCAATCAGAACGGCATCGTTGGAAATTATAATGCAGCTTCTGGTATCCTGACATTATCAGGTTCCTCTTCTGTAGCCAATTATCAGTCAGCACTTCGATCTGTTCAATATAATAATAGTCAGGCTTCACCCAATCCACAGAACCGGACCATTCAATTTACTGTAAATGACGGAACAAGTAACAGCACTGCTGCAACCAAAAACGTTTCTATCAATTCTACTAATCAACTCCCCATCGTAGCCACTTCAGGCGGAACCACCACATTCCTCGCTTCTTCAGGAGGTGTTATTATCGACAATGGAGTAACGGTAACTGATGCTGATGACACCAACCTGGAAAATGCCACGATACAAATCTCCTCCGCCTCATTTATTTCAGGTGAAGATGTGTTGCTTTTCACTGACCAGAATGGAATAACCGGAAGTTATGATGCCTCCACAGGAATTCTCTCATTAACGGGAAACGCTTCAGTTTCCAATTATCAGACTGCCCTTCAAACTATTCAATATAATAACAGCGAGACGGCCCCTAATCCACAGGACCGCATTATTGAATTTCAGGTCAATGATGGTAGCGGAAACAGTTCACTCGCAACTAAAACCGTTTCAATCAGTGTCCCTAATCAATTACCTGTAGTGACTACCACAACAGGCAGCTCTTCATTTGTATCTTCATCAGGCGGAACAGTTATTGATAATGGGATTACGGTTACAGATACAGACGACACGGATTTAGAAAGTGCCGTTGTTCAGTTTTCAGCGGCATCATTCGTTGCAGGAGAAGACGAACTTTTGTTTTCAACTCAGAATGGAATTAACGGAAGCTATAATACCACCACGGGAACTCTTTCGCTCACAGGTTCTGCCTCTCTGGCAGATTACCAAACGGCTTTACGATCGGTTCAATACAACAGCACAGCAACTATTCCCAATACGCAAAACAGGGCTATTGAATTCAGTGTGAATGATGGAACTGATAATAGTATAATAGCCACAAAGACCATTACGGTGATTTTAAATCAATCTCCGATAGTAACCACTTCTCCGGGAAGCGCCTCATTTCTTTCGTCATCCGGAGGAGTAGTGATTGACCAGGTGCTTATTATTACCGATTCAGATAATAGTCAGCTCCAAAGCGCATCTGTTAAAATTAATTCTACCACTTTGATTGCTTCACAGGACCTGCTTCTATTTAATAACCAAAGTGGAATCACTGGAAGCTATAATACTACCGCGGGAGAGCTGATCTTAACCGGAGCGTCTTCGTTGGCCAATTATCAAACTGCGTTGCGTTCCGTACAATACAACAATTCAGCCACTACCCCCAACCTGCAAAACCGGGTGATTGAATTCATCGTCAATGACGGAACAAGCAATAGCGCATTGGCCTCGCGAACTATACAGTTACTATTATCAAATCAACCTCCGGTAATCAGTGATAAACCACATGTTACGCAGATTGCATCAATAGCCTCCATCGATTTAGCAGATCTGATTAGTGATCCCGATGGCAATATCGACCTCTCTACACTAAAAATTACAAAACAACCAACCAGTGGTGCGCCCGCATCCATCACCTCCACCTTTCAACTTGAAGTGAATTATTCAGGAAGCAGATTTGCCGGTATGGATAAATTAAGTGTTGAAGTATGCGATAAACTCGCAGCATGTGCCGAACATGAGTTTTCCATTAGTGTAGAGGGTGACATCGCGATATACAATGGCTTTTCTCCTAATGGAGACCAATCAAATCCGTTCTTTCGCATTCAAAACATTGAAACACTCGAACCGAAAAACAACGTCTCCATCTTCAATCGCTGGGGTGATGCTGTTTTCGAGATAGCCGATTATAATAATGACTCCAATAAATTCATTGGAGAAAATAAAAACGGCAATCCGCTACCTTCTGGCACTTACTTCTATAAAATCGAGTTTCCGTCCGGAAGAAAAACACTTACAGGATATCTCACTTTGAAAAGATAACAAACTCCTAAATCGCGTGTTTCTCATTACATATACTTACAAAAGCATAATTGGTTACAGTCTGTGACATCTTGTGACAATTACAGTGAACGATTTTAGTTCACTGTTCGCATTTTCCGAACACTTCATTTCCAATCAATCACCGATTACTGCATAGTTTCATACTTTTTTGCTTGTAAAAAAGTTCTGGCAACATTTTCGCTAACGGCTTCATCACTTAACCTTGACCTAAACTCAGAGTGGAATTATTCCCGTTGGAATTTCTGTAACTATTTAAAACACCCAAAGTAATCTGAGTATGAAAAAAATCAATTTTCTATTTTTTGTTGTAACACTCTTCACACTTACAACAGTAAATGCACAGGATGAGGCAATCAAAGGAAGTCCTTACCTGGACGAAAAATTCGTGGATGGCGAGATTCACTATGCCAGCAAAGTGCACAAAGTTCCTGTAAGATATAATGCCTTTCAGGATGTAATTGAATTCAAGCAGGCAGGGCAGAATCTTGTGCTGGATGCAAGTGAAAGCATCAAAAAAATTCACTTTGGTTCTACCACCATGATCCCGCTCAAATATTCGGATGATGGAAAATCGAAGTTCGGCTATTTCGAAGTGTTGGATAGTGGCAAAGTGACTTTGTTCTCAAAAAAGAAAATCACGTTTACCAAAGCTAAAAAAGGAGGAGCACTGGATGGCAGCGATCAGCCTGCCGAATACAAAAGAGCACTCGATTCATTTTATTATAAGACAAGTGATGGAGCACTGCAGGAAGTGGGAAGCATTAAATCAATGATTGCTTCGTTATCTGATAAGCAGGAAGAGCTGACCTTGTTCGCCAGGAAAGAAAAGATTTCTCCCCGCAAAGAAAAGGAGATCGTTCAATTCGTAAAGTATTACAATTCTCTTGCAGAAGAGGAAGAGTAGTGTTTGGAAGTTTAATTCAATGTTAGCTGAGTTCCTTGCAGGGAACTCAGCGTTACATCATATCGGCTAGCTGATATAAACCATTATTACTCAGCCGCGAATCTTTGCCAGGTAAACATCAAGTTGATTAAATGTACCAGCAAAACCTTCCTGCATATTTGCCATAATCGAATAGTAAGTCGCTTCCTGCGCGGGGGTTGCATTGATCGGATGTCCTTGAAGAGTCATCGTAGTCACACCACCTTTTTCTTCCAGCACCATTTGATTAAAGATCTCAAGTGGAAAGTCCATCGGAAAAGGAGAAGTGCAAATATTCCCCTGCTCATCAGAGAATGAATTGACGAATTCAATTAGATCAGGCCTTACAATATTTCCATACTTAAAGAGCCCCCACATCACCTGGTCTTTGCCCGTCATTTTATAATGACACTTCCCCCCTTTTTTGAAATCAAAATATTTAACAGTCACAGTTGTCCCTGTTGGTCCCCACCATTCCGCAAAAGCTTCAGGTGTTGCAAATGCATCAAACACTACCGTCTTGGGTGCATTGAAGTGACGGACTATTTTCAGTCCTTGTTTTTTTTCTGTTGTCATTTGAGTTTTTTTGATTTAGTCGTTCTCTGAACCTTATTAATATACTTATCGAGCGAATTCAACTTCTCGTTCCAGTAACTGTGATATTGATCTACCCAGTTGGATACCTCTCTCAATGCTTCAAGCCGTGCTTCACAAAAACGTTCTCTTCCCTCCTGCCGGATAACAACCATCCCACATTCCGTCAGGATTTTGATGTGCTGTGAAATAGCAGGCCGGCTCACGTCAAAATTATCAGCAATGGCATTCAAATTCATGGATTTGTAGGCAATCAGGTTAATGATTTGCCTCCGTGTAGGATCTGCGATTGCCTGAAAAACATCCCGTCTTGCTTCTGTTGCCATATTATGTAACCGTTTACTTACACAAATGTATATGTAAGCATTTGCTTACGCAATAGAAAACCAAATAATTTCATTTTAAGTCTTTTGGCCTGAAATGATTACCAGTCCAGGAACTCTTTCAACTTTTGATTAGTCCAGAGTTTATAAAGGAACAATAAACCACCTGAAACCTGAAAGGCAGTAGCTAGCATAAGTGTTTCATCTGCTCCGGGAAGATGCAGAATCTTAAGAAGCGCACCGATAAAAGTCAGGCAATGCCCTATAATATAAAGAGCAACCGCGTGTCGTGTTTTCATTTTTTGAGTTTTACTTTACTACAGATGTTATCGGCATCTCATGTTTAACATGAATTCAGTCAATCTTCTCTCAAAAAATCCCTCGCCTCCATCAGTGCAAATCCAAGTAAATTCAAGCCTCTCCAGGTGTGTGGGTTCTCAATCCTCTTCGCATCTTGCGCCAGCCCGATTCCCCAGATGGCATCGGTGGGGCTGGCTTCTACGATTACACGATCGGATGTGTCCAACAGATAGGTCTTCAATTTCTCGTTCTGGCTAAACTTATGAACGTTACCTGTCTTCACAATTTCATACTTGGCTTCATTCCACTTTGCTTCATCAAAGTTTTTGATCTGACGGCCAATGGCTTTCACTTCAGCTGCTTTCTCCGTTTTAATTACCCGATCAAATGCTTCCTGATCATTGAATAGCTTTGCCTTGTGGGCCATCATCCAGTGCTCGGTGGTCTTGTATTCAATTCCTTCCACTGTAAATGCAGAAGGATACCACTGACTGAACACAAACTTTCCAATCTCTTCTCCATTCTTATTGGTATGTCCCCAGAAGAAAATGTATTTGATGGTTTCTCCTTTATCAAATTTGCCTTTCAGCCACTCTATGCTGTATTTCATTTCTATCCGTTGTAGTTTCTTCGCAGAATCTCTCAGGGTCTATGCGATTTAGGTCTGTTCAATTTTCCGTCAGAATGCCGAAGCGGGAGACTCTGTGAGGAATAAATCTCCCAAGAGACTACGTGACTTAGATCCGTTTCATTTCCATTTCCAATTCAGGTCCGTGGTGTGCTTAATATTTCTGGCAATTGCCAGTGATCTCATTTTACTCACAAGTTGCTCCTGATCTGTAATCTTTGCTTTCGGAATAATCAAAGACCCTCCGGTCCTTACTCTCACAAAGAAATAGTCTTTAATCTCATTAATCTCCGATATTTCCGAGAGATTGAGTTTGCCCTCTCCCGTTTTACTCTTAGTTGAAATGATTTCTTCATCGATTTCGATAGTGCATTCTATTCCAAAGGCTTCCTGATAAGTTTGTCTGACATGTTTGAGGTAATGCCTTTTATATTTCCAACGCGAGTAAAACGGATAGAAAACCAAACTCAGCGCAGTTATAATTAAAAAATAATAACCCAAAGCATCATTCTTACTATTGAAACAATAATAAGACAGGCCTCCAAAAATAATCGTAGTTATTATCCAGGCTCTTATCCTCGATTTCCTTATCAAAGGACTTTGTGAAGCAGTAAACAATTGAAAGGACAGATAATCATCCTCCTCCAGTATAATTCTCATTTACATTTTTAGTTACTCCCTTGTAAATTAAACTTAAGTAAACCGATGTTGCCACCTTGTATTTAATCTTATACCCATCAGCTCTTCAATTAAACTATCTTTTTACCCATACGACCTTTCTTTCCCCAATAAAGATACATCGCTTTTCCTATCACTAATTTTTCCGGAAGAAAGCCCCAGTAGCGGGAATCCCAGGAATTGTGACGGTTATCGCCCATCATGAAGTAATAGTTGTCTTTGAACTCATAGTACCGTTGAAGTTTTGACTTGATATATAATCCATCTTCCTTGCGTTGCACAGATCCGTTCTCAAAAAGTATGCATTTAAGATAGAGATCAATATTATCTTCGGTAAGTTCGATTTTATCTCCTCTTCTTGGGATATAAAGTGGTCCATAGAAATCCGCATTCCAATGAAAATTATCTGACACCGGATATGAACTTGGGTCGTTATCATTCTGATCTGCGAGGGACAATTGAATGTGTTTTACAAAAGGCAGTTTTTTTAGATTCTCCGCCTCCTGTTCAGTTAGAAAAAAATGATAGTCGTCTCCTGATAACTGAATGAAATCATTCGCACTAAGATCATTCAGCTGGAGTGTTCGCTCACTGATTTGTGTACCGTTGGTGGTTACCCGGTATTTAAATTTCATTGGTACCGTTTTTAATAAAGTACCATTAACAAACACTGTAGCATTCCTGATCTGCAAACTATCTCCGGGAATTCCGACACATCGTTTGACGTACATCGTGGTGGGATCATCGGGAAACCAGAATGTAGTAACATCGTTTCGTTCAGGTGCTTTTATTTTTTGAAACGCAAAAATATCGCCTATCTGCAAAGTAGGGTCCATAGCCGGAGTGGGAATACTGGCAAAATTAATTGGCGTTGAATTGTCAATCATTCTCCCCTTAAGTGTACCGGTAAATAACCAATGAAAAATAATCAGCATCACATATATATACCATCTGTCGAAGCGTATCCCTTCGTACTCTTTGTCCTCATTCACATCACGATAACCACTGACAACCAGAAACACGTAGTAACCGATTATTAACGCAATAGAAATGATAAACAACGGAAAGTTGTATGCAATAAACCGAAGACCAAAAACAACAACGAAGAAAAGCAGGTAAACCAGAATACCTTTGTTGATTTTATGGGCATAAAACTGGCCTAACCCCGGCAGCAGGAAATTCAACGCAGCGCCCGTCCACTTTTGTTTCTTCATATTCTGGCAATAATACAAAGTATGAGAACAGACTGTTTCATTTTTATAATGCAGAAATACAAAAATCTTGAGAGCTCACGAATTCGACACCTTCATCTTCACATCCTTTCTCACTACAGGATGACCGCCAAATTCATTGCGCAGTGCTGCCACAACTTTGCCGGAGAAGGAATCTTCATGCATGGAGCGGTAGCGCATGAAAAGAGAGAGCGTAATCACAGGAGTGGGTACTCCCATGTCGAGTGCGGTCTCTACCGTCCACTTGCCTTCACCGGTAGAGTGCATCACGCCTTTTATTGATTCCAGGTTTTTATCTTTTTGAAAAGCACTTTGAGTATGCTCCATCATCCAGCCACGCACACCGGAACCATTGTTCCACAGCTGTGCTATTTTTGAAAGGTCAGCATCGGGAGAATATTTATGCAGCACTTCCATTCCTTCGGCAATGGATTGCATCATACCATACTCAATGCCGTTGTGCACCATCTTGGTGAAGTGACCGCTGCCGCTCTTGCCGCAATGCATGTATCCGTTGGGAACTGAAATGGATTTAAAAATCGGTTCGCAATAATCAAAAATTTCCTTCTTCCCACCGATCATAGTACAAAGACCATTGAGTGCGCCATCCAGCCCTCCGCTAGTGCCACAGTCCAGAAAATGCACGCCCATTTTTTCCAGATCACGTGCACGGATAATGGTGTCTTTGTAATGCGAATTGCCTCCGTCAATGATAATATCACCTGGCAGCAAATGATTCTTCAGATTACTTAAGATCACATCGATGGTGTTTCCTGCCGGCACCATGATCCAGATCACGCGTTTGGCAGAAAGATGATGCATGAGGTCGGATATGTGCGGGGCAGTAGCTACTCCTTCGGAGGCAATGCGCTCCAGGGCGACCTTATTAATGTCGAAGGCAATGACTTCATGCTGATTGCGCTTAAAGTTGAGGGCAAGATTGTAGCCCATCTTTCCTAAGCCGATGAGACCGATTTGCATTTTGGGGTAAGGTTTTGGGTTCGGTAAAATCATTAATGATTTTACCGCTATTAAGTAACCTAATTTTTGCTGGAAAAGCGAGGCCTTTGGCTCAAATTGTCGGTGTGACAGTCGTTTGGCCGCTGAATATCGACATTCGGAGCCATGCGATCGCTATGAATTGCCACTTCCAGCCGATCTGACTACTAATGCTCATCGGTCTTTTTGCAGCGCAGTGATCTTCTCGAATGAAGGTTGTAACAGTGAAGTAACCTCCACAAACAATCTGAAATGCTTCTGATAAAGATGATGCTTTTCTTTATCTGGCTGGAAAAGTTTCTTCGTGAGTGAAGTTTTGAAACTCATTTCAATCTTCAGTGCTTTGAATCCGATAATGGCCGCACCAATAGACGAAGCATCATTCGGATCGTTTACACTGATCTCTTTTCCTAAGATATCCGCTAGCAATTGCACCCAGATCTCCGACTTCGAAAATCCACCACTCGCCACCACCTGGTGGATGTGTACACCCGAACTTTCTTCAATGGCATCGGCAATGGTTTTGATTTCAAAACAGATTCCTTCAATTAATGCACGAAGCATGTGCTCGCAGGTGTGATGTTGGGCCATTCCAAAAAAAACTCCACGTGCATTGGGATCATAAAACGGTGCACGCTCTCCTAAAATATATGGAAGGAAGATCAATCCTTCTGCCCCTGCTTCTACTTTCGAAGCACGATCGAGCAACTCAGGCGCAGTTAATTTCTCCTTTAAGATCTGTTCACTGAACCAGTTTAATAACACTGAGCCATTGTTTGTTGCTCCGCCCGTAATGAAATATTCTTCATCGAGACGGTAATTGAAGATGCGTTGCTGCTTGTCACTACAAAATCTTTTAGATGTCAGTCGCGCAGCGCCACTCGTTCCGATGGTAATTGAAAGTTCTCCGGGTTCCATCACTCCGCTTCCCAGGTTGGCCAGGCAACCATCACTTCCGCCCAACACAAAAGGAGTGTTTACCTGTAGATGAAGTTCATCAGCAATCATTTTGGTTGAGATCGCAATAGTGTAATAAGGCGAAACACATGGTGACAATTTAGATTCACTTACACCTGCCTGCTTTAATGCTTCAGGCATCCATTTCAACTGATGAATATCAAATAATCCTGTAGCTGAGGCTAATGAATAGTCAATGGCCCATTCACCTGTTAGGTGAAATAAAATATATTCTTTGATAGAAATGAATCGCGTAGCGGATTCAAAAAGCTCCGGTTGGTTTTCTTTCATCCACATCAGTTTGCACAAAGGCGACATGGGATGAATGGGCGTGCCTGTTACATGATAAATCTGATCTCCATCTTTTGATCCGCGAAGCTTTTTTGCCTGTGATGCACTGCGTGTGTCTCCCCATAGTATTACTGGCGATAAAGCTTCACCTTTTGCATCTACCGCAATCAAACTATGCATCGCACAGCTACAGCTGATGCCTTTGATGTGATTCGTATTTCCTTTCGCGCAATCCTGAATTACTTTTTTAGCTGCGTTGAGCAATGTTGTGGCGTCCTGTTCGGCATAACCTGCTTCAGGATAATTAGTTGGATACGGAACATTAGCAGAAGTCACCACTTCACCATTAGGTTGCACGAGTAACCCTTTGGTGCTGGTCGTTCCAATATCAACAGCAAGAATATAATTCACTATTACAGGAGTTTTATTCCTGAAAAGTAGACAAAGAAGGGAACTTTAAAAACGAAGGTTAGCGCTTCAGAAACTTGTGAATGCTGCGTTGGCTTCCACCGTCCTGATTAACGGTAACGAGGTAATAACCAGTAGGGAGATCTTTGATCTTCAGATGGATTTCATATTCATCCAATACTTCGGTTTCGACCTGCAATTCATTACCAATAATGTTGTGCAGTGAAACTTTAACGGACTTTGCCAGCGGGTTTTCAAATCGCACACTTACAAAATCTACTGCAGGATTAGGAAAAAGACGAACAGCTTTGGCCGGATCTGTAGGATAAGCCTCCATTTTTTCCTGCGCTTGGGCAGAAAATGCCAGCAGCGAAGCAAAAAGGAGGATCAGTATCGGTTTAAAGGCTTTCATTAACTGAGTTGTACGTCTTTTATTGTGTTTAGATGCAATATGTACGCCAAAGGTTTAAAAAAAGGCTCAAAATATTTACGGTTTACGATCATTTTGGCCAAAAACAGGACAAATGGGCATTTTAGTCCGATTAGCTCTGTTGCAGTGCCCGAAATGCCGCTGGCAAAAAGTCAATAATGTCAGAGGCAATCAATGAATACATACCTTTTTCGCGCACAACGTAATCGCCTGAAAGCCCATGAAGGTAAACTCCCAAAATTGCTGCGTCTTCGGCTGAATATTTTTGAGCTAAAAGCCCGGAGAGAATTCCGGTAAGCACATCTCCGGTTCCGCCCGTAGCCATACCGGGATTTCCTGTGCTATTGAAATACACATCACCTTGAGGAGTGGCAATAGAAGTATTGGCGCCTTTCAAAACAACCACACTTTTAATTTCTTTCGCCAGTTGAAGTTGCTTATTCAGCCGGTCAAAATCGTCCTTCCATTTTCCAACCAATCGTTCAAATTCTTTAGGGTGTGGTGTGAGAATGCTTCCTGAAGGAATAAGGTGAAGCAGCTCTCTGTTTTCACTCAGCATGTTTAAGGCATCCGCATCGATTACCATCGGCTTGCCCGTGTTCAATATTTTTTTAAGCGCAGCAACGGTCTCTTTTTCTTGTCCTAATCCGGGACCAATACCGATGATTGTATATTTTTCTGATTCTGGAGCAGAGGAAAAGAAATGCGCGTTTTGATCGATTGATGCCATAGCTTCCGGAACTGCTGTTTGAATAATCGCATATCCCGATGCAGGAACATGTACGGTAAGCAATCCGGCTCCGGAACGGAGCGTTGCCTTAGCCGATAAAATACATGCTCCCATTTTTCCGTAACTACCTGCAATCAATAATACCTTACCGTGATCTCCTTTGTTGGAAAATTTTGATCGTGGTCTTAACAATCGCTTCACCCCCTTTTTGGTGAGATAGCGATACGGAGTAGAAGTTTCCTTTTGAAATGCTTTACTCAATCCAATATCAACCACGTGCCATTCTCCGATATAAGCCGCGCTCTGCGGAAACAAAAAAGAAAGTTTAGGAATCTGGAACGTGACGGTATGATCTGCTTTTACAATCTCTCCGGAAGAAGATTGATCCGCACTAAGGCCTGAAGGAATATCAACAGCCACCCGAATGCATTTCGATTCATTGATAGCTTTGATTGTTTGAGCATATATTCCTTCGGCCGGTCGTGAAAGTCCGGAGCCGAATAATGCATCAATTACGATATCACAATCGTGAAAGAGCTCAGGTCCGTTAATCGTTGTGATGTCTTCCGGATGCAGCTTACTTTTTAACCGTTTGAGATTTGTTTTAAAATCGTCCGATTCTTTCATTGAGTCGCGAACGATCCACACTTTCACGGTGTAGTTCCAGTCTCTCAGTAAACAAGCAATGGAAAGTCCGTCACCGCCATTGTTACCTGTTCCGCATACCAATCCAATACGATAGGCGGCATGAAAGTTTTCCGTGAACCATTGTACAAACGCCTGACTCGCACGTTCCATCAAATCAATGGAGGCAATGGGTTCATTCTTGATAGTGAATGCATCCCATTCCCTGATTTGTGGCGTGTTGAAGATTTTGAGCATAACTCCGATATCGAGCATCAAAGTTATCAATTTGAAATTATCATCATTGCGAGAAACCTCCGAAAGTGGATGAAGAAGCAATCCCTAAAATCTGGAGACTGCTTCGGTCGCAATGACGGGTTTAATTTTCAAATCAGCTCATCTTCAAATTTCCAAATTATTTATTTCCATGCAGCGATAATCACTCCCATAATAGTGAGCGCCACAATACTGTATCCTGCATTGATCAAAAACAATGTGAACGACTTTCTTTCAAAGAGATAATGTGTACCTACGAACGTAGCCACCCATCCGGCACCTGCCAGAAATCCCCACAATGCTCCCATGGTCGGATTGTTTTCCGGCCCCATGAACATGGCAAGGTTAATCGCTGAAATCAATCCGAGTATAAAAGCAACTCCAAAAATTTTTAACATGTTTCCTTTCTTCATGTCCTCTTCCGTGAATCCATTCTCGCGCATCCACGCTTTTCCAAATACGGCCGGAGAGTACCAAAGTCCTCCAATGACAAAAGTTGAGATGGCTGCAGCCACAATAGCGAGATAGTTTAATTGTACATCCATAATATTGGTGATTAAAGGTTATTTCAATTGCTCCCCGGTTAGCAAATAGTAATTAATGGATTGTTCCCAATCGATGAGATTATGGGCAAACATTTTATCCAATGCTTCCTTATTCTTGATATTACCAGGTAAACTCAATCCCGTATAGGTATATGAAACCGTGACTTTAGTAGTATGCGTTTCTGTTGGCTGACACTGTACACGAATAAACCAGATGCGTTCTGCAGCCGACACGGTGTACTCAATCAAATAATCCTGCGGCCTGAATTGAGTGATGGTCCAGATAAATTCTTCATCATGATGTGACGAAGAGGTCTTGAACATCATGCGCTCCTCTACTTCAGGTGATTCAGAAAAAATAATCTCAGGCTCCCAGCCTGCTGCCCATTCTTTTTCACGAATGGGTCCGAATAAAGGAAATGCCTTGTCGATGGAATCACGAACCGTAAAGGAAGCAGTCTTGCTGATTCGTTCGGGCCTGAAGTTCTTCTCCTGTTTCTTTTCTTTGCAGGCAATCATTATAAAAACGGTGAATGGAAAGACAAGACGAATCATTTTTGTTATTTACAAATTGAAAATGCGAACTTTATAAACACGAATTTTGCGTTCATTGCTGAACCGGAATAATTGATGACCGAAACGGAAACTATTTCTAACGAAGTAAAACTGAATGACCGGCTCATGCGGCTCATCGGTATTCCGTCTTTCGGAATAGTCATTCCTAACTTCACCGGATTATTTGGTTCGCTTTCTTTGTATGATGCCGGCTACTGGCTTGGCTATATATACTTTATCGTGCTGGCTGCACTCATCTGGCAGGGCAACCGCTATTTGTTATTTCGTACACGCAAGCGATTTACATGGTTCGATAAACCGATTGAAAAGCTGATCCTTCTTTTCATGAACAATATTTTTTATACTACACCGCTAACTATTGCCTGGCTATGTTTGTGGTATCGGTGGGTAGGTTTTACTATCAAGTGGGATACTGTTGTAGTTGTTGCGCTGGTCAATGTAATTTGTGTCCTGTTCGTAACTCACGTGTACGAAACTGTTTTTATGGTGAAAGAACAGCAGAGCGAACAATTAAAGAATGCAGAACTGTCACGGGCGAAAGCAGAAGCAGAACTGACTGCATTAAAAAATCAGATCGACCCGCACTTCATGTTTAATTCATTGAATACGCTCTCTCATTTAATCAATACTGACAGCAGAAAAGCGCTCTTATTCAATGATAACCTTGCTGATGTGTATCGTTATATATTAAGTCAGAAGAATCAAACGCTGGTTTTACTTGAAGACGAACTGGAATTCACGCACAAGTATACAGAGTTACTTCACTTGCGTTTTGGCGAAGCGTTGATCATCAAAAAACGATTTAGCGATTCTACTGAGAAGAGTTTTCTGATCCCTCCTACCTCGGTCTTCGTAGCTTTTGAAAACGCAGTGAAGCACAATGAAATCAGTGAACAATGGCCTATGTTCATCGATGTGGATGTACGTGACGGACATTTGTGGATCATTAATTCCATCCGTCAACGAAATATGGTTCAGCATTCGTCCAAAATCGGGTTGAAGAATCTTGATGAACGGTTCAGGATTATAACCGGAAATAACATTAGTACAGAAAGAACAGAACTGACTTTCACCGTTAAATTACCATTAGTTCTGTTAACCAATTGAATTAACTGTTTAGAACCGAAGAATATGCGAAGCCAACTTTAATAATCAGTAATGAAAGTAATTATCATCGAAGACGAGTTGCCTGCGCAAGCCAAGCTGGAAGCTATGCTTGCTCAGCATGGCATTCAGGTGCTCGCAAAACAGGGAAGCGTAAAAGAAAGCATCCATTGGCTGGAAAATAATCCTTCG
>JBGATZ010000009.1:0-26504 GCA_044228905.1 Cyclobacteriaceae bacterium | reverse complement strand
TTCGTTGAGTAATCGGGGAAACCTGAAATTCCCCGTTTTACTGGGGCGCAAAATTTTGTGCAATCGGTTTTTAATTGATGTAACGAAAAAAGATTTATATTACTTAAGCAAACAACAAGGCGCATGAACATCGCCATTCTTTCCCGCAATCCGAAATTATATTCCACGAAACGCCTGAAAGAAGCAGGTGAAAAACGAGGACACCGTGTGGAGATCATCGATCACATGAAGTGTGTGCTCTATATCGAGAAAAAAAATCCGGTGGTGTGGTATAACGGAAAAAGACTGGATTATTTCGATGCAATCATTCCACGCATCGGTGCTTCAGTCACTTTTTACGGAGCAGCTGTAGTGCGTCAGTTTGAGATGATGAAAGTTTTTACTGCCATTGAATCTCAGGCCTTGATTCGCTCACGCGATAAATTGAGAAGCTTACAGATTCTTTCACGCGCTGGTCTGGATCTCCCGAAAACTATCTTCATGGATTACTCCAGAGATACGGAAGGCGTGATCGAAGCCGTAGGCGGAGCACCTGTGGTAATTAAATTGCTGGAAGGAACACAAGGTATTGGCGTAGTATTGGCTGAAAATAAAAAAGCAGCTCAATCCGTAATTGAAGCATTTCATGGATTACATGCACGCATCATCGTGCAGGAATTTATCAAAGAAGCAAAAGGTGCTGACATCCGTGCATTTGTAGTAAATGGTGAAGTAGTGGGTGCGATGAAGCGACAAGCCCGTGACGGAGAGTTTCGCTCTAACCTTCATCGAGGCGGTTATGCTGAAGTGGTAAAACTTGATAGGCAACAAAAATCCGCTGCGATTACGGCTGCTAAAAAAATGGGGCTTGGTGTAGCCGGTGTGGATATGCTCAATTCAAAACGCGGACCACTCATTATCGAAGTCAACTCCTCTCCCGGCCTGGAAGGAATTGAAGATGCCACTAAAGTGGATATTGCGGGCAAGATCTACCTGTATCTCGAAAAGCACGCAGGCAAAAAGAAGATCCAGAAGGACAAGGTAAACGCCTGACCAAGCTCGATTCTATATTGTGAATTCTAAATTCTACATTTGATCAAACTTCTTATTTGATCAAAACTTAGAAGATGAAAGACCTGACCATTGGCGAGCATTCCATTCAGCCCGGAGAATTCAAAGAGATCCACATCAATATTGCGCGCCTTCCATCGCGCACTCAAATTGATACACCTATTTATGTTTATCGCTCACCGGAAGACGGACCAGTATTGGCATTAACTGCCGGAATGCATGGTGATGAAATCAACGGCATGGAAATCGTGCGAAGGATTATTGATCTCGGTTACCACAAAGTAAAACGTGGTACCGTTCTTTGCATGCCCGTGATTAATCTTTACGGTTTTCTCAACTACTCACGTGAAGTTCCCGATGGAAAAGATATCAATCGCTCCTTTCCGGGAAGCAAATCCGGATCATTGGCTTCACGGGTGGCCTATCACATGACACACGATGTGATTCCCTACATTGATTATGGTGTGGATTTTCACACGGGTGGCGCCATGCGTACCAACTATCCACAGGTTCGCTGTGTGATGCAGGATGAGAAGAATGTAGAACTGGCGGCTGCGTTCAATGCTCCATTTACAATTGATTCTCCTTTTCGTCCACACTCATTGCGACAAACTGCCGCAAAGAAGGGCAAAAACATCATCGTATATGAAGGTGGTGAATCGATTCGCTTCGATCAATATGCCATTGAAGAAGGCGTGAACGGAACACTTCGCTTGATGAAACATCTGAACATGATTGATTCAGCACCTGCCCCAAAAGAAGAAAACAGAATTGTATGGAACTCTTCGTGGGTACGTGCGCGCACTGCCGGATTATTTCAAAGTTACATCAGGTGTGGAGAGCTTATTCATAAAAACCAAACCGTGGGCACACTCACTGATCCGTTTGGTGAGTTCAAAGAAGAAGTAAAATCGCCTGCTAATGGCTATGTGGTTGGACTGAACAACAATCCGGTTGTCAATGCGGGCGATGCATTGCTTCATATCGGACAGGATAATTTCTGCAGATTAGGTGGAGACGGGGAAGAATAAACTGAATACTAGATTCTCAATACTGGTTGCTCACAGCAATCTATCCAAGAATCCAGTGCCCAGAATCCAGCATCAAATGTTATCTTGCCGCTGTTTAACTGAATGATATGAGTTCTCAAAAGACAATAGATAAACCACGCATAGGCATAACCATCGGTGATCTGAATGGCATCGGGCCAGAAGTAGTGATTAAAGCATTAGCTGATAACCGCTTACTCAGCATGGTCACTCCTGTTGTGTACGGATCAACCCGGGTTCTGTCATACTATCGCAAGCTGATGAACCTTGAAGAGTTCAACTACAGTCAGGTAAAAGGCAAAGGACAATTCTTTCCAAAATCTATCAACGTGGTGAATTGCTGGGAAGATGTAATCGAGATCAATCCTGGTCAGCCATCGAAACAAAGCGCCCAGGCTGCGCTTACCAGCTTACAGAAAGCAGTAGAAGAAGTGAAAGAAGGATTAATCGATGGATTTGTCACTGCACCCATCGACAAGAACACTATCCACAGTGATCAGTTCCCATTTCGTGGACATACAGAATACCTCACCCATACTTTCAACGCAACTGAAAGCCTGATGATGATGGTGACCGATCAACTTAAAGTAGCATTGGTTACAGAACACATGCCTTTGAAAGAAGTAGCACAGCATATCACGAAGGAAAGAGTGGAGTTGAAAATACGATTGCTTGAATTCTCCCTTAAAAAGGATTTTGGAATCAGTAAGCCTAAGATTGCCGTGTTGGGTCTTAATCCCCATGCAGGTGACGAAGGTTTGATCGGTGATGAAGAAAAGAATGTCATTCTTCCGGTAATTCAGGACCTTAAGAACAAAGGCAAATTGATTTTTGGCCCTTTCCCCGCTGACGGATTCTTCGGTGCCTCCAATTATATTAAGTATGATGGAATTCTGGCTATGTATCACGACCAGGGATTGGTGGCATTTAAGACACTCGCTTTTGAAAACGGAGTGAATTTCACTGCCGGACTTCCCGTGGTCAGAACTTCTCCCGATCATGGAACAGCATATGCGATTGCTGGAAAAAACCAGGCAGACGAGAGCTCATTGCGTGAAGCGATATACGCGGCAGCAGCCATTATCAAGTCAAGAGCAGGTAATCCATAGGAGATAATGACCGTTTAACTTCAAGTTCTGGCCGATTTTGCTGATTAAACAGTTAATTCGCGCGGAATTATTAGATTTAGCTGAATCCATAACCCTACTGATGGACATTGTAACCAAAAAGCAACTCAACATCCTCATACAACTCGCAGAAGCCGACAAGCATTTCGCCAAAGCAGAGCGGGAAATGATTTTCAAAATAGCCAAGGAGAGGAATTTTCCGGAAGAAGAAGTAAACCAGCTCATTCGGAACCCTGAATCAATTGAGACCCTGGGAGCGCTTTCATTTGTTAGTTACCTGATGGCCTGTATTCAGTTGATTTTTGTAGATCACAAGGTATTCGAAAGCGAACTTATTTTTTGCAAGAATTGCCATTAAGCTGGGAGTTCAAAAGGTGTGGTTGAATACCTCGTTGATAGTTTTGACAAGCAACCCGCAGAAGTACTGAAAACCAAAGTGCACACCGATTTTGTACTTCCCTAGACACCTCTAAAACGTACGAATTCGCTTGTTTTGGGCTGAAAATCAATAAAGTCCATAAAAATTCACCCAAAATCCAACAATTGGAGTAAATTTGCCCGCTCATTTTTAAGGCCTTGAGTTTGAACCCATATAGCGTCAATATCATCGGCCTGAGCAACAGGAGTCATACATTTAGCTACGAATTAAGTGATGAGTTCAACGCCGGAGTACGGAAGATTTTGCTTTTCCGGGGAAAATTTAATGCAGAAGTGGTGCTGAATAAGCACGAGACGTTCATTGAAGCTGAGTTTAAGGTAGTCGGGCAAACCACATTGGTTTGTGACCGAAGCCTCGATCCATTCGATTTTCCGGTGACTATTGACAAGAAAGTAGTCTTTAAATACGGGGAAGAAGAAATGGAACTTAGCGATGAGATTATCATCATCACCCGCGACACCACAAGCCTGAATTGCAGGGCAACCCGATGCTTGCAGTATATCATTCTCGAAATACCGATGCGAAAACTGCATCCACGGTTTCAGGAAGAAGAAGAAAATGATGAAAACGAAGAAGGAAAAGTGATTTATACTTCATCGACTGATACCCATGAATCAGAAGATGATCATATAGATCCCAGATGGGAATAATTAAAAAAGTTAAAATAAACAGATAGGTTATGCCAAATCCGAAACGAAAAACCTCGAAAACCCGCAGAGATAAAAGAAGAACGCATTACAAAGCGACTGCCAAACAATTTTCAATTGACCCTACTACAGGAGAACACCACCTGCAGCACCGTGCTTTCTGGCACGAAGGCAAACTGTACTACAAGGGTAGCGTGGTAATGGAAAAAGAAGTATTGGCATAAATCAGGCCATGCGGTTTTTAAAGCCATCGCTAACGTATTGGAAATCAATTATTGCTTGTCTCAAGGACAAACAAAACGGTTAACGTGTGTTTAGAAATAGCCCGATTGTGAAGAACAGTCGGGCCTTTGTTTTTTATAAGTAGATAGTTTCGCTCACAAGCGACCAGAAAGAAAACAGGTTATGAACAAAATCAGGGCGGCAATTACAGGAGTAGGTGGTTATGTACCAGACTACGTCACCCACTAATGGAGCTCGAAACCACGGTGAATTACCAGTGATGAGTGGATCACCTCACGTACGGGCATTAAAGAGAAGAATTTTAAGGGAGATAATCAGGGCGTATCCGTAATGGGTATTGCAGCAGTGAAAGCTATGCTGGCAAAACCAAAACAGATCCCAAAGAAATTGACCTGATCATCTTCGCAGTTTACACATGACCTTCCCTGCAACTGCGAACATAGTAGCCACTGCAGTTGGTGCAACCAATGCATTCAGTTTTGACATGGCTGCTGCCTGTTCCGGATTTATTTTCGGATTATCAACCGGGGCCAGCTACATTCAGTCAGGCATGTATAAGAAAGTAGTGGTGATTGGTGGAGATAAGATGTCTGCCATTCTTGATTACACAGACCGGACAACGTGCATCATCTTCGGAGACGGAGCCGGTTGTGTATTGCTCGAACCTACTACTGAAGATGTGGGGGTAATGGATTCTATTTTAAAGAGTGATGGATCAGGGGAAACGTATCTGCACATGAAAGCAGGTGGCAGCCGCATGCCTGCATCCAAGAGCACAATAGACCTTCGTCAGCATTATGTATATCAGGAAGGCGCGGCCGTATTCAAGTTTGCAGTGACCAACATGGCTGATGTCTCAGCACAGGTTGCCGAACGTAACAACCTGAATGCCGAAAATATTACCTGGCTTGTTCCTCATCAGGCAAATAAAAGAATCATCGATGCGACCGCTCATCGTGTAGGTATCAGTGAAGAAAAGGTGATGATGAACATCGAACGTTACGGAAACACTACCGGAGGAACTATTCCGCTGCTATTGTGGGACTATGAGAAAAAATTAAAAAAAGGAGATAACCTTCTTCTGGCAGCCTTTGGCGGTGGATTTACCTGGGGTGCCGTTTATGTAAAATGGGCATACAACAGCTAATCATTCAACTGTGCCAATAGGCGTTGGCACGGTGATTTAGCTCTTGAATGTGATACTGATAATTATACTTTTGTAACTTAAAGACGATTTAAAATCATGGCTTCAATTTCTGATCTAAGCAAAGGCAATTACATGCGCTACAACGGTGAAGTTGTGCAAGTGGAGGAAATGCAACACCGTACTCCGGGCAACCTGCGCGCCTTCTACCAGTTAAAAATGCGTAGCGTGCGTACCGGTAAAATTGTAGAAAACCGTTTCCGTCCCGGTGATGCTGCAGAGATACTTAGCGTGGAAACAAAAGAATACCAGTACCTCTATGCAGATGGAGATAGCCTGGTGGTAATGGACAATCAAACATTCGATCAGGTTTATATCGATAAGGCATTACTTGGTGACTCCGTAAATTTCATTAAAGAAGGAGTAACTTTGTTGATTGCTTTTGAGAATGGCAGCAATCCAATTACTGCGGAAGCTCCTGCTCACGTTAATTTCATGGTTACTTATACTGAGCCAGGATTAGCAGGAGATACAGCTACACGCACACTGAAGCCGGCTACAATCGAAACTGGCGCAGAAATCAAAGTTCCTTTGTTTGTAAATACCGGAGACCTCATCAAGATCAAGACCGCTACTGGTGAGTATGTAGAACGCGTGAAAGAATAAGTTATGGCAACACCTAAAAAAAACACAACATCTGCAGCTAAGAAACCCGCTGCTGGTGCCACTGATAAAAACCAAACCAATTCTGAAATGAAAACTTCTGAGATCAGGGACCTTATCGATTTCATTGCTCACTCGGGCTTAAATGAAGTAGATATTGAAACGAAAGAATTGAAACTTCACATCAAGCGTGAACCAGATCAAAAAATATTAAAGTCATCTGCTCAGGTAGTGACAGCCCCTGTAGTGGCTCAGCAACCGGTTGTACAACAACCCGCAGTGGCCACTGCTCCTGTTGCCAAGGCAGAAAAAGCCGAAGTTGCTTCCGGAAAGAAAACAGTAGAAATCAAATCCCCAATGATTGGTACGTTCTATCGTTCGTCCAATCCTGATTCACCGGCATTTGCTTCCGTAGGTGATAAAATCACAAAAGGAAAGACAGTGTGTATCATTGAAGCCATGAAGCTGTTCAATGAAATCGAATCAGAAGTATCCGGTACTATCGTAAAAGTGATGGTAGAGAATGCTTCACCGGTAGAGTACGATCAGGTATTGTTTGTTGTTGAAGCGGATTAACAGACAGTTAATTGTTAATCATTAATAGTAAGTGGAATATCTCACGACAACTATTAGCGAACCTTTAACTTTTAACCAGTAACTTTTTAACTGATCTTATGTTTAAAAAAATATTAATTGCCAATCGTGGAGAAATTGCATTGCGTATCATTCGTACGTGCAAGGAGATGGACATTAAAACTGTAGCTGTATACTCCACAGCAGACCGCGAAAGTCTTCACGTTCGTTTTGCTGACGAAGCCGTGTGTATTGGTGGTGCAGCCAGCAAAGAATCTTACTTAAACATTCCACGACTGATTTCTGCCGCAGAGATTACCGGTGCGGACGCCATTCACCCGGGATATGGTTTCTTGTCAGAACGTGCAGAGTTTTCTGCCATCTGTCATGAATACGGAATCAAATTCATCGGCCCCTCTCCTGCCATGATTGAAGCCATGGGAGATAAAGCTACAGCTAAAGACAACATGAAGCGCGCAGGTGTACCTGTTATTCCAGGATCTGACGGGCTTCTCGAAAGTGTTGAGGAAGGCATGAAGCTTGCCAAAAAAATCAAGTATCCGGTGATTGTGAAAGCAACGGCTGGTGGTGGCGGTAAAGGAATGCGGATTATCAACGATGAATCTGAATTTCAAAAAGCCTGGGATGATGCCAAGCGTGAGGCGGCTGCATCATTCGGTAACGATGGATTGTATCTTGAAAAATTTGTGGAAGAGCCGCGTCACATTGAAATTCAATTGGTAGGCGATCAATATGGAAAAGTATGTCACCTTTCTGAACGTGATTGTTCTATTCAACGCAGACACCAGAAGCTGGTTGAAGAAACTCCCTCTCCGGTAGTCAGTCAGGATTTACGTGAGCGTATGGGTGCTGCCGCAATCAAAGGTGCGATGGCAATCAACTACGAAGGGGTGGGAACAATTGAATTCCTTGTCGATAAGCATGGTGATTTCTATTTCATGGAAATGAATACCCGTATCCAGGTAGAACACCCGATTACGGAAGAAGTAACCGACTATGATCTGATCAAAGAACAAATTAAGGTTGCTGCCGGTGTGCCTATCTCAGGAAAGAACTACTTCCCGAATTTATTTGCGATGGAATGCCGTATCAATGCAGAAGATCCTGCCAACGGATTCCGCCCTTCACCAGGAAAAATCATCAACCTTCATATGCCAGGCGGACACGGTATTCGTGTAGACAGTCACGTGTATGCGGGCTATACCATTCCTCCTAATTATGATTCAATGATTGCGAAACTTATTGTAAGCGGCCAGTCACGTGAAGAAGTAATTACGAGAATGAAACGTGCGTTGAGTGAATTTGTAATTGATGGAGTAAAAACAACGATTCCATTCCATCTTAAACTGATGGATAATCCAACTTTCCGTTCGGGAAAATTCACTACGAAATTCCTGGAAACCTCATTTGATTTTTCTCAGCTTTCCTGATCAGGAAGCCGGAGCGACCATTCATATAATTCTGTTTCAAAGGATACCATTTTTGGTATCCTTTCTTGTTTTTTGGCCTACTTTAAAACGCAGGTAGCAGAGTAAAATGTACTCTTCTATCATTCAGAAGTAAAGCCTCTAAAACAGAATAAATGAAAAGACGAGATTTCGTTCAATTGACCGGTCTTGGATTAGGAAGTCTGATGCTTCCTTTCTCCGCCATGGGAAATGTAATTCCCGAAGAAGCATTGCTTGAAGTTCCGCTTACGGTAGCTCAAAAGAAACAATTAGCTGATGTCGCATTAAATACCGCGAAGTCAGGAGGTGCAACGTATGCAGATGTTCGCATTGGTCGTTACCTCAACCAGTTTGTTTCTACACGTGAAAACAAAGTGCAGGGCATTGTCAGCACCGAATCGTTCGGTGTGGGTGTTCGCGTAATCAACAAAGGTACGTGGGGTTTTGCCTCCACTAATAATGTTACTCCTGATGGAGTGAAGAAGGCAACGGAACAGGCAATGGCTATCGCTAAAGCCAATTCGAAATTCCAGAAAGAGCCCGTGAAACTAGCTCCTGCACCTGGCCAGGGAGAAGTAACGTGGAAGACTCCGATTCAGAAAAACTCATTTGAAGTTCCCGTGTCCGAGAAAGCTGATTTGTTATTAAGAGCTAACGCTGCTGCACTGAAGAATGGAGCCAATTTTGCTAACTCAAATTTGTTCCAGATCAATGAACAGAAATATTTTGCATCAACGGATGGATCATATATCGATCAGGACATTCATCGCATCTGGCCAACATTTACTGTATCTTCCATAGATAAAGCATCCGGTAAGTTCAAATCGCGTGATGCGATGAGTGCACCAATGGGTATGGGTTATGAATACCTGATTCCTCAAGCGGAAGATAAACTGCCTGGACCAGCAGGTATCATCCTTTATCGCAACACGTACGACATCGTAGAAGATGCTGCATTGGCAGCGAAGCAAACACGTGAAATGATCACCGCCAAATCAGTGGAGCCGGGTAAGTACGATTTAGTGCTGGAACCTAATCACCTTGGACTAACCATTCACGAGTCAGTAGGCCATCCGCTGGAACTTGACCGTATTTTGGGTTACGAAGCCAACTATGCAGGTACCAGCTTTGTGAGTATCGATAAACTGAAGTCAGGCACATTCAATTATGGAAGTAAGCAAGTCACCATCTTTGCTGACAAAACACAACCCGGTTCACTGGGTGCGGTAGGGTATGATGATGAAGGCGTAAAAGCAAAACGCTGGGATCTGATCAAAGAAGGAACATTGGTAAATCTGCAAGGGATTCGTGATCAGGTACACATGCTTGGACAAAATGAATCACACGGCTGCTGCTATGCACAAAGCTGGAGTGATGTACAGTTTCAGCGCATGCCTAACGTATCGCTCGCTCCAGGTAAAGATCCGTACAGCATAGATCAAATGATTAAAGATGTAGAGAAAGGAATTTACATCGCGGGTCGTGGTTCCTACTCCATCGATCAGCAACGCTATAATTTCCAATTTGGTGGAAGCGTGTTCTATGAAATCAAGAACGGTCAGATCGCAGGCATGCTGAATGATGTGGCTTATCAGGCAAATACCCAGGAGTTCTGGAACAGTTGCGTGAAAGTGTGCGATGAAAAAGATTATCGCCTGTTCGGATCTTTCTTCGATGGCAAAGGACAACCTTCACAAGCGAGTGCTGTATCACACGGAAGCTCTACTGCACGTTTCAACGGAGTGAACGTAATCAATACAGGAAGAACAATCTAAAACCTAAACCATAAATGAAAAGAAGAGACTTTATACAATTGGCAGGACTGGGTGCTGGCGCGATGATGTTGCCATTGCCTTCTTTTGCCAGGGAGGTAGATACTGCCTATATGCTGCAGCCTTTGATGGACGCAGCGCAGAAAAAACAACTGGCAGATATCGCATTGAATACTGCGAAGTCGCTGGGTGCAACCTACACGGATGTACGCATCGGTCGTTATCTCAATCAGTTTGTGATCACACGCGAGAAAAAAGTTCAGAATATTCTGAATACCGAATCATTCGGAGTAGGCGTACGCGTGATTGTAAATGGCACATGGGGATTCGCAGCAAACAATAGCGTGACTGCTGACGGAATTAAGAAAGCAACAGAAAAAGCCGTTGCTATTGCAAAAGCAAATTCCAAATTCCAAAAAGAACCAGTGAAACTAGCCCCTACCCCTTCTTATGGAGAAGTAAGCTGGAAAACACCCATCAAGAAAAATGGTTTCGAAGTTCCCATCAAAGACAAAGTGGATCTGCTCTTAAATGCCAATGCGAAAGCGATGGAGAAAGGGGCCAACTTTGTGAATAGCCGGATCTTTTTAGTGAATGAGCAAAAGTATTTTGCCTCATCTGAAGGATCGTACATCGATCAGGATGTTCACCGCATTGGTCCTGACTTCCAGGTGCAGGCGGTAGATCGTGCAACTGGTTCATTCAAAACCCGCTCCGCGTTCAGTGCTCCGGTTGGAATGGGCTATGAATACCTTGATGGATTGGCAGAAGATAAAATCAAAGGGCCGGGAGGAATTATTCTTTATAATAAGACTTACGACATTGTTGAAGATGCAACCATGGCGGCTGAGCAGGTGAAAGAAATGATTGCTGCTAAATCAGTAGAGCCAGGTAAATATGATCTGGTGCTGGAACCTTCACATATGTGGCTGACCATTCACGAATCAGTAGGTCATCCAACGGAACTGGATCGCGTACTCGGTTATGAAGCAAACTACGCGGGTACCAGCTTCCTCACCATGGACAAATGGCAATCGAAGAAGTTTAAATTCGGTAGTGACATCGTCAATTTCAAAGCAGACAAAACACAAGTTGGCTCGTTGGGTGCAGTCGCTTACGATGATGAAGGTGTGAAATGCAAAGAGTGGGATCTGATTAAAGACGGTACGCTGGTAAACTACCAGGCAATCCGTGACCAGGTAAATATTCTGGGTGAGAAAGAATCACACGGATGCTGCTATTCACAAAGCTGGGCAAATGTTCAGTTTCAACGCATGGCCAATGTTTCATTACAACCAGGCAAACAACAACTGACACCTGAACAAATGATATCCGGTGTAGATAAGGGCATTTACATCGTGAAAGACGGATCATTCTCTATCGATCAGCAACGCTACAACTTCCAGTTTGGCGGTGTGCTGTTCTTCGAAATCAAAGGAGGAAAAATCACGGGCATGCTGAAAGACGTAGCTTATCAGGCCAACACACAGGAGTTCTGGAATTCATGCGCACAAATTTGTGATGAACGTGATTACCGTTTGAACGGAGCCTTCAGTGATGGCAAAGGGCAACCTAGTCAGTCCAATGCGGTATCACATGGGTCAGCTACTGCACGTTTCAACGGAGTAAACGTAATCAACACCGGCAGAACTATATAATTTAATTCGTAAATCTAAAATTGTAAATCAATATGGCTATACTTTCAAAAGAAGATGCTAAGAAGATATTAGAAAAGGTGATCGGCTTTTCTAAAGCTGATGGCATTGAAGCAACCTTAACCGGCAATGATGGAGGAAACATTCGCTATGCACGTAACAGCGTTTCTACCGCAGGCGAAGACAGCAACGTAAGTCTTGCGGTGCAATCTTATTTCGGAAAGAAATCCGGATCAGCAACGATAAATGAATTTGACGATGCTTCGCTGGAAAAAGCAGTGAGACGCGCGGAAGAGCTTGCACAGCTTGCTCCTGAAAACCCGGAGTTCATGGAACCACTTGGCCAGCAGACTTACGGCCCCGATTCCAAAACATGGTCTGATGCAACTGGAAAAATCACGCCTGACTACCGAGCACAGGCAGCAGCGGATAGCATTAACCCTGCTACCAAGAAAGATGTAACCGCAGCAGGATATCTGGAAGACAATCGTGCCTTCAGTTCAATCATGAACAGCAAAGGATTATTTGCATACAACAAAGGAACGAATGTTGACTTCACGGTAACGATGCGTTCCAATGATGGGACGGGGTCAGGCTGGGTCGCTCGCAACTTTAATGATGTGAGCAAACTAAATACCGCTGAAGCATCTCAGATCGCTATTGACAAAGCTTTGCAATCACGTAACGCTAAAGCAATCGAGCCGGGAAAATATACTGTGATCCTTGAGCCTAATGCTGCAGGCGATCTGATTGGTTTAATGCTGAACATGAATGCACGCCAGGCGGATGAAGGCCGAAGCTTCCTTTCTAAAAAAGGGGGTGGTACGAAGCTGGGAGAAAAAATCGTGGATGAGCGCGTAAATATTTATACTGATCCGTGGAATGACGAAGTACCCGCATCTGTTTGGGCCGGAGCTGGTGGTGGCGGAGGCGGTGGTGGTTTTGGTGGTGGTGGCGGGGGAAGCACTGCTGGTCTTGCCCGCCAGAAAATGGATTTGATTAAAAACGGTGTAGTTGCCAATCTGCAATATGATCGTTACTGGGCCGCACAAAAGAACGTAGCTGCTACCGCACCTCCGGGCAACCGCATTATGGATGGAGGCAGTGCTTCTATTGAAGATATGATCAAGGACACCAAGAAAGGCGTACTGGTTACACGCTTCTGGTACATCCGTGCGGTAGATCCGCAAACATTATTGTTTACCGGATTGACACGTGATAGTACATTCTACATTGAAAATGGAAAGATCAAACATCCGATTAAAAACTTCCGTTTCAATGAAAGCCCCATCATTATGCTGAATAACCTAGAAACGCTGGGTAAACAAATGCGTGTAGGTGGTGGATTTGGCGGAGGCAGCATGCTTGTGCCTGCTATGAAGATTCGTGACTTTACCTTCACCAGCTTATCAGATGCAGTTTAGTCTGAAAACTAATGATTCATCGCCCCTTCGGAGACGATGATCAACAAAAACTAAAAAGTCCCCGGTTTCAAGCCGGGGACTTTTATTTGAGTCTATTCGATTAATAGAAAAATTCTTCGGAAACAATTTTACCATTCGAAACATGGAATACACAGATCTCTTCTGCTAAAATTCTTCCCCTGTCTTTAAACTTCACGTCTCTCTTAAGGGCAACACTGAAGAAATTGCCCCCCACCACAGGCTCGCTGCAATATTGACTATGAAGCATCTCTATCCGCTCACGATTGGCTGCACTCTTCGCCAGATTTGCTTCCCTTCCCTTTGTCACAATGGCCACCCCTCTCAAAGCAGCGTGTTCTGGTTCTTTGCAGGTAACATTGTCATCATGAAAACGTTCCTGAATTTCAGTCCATTTTCCCTGATTCGCCAATTCGAAGTACTTGTTTGCAATCTCTTGTGTTGTCATAATTATTGATTTTGTGTGATTTACAATTAATCTCCAAGTTGGAGGACTGGCATGACAACCCTATGTCATGAGCTTCTCAAACATTATTTTTTTTTAAACACGAGACTTAAAAAATAAATTGATCCTGTGGAGACGATGAAGAACAAAAAATCCCCTGTCCTAAAAGCCAGGGATTTATTATTGACCCTCTGTCTCCCGAAGCGCGAACCAGTTAAATATTAAATCTGTTTCTTAATTTTGTATAATCTGATACAGATAACCACCTAACAATCGACTGCTATGAAATCGTTACTTTTCCTTGCGGGTATTTTATTTTTTACCACAGCTATACATGCTCAGAAAAAAGAGGCGGCACCCGTACAGGTCCCCGCGGAAGTTTCAGCTTCACTAAAGAAGATGTATCCTGAAACAACGGATTTAAAGTGGGATCAGAAAAAAGAAAAATATAAAGCCGAGTTCAAGGTGGTGAAGACGAAACACGAAGTGACGTTTGACAAAGCAGGTACAGTAACCAAACATCAGTATGAAATCAAGAAAGAAGAATTACCAAAAGCAGTAACTGAAACCATCAACAAAGACTTCAGCACGTACACTGTTCATGATTGCGAACGCACTGACCACAAAGGTATTTCTACTTATAAGGTTGAATTAAAAAGTGCGGCAGGGAAAAAGAAAGTAAACTTTGGCAGTGATGGAAAAGTGATTGTGAAAGAGGAGGATTAAAATCACCAAATGCAATTCGATTCTGACAATACCATCGTTAAGCTTTGCGCAGAAGGAATGAACCTCGAAGGAGAAGGCAAACCGCTTGAAGCATCTCTCCTGTTTAAAAAAGCCTGGAACGAAGCTGCAACTGATTTTGAAAAATTTATAGCAGCTCATTACGTAGCCCGTCATCAGAATTCAATTAACGACAAACTGAAGTGGGACGAGCTTGCATTACATTTCGCTCTGAACGCGCCTGACTCCAAAGGAGCTTATCCTTCTTTGTATCTGAACATCGGTAAATGTTATGAAGACCTGAAAGACTTTACCAATGCCCGAAAGAACTATCAACTCGCACTTTCCTTTTCTGATTCACTCCACGATGACGGGTATGGAAAGATGATCAAAGGCGGAATCCTAAGCGGAATAGAACGGATAAACTATCATCGTTCATCATGAGAATTAAAATAGTACCCGATGTCTATTTTATCCTGTTATTATCTCTTTCAATTCTCTGTCATTTTCTTTTACCCATCTCAACATTTATTTTCTATCCATATTCGATAGCTGGTGTTATTCTGATTGGGATCGGATTGAACCTTACCTTTCGCACCAACCGTCTCCTAGCAGAACACAAAACTTCTCTACAAACCTTTGAAACTCCCAACCTCCTGATCACTTCGGGTTCATTTCGCTTTAGCAGAAATCCGATTTATCTGGGAATGATTATACTGTTACTTGGAGCAGCACTACTGCTCACCTCTCTTAGTTCCCTCCTGTCTCCTCTGTTGTTCTTTATCATTCTCAATTACTTCATTATTCCGTTCGAGGAAAAAATGCTGACAAAACAATTCGGGGAAAAATATACAGCATATAAAAGTAAGGTGAGACGCTGGCTCTGATCAGCTTGTCGCAAATAGCCCGTTAATTGACCGCATAACACCCGAACAATAAAAAACTGCTGGCATAGTTTTGTTGAAAGATTAACATTATGAGAAAGCTAAAACTACAGATGCAAATGACTCTGGATGGGTTTGTTGCAGGGCCTGAGGGTCAATTGGATTGGATGTCGCAGGAGATGGATAAGGACCAGTTGAATTCACTGAGTTTGCTCACTGAAAGCATTGATACGATCGTGATGGGAAGAAAGATGGCACCTGGCTTTTCTACCTATTGGGAGAATGTGGTGAATACACAACCGGAAAGTCCGGAGTATCCCTATGCAAAAATCTTTGTTGATACACCAAAAATTGTTTTCAGTAAAACTATTAAAACATTACCTGGAAAAAATGTGATTGTCGAGAATGGCGATCTGGTCGAATCGATCAATAAACTTAAGAAACAGGGCGGCAAGGATATCATTGTGTATGGAGGAGCTAATTTCGTTTCAGAGTTAATTAAGAATAAACTTATCGATGAGCTATTTCTCTTCATTAATCCAACTGCCATTGGGAATGGACTACGAATTTTCAATAATCAGTTCAGATTCAAAATTCTGAGTTCAATTTCCTGTTCCAATGGAGTAATTATCAATCAGTACAGACCAGTTTAATTAGTCAGAAATCTGATAGTTAGTTGTAAATTTACCAATAGGTATTTCAACAATGAGCAACACAGATCCAAAAGAGCTATTCAAAGGTCAGTTCATCGGGATGTTCGATAAAAATGAAATTCCTATCCACGAGGGGGACACTGTACAATTTTATTATAAGGGCGAAATCGTGCGTTGCAAAGTGGTGTATGTTTCAGAATGGGCCATGTTCTGTTTACAATGGCCAGATGGGTATAAAAACAAATTCCCTATGATTCCAGAGAAATACGAAGTGATCCGATAAGATCAACTGGTCCTATTTCTTGTTTCCCCAGTTGTTCTTCATTGCTTTGTACGCTTTCTCGCTTATTGTTGATTTCTTTTTTGAGCGTGAAATCCCTGCTTTCTTTCTTCGGTTGATGTTGTTCACCAAAGAATTTTTAGTGGTGTTCTTCTTTTCGGTTGGCATAGTGCATTGCATCTTTATAATTATATAACACATACGAAGTTAAATTGTTATTCCCTTTAGCGGATAACCCAAGATTGCAGCGATTGTCAGGGTTCTCTCATAGTAAAATTCCGAACTGCCCTACCCGTTCCAACTTACCGGTAAACTTGGTACATTACCTTACGTAATTTCTGTCTCCAAAACTGGCTAATGCCCAAATAAAATCAGAAGTGTGAATAAGTCCACTCATTCAATAGTATGAAAAAAATCGCCTTCCTTTTCATCCTCCTGTCCTTTGGAGTTCAAGCACAGGTGAAGCTTTACGACAATCTTTATTTTTGCGATCAGATGATTGTCAATACGAACAATTCCGTTCAATGCCTTCACCGCCTTTGCTCCGATCTTAAAGAATACAAGAAAAAATCAAGCTTCGTTTTTCGCTATTTCGATTCCTACAATTGTATAAAGCAACCAGATCCAAAGGCGTATGATAAAATAAAAAACGGAACGAATGCATTTTATAAAGCCATAAACAGCGAACTCTGGAAGCTTTATAATGATTGCTACGAAAAAAACGGAGAAATCATTGCTTACCTGCGATTGGAAGATTACAAAACGGATCTGGATAAAGGGTTCCGGCTGGTAAGAGAAATGCAGCAGTTACAAATCGCGATGGGCAAAGCCCGTGATAAAATTGCTGCTAAAGTTTCCACAGAAGCAAAGTCGGTCGCCACACCTGCCGGCTTTGTGCATCCCTATCAATTACTCATGAAAGCAATACAACATGAAGACGAACTAATCCGGACGTTATCAGAAAATTTCAACGAAGAAACATTCATCGGATATCCTAAAGAAGAAATCCTGAAATCATTTCTGGAGATGGACGATATGTTGCAAGTCCTTCATAAGTTACGATTGCCGACCGGGAGCTATTTAAAAAGTACAGTTGAAGGACTTGAGTTTATTCAGAAAACCAAGCAGCACTCGCTGGATGAATTTAATAATACATCTACGCTCAATGGAGAATACTTGAATGCCTTATATGACAATCTTCAGAGTTACCTGAACAACGACATTCTTCATTTCTATTCTAACTTCTGCGCGGAAGCGGGGCTCGCTTACTACCCTGTTGCTATTCGGGAATATGATTTTGATTTACCCGAAAAACCTTGGCCACTTACTCATCTCTCCTATTCACTTCCATTAATCGATAGCCTGCCGGCTACGAAGCAACCTGCTCCATTGCCAGTTAGCAGTTTTAATCAACTCAATGAAATTGTTTATTATATTGATGAATGTGTGCGGTCAATGTCAAACCTCTACAAAGAATTGCGTAGCGAAGAAAGTACATGGAACGACTTGCGTGAAGGAGATATACCACATCGGAATCCGTTAATCAAATTCGACAAGTTCTTTATCCCTGTTAGCCTGCACGGACTGCTGATTAAAGAAAGTAAAAACCTGCCTGCACCTTACCGCAAAAACCTGGTGGACCAGATCAATGACATCGAACAAATCATGCTCGCCTTACAGGATCATGTTATTGAATTGAGTCAGTACATGAGTAGCGGTGCTTTTCGCGATGCAAGTATGGATTTTCTGGAAACAAAACTTAAAACCATTGAAACCCTGTATAGTGAACTTGACATACGCAAAGAAAGACTCTTTCTGTTTATGCGAGAGGTTTACGATTCCTATCCACTACGAAAAACAAATTCATGGACAATAACGTCAACCGTACTACTAAAAGCGACCGATGATAGCCGGAGCATATTAAAACAAGTGGACGCCAAAGTGTATAAGCAAGCTCAATCTCCTATCTCTACTTCAGCTATTCATGAAGACCAGCGCGATTTAATCATCAATCAATTAAAATACATGAAGGGCATTGTTCGGGTTGGAAAAAATAACGGGCTCTGCCCCTACAATCCCTACGAGTACATTCCCGGAAATCTCAAAACACTCGAAGAAAAAGTGAATAACTTTCCAGCCAGTATCGACAATAAATACAAAACCTATGGTGACATTCTATACATGCACAACGCTATCGTTTATCAATACAATAAATTTGCAGAGCTAGGTTTGGGAGGAAACGAATATTCCGTGAACGATCCGATGCGGCCGGTATATCTTCTCTCTTATATCCGGCAGCCTCCGAAGTTTTACTACGAACCACCAAAACCTAAAGAGCCGGAACAAAAACAGGAACCAGAATCTGTTGCCGAAGTATCGCAGGAACGCACTTCATTCGAAGGTTATGCATTTAATAACATCGTGCTACTACTTGACGTATCTGCATCCACGAATAAACCAGACCGACTTCCATTATTGAAAGAAAGTTTCCAACAACTGGTGCGCCTGATGAGAACAGAAGATGAAGTGAGTATTGTTATTTATTCAGGCAGAGCCACAGTACATTTGCCTCCTTTATCGGCCAGTGATACCACGAAGATCATGCGTGCTATTGAAACACTGCGCTCCGAAGGAAACACGAATATTCTTGACGGACTTAACTTAGCATATAAGACCGCTAACAAAAACTTCATTGAAGATGGGAACAATAAAATCATTCTGGCCACCGATGGTGAATTCAACACCAGTGAAGCGCTTTATAAATTAGTAGAGAAAAATCCCAAGGTCGATCTCAGTGTTTTTGATTTCAGCCAAAAACCGGAAGCCATCGCATCTATCGAGCTGCTGGCAGAGAAGGGAAAAGGAAATTATATAAAAGTCACACCCGAAAACTCACTTCACGTATTAGTGAACGAGGCTCAAAAGAAAAAGCAATAAAGTAGTCACCCTTTTTAGTAATGTACCGCCCCACTCACGAGACGGTACATGACTATACGAAATAATCAGAGGCTATCCATTCCACACACCTGTAGCGGCAGTCTCTTTCACATATGCCGATAGGTCTTTTGCTTTTCTTCCTAATACCTTTTCAAGGTCAGTTGTTATGCTGGAATTTCTTCCGTCCAGCGCCTCGGTAAATAAATAATTTACCAGCCAGATGTAGTCTTCCGGTACGTTATACTCACGAAGCATTTTCACATACTCATCTATCGATACGGATTGAAAAGCAATGGTTCGTCCGGTAACCTGGGCAATCTCCCCGACTACCTGTCTGAATGTAAGCAGACGCGGGCCGGTGAGCTCATAAATTTTATTCGAATGTTTTCCATCGGTAAGCGATGCCACTACTACATCAGCAATGTCATCGGCATCGACAAACGGCACCAGGGTCTCTGCTCTGGGTAATGCCACATGACCAGCACGAATCGGATCAAGGAAGAAGCTTTCACTGAAATTCTGATTGAACCAATCGCAACGAACAATGGTATAGTCTATTCCGCTATCGATGACAATCTTCTCACACACCTGCGCTTCCTTCTCTCCCCTTCCTGAAAGCAAAACCAGTTTTTGTATTCCGCTTCTTACAGCAAGTTGCGTGAACGCTGAAATCGCACCTGTCGCTCCAGGTACTGCGAGATCGGGTTGAAAAGTAATGTACACCGACTTTGTATCTTTTAGTGCGTTCTCCCACGTAGCCGTATTCTCCCAATCGAAAGCAGGAGTTTCATTTCGTGAGCCAATGCGAATTGACTTGCCTATCGCAGTCAATCGTTGTGCTACCCTGCGACCGGTTTTTCCGGTTCCGCCAAGAATTAAAATAGGTTGATCTTTCATATTCGTATTTTGATTAAGTTGATTGATTGGTTTAAGCGAAATGCGCGCGCATTACTTTCATCCTGTAGTAGAGATAAATGATCACCACATCTTCCAGTACGATGATCCACAGCAAGGGATGAGTGAAGAAATCAAAATGACTTCTCCCATGATAAGGCATTTCGAAAAACGGAACGGTAATGAGCACATCAAGCAGCAACGCAGCAGTGACCATCACCAAAGCAACGGCTACGCCATTGAATTTGCTTCCCGTTTTGTAATAGAATGTTGCGGCCGTCAGTGCGATAGGAATAACTAACGTACACGCGACCACACCCTGCAGCCAGATGGAATCACGGGTGGCCGGAATTACATCGAGTACCCCGAATAAAGTAAACACCAAACTCCAGATCAGCACCTCTGATCCGATTGCTCTTCCTGTTTTCATATTTCTTTTGTGTTATTGATAGCACAAAAGTCGCGCAGGGGGGCCAGCGCCATTTGTTCAAAAAGGATAGAGATCTGTTCGGGAAGGATTACTTCTTCACCTCGCTGGGGCGGAAGCCAAATTTCTTGATGAAGGCATTAGAGAAAGAACTCACACTTTCATAACCCACTGCCCAGGAGGCTTCCTGAACGGTCATATCACTTTCACGTAAAAGGTGATGTGCTTTGATGAGGCGTTCGTTTTGCAGATGCTTGAAGACTGGTACACCAAAAAGTTCTTTGAAATTCTTCTTCAGCTTATAACTGTTGAGTCCAATAACTTTGGAGAGTTCCTTGAGTGAAGGAGGAGTAGCAATGTTATCGGCAAGAATGGCTTTCGCCTGATACAACTTATCGCGGTCCTGATCACCAACCACAGGTGACTCCACAGCACAGTTGCCAATAAAGTGAGAAAGCAGTTCCGTCACCTGGCTCTTCAGAAACATCAGACGGGTAGCACCGGTATAGGTGCAGGCAAAGATCTTCGCCACCGCGCTTTTCATATCAGGGGTCATGAGCAAATGCGGGCCTTTTACAAAATCAGTGGCAGGATTGAAGAGCTCGCCAAGGTGTTCATGAAAAAACTCTTGCTCCTGTTCAGGGAGCGTTTTCAGATTATGCAGGGTGGAAAATATAGTGATGGATTGCAACGGGGTTTTATGCGAGATGGTATGCGTAAACTCAATGCTGTTACCAAAAAAAGAAATAGCCATCCCGCTGGTGTTGGTATAGTATTCTTTGTGATTTCCGCATTTCATCTCCAGTTGCACTTCTCCCGATCCATAAAACGCAAACCCGACTGCCCGGTCATTGACTTCGCACTTCGATACGATGGTCTGATCGGCAATGGAGTATTCCACTACCACAATGAAGCCATTCGTTTCGATAATATCGCGGGTCACGATTAATTTTTAGTAATTGAACGGCCAACTTACGGAAAAGATTTAAGAGTGATACGTGTTTGCAGTACGTACCACCCATCAACCCTATGTTACCTGGTTCACACGTTGTAAGGCGTTATCACCAGTTAGGCCCAATTTCAGCTCACGATTATTCTAGTTTAGAAAAATCTCAATCACGGGAACTTCTACGTTTGGTTTGATCACAGGTAATTCAATGATCACATCGTTCTCTCCGGATGTCTCCGTAGTATAAACAAGACCGGTAACTTTTGCCGTTGTGCGGAACTTCACTTCCGAACCGTCATGCAGCAATTGGGCATATTTAAATTTGTCTTTGTATCCTTCCAGGTGTAACGACTTAAAAGGCCATTGGAGCACATGGATGTATAATCGTTTGGTTTCAGGATTGTACGTAAGCAAACAATTGGCCGGTATCTTGAATTCTTCCGGAGCCTGCGTGCAACCATAGATAGAACGGTTGTTGTAATCCATCCAATGCCCCATGCCGGCCAAACGCTCACTTGCGCGTTCATCAATATACCCACGCCCATTTGGCCCCACATTCAACAAAAGATTTCCTCCTTTGCTCACCGACTCAATCAACATTGTCAGCAACTGGCTGGTACTTTTCCAGGTGTTCTCATCTCTGTAATATCCCCATGAACCGGAAAATGTCTGACAGGTTTCCCACGGCACTTTCTTTCCATCCACGGTTACCCATTTGCGAGGCATAAATTGCTCCGGTGTTTTCGAATCCCAGCCCCAATCGGTATTATCAAGATCGAGACGATCATTTAAGATAATACCCGGTTGCAGTTTGCGAATGAGTTGCACGATGCCTTCCGAATCCCACTCCTTCGCTCCTTTTCCATCGGGACCAGGGTAAGAGTAGTCAACAAATAATTCCGCGATCTGTCCGTATTGTGTTAATAATTCCGTCAGTTGGTCTTTGATATATTGCTGATACTTTTTCAGATCTCTTTTTTCTGCACGCGCTTCCTTGTCATCTTTTAATGGGTGGCGACTGTCTACCGGGAAGTCAGGATGATGCCAATCCAGCAACGAATAGTAAAAACCTACACGCAACCCTTCGGCACGAAAGGCATCTACAAATTCTTTCAGTGCATCTTTCTTATACGGTGTGTTCGTGACTTTAAAGTCAGTGTACTTGCTATCCCACAAACAAAATCCTTCATGGTGCTTCACGGTAATGACCGCATATTTCATTCCGGCCGCTTTGGCTTGCTTTGCCCATTGAGTCGGGTTGTATAAATCAGGATTGAAGATGTCGAAATACTTTTGATAGTCTTTATTGTTGATTTTCTCATAGTTCTGCACCCATTCATGTCGCGCGGGACTGGCATACAAGCCCCAGTGAATAAACATACCGAAGCGATCATGTGTTCTCCACGCCATTCGCTTTTCCTTCTGCTCCGGAGTTTCCGTTGCCCATGATGGCCGTTTAGCTTGTGCAAACAAACCACTTACACCGAACAACAAAATCATCACCACCCATACTTTCTTCATCGTTATTTTATTTTGATTAAACAGGACAACAAAATACTGAAATAAACCAATGAGGAAAGAGGTTAAATTATGAATGGAGACATCAAACGATTGTTGAATCATCATCTCTCCACGCAATGTCATGTCGCATATACGGCTGAGGTATAATTGTACTTCATAGAATGAGCACGCACTGAATGTTACCCGCGAAGCAATTCCTGCTCGCGATGGTTACTGCGACAGGGTGCTCCTTAGAAAAAACTCTCCGTAGAAGCAACGAGATCAGGGTGCTCCAACACGGGTTCTTTCTCCAACCCGCTTGCCCAGAGTTGCTGATCGAATTTTTTAAACGACTCCAGACTGGTCAACACTTCATGCGCTTCCTCGTTTTCAAACTGATCCAAATGCATAAACGTTTTGCCGTCTGGTAATAACCAGCAGCCATACTTTATACCCGGGTGATTGAGTGCTTTCAGTTCTTTCACTATACCTGCTATGTTGGCCTGGTTGGTAGGTGCGAATTCAGCTGTGGTGGTATAATGTACGCGTACTACTTTCATAATTCTATCAATTTTTAGTTGGTTGTTGTTGTTTGCTCTGTCTATGCATCGTCCCCTGCGGGAGACGATACGAGCTTTGGTGCAATGTCGGGATTATAAAATGAAATAAGCGGGTGTGGTCAAGACAATTTAAAGGTGAATTGCGTCTTGTCTTACATCGTCTCCTGTAAGGGACGATGTAGCTAGCGCCTTGTCAGGTGTTATCACCTGACAACAAACTATTCTTCCGTTTTGGTGGTGCGCGTTTTTAACGCGTACCACTGAATAAAATAACGTTGTATGTTATTTTCATCTTTACTTATCAAACTCATATCAATCTGAAAGCCATTGAAGGTACGTTACTTTCATACTTTTTGTCTTGACCTGCCTTTGCCGAAGCGGCTACGCGCAGGCAGGCACAAAAAGTATTGCAAAAAGGTCAATCCCGATAGCTATCGGGACCAAAGATGCTTCCGCCCTCATGCCTTCGCACCCTCGCCTTTGGTTCAGGCCACCGCGCCATCTCCATTAACGAAAAATTCAGCTTCACACTATGAAGTGGCTCTTTAACGCTCCGCGTTATTCGGCAAACTTGTGCCTAGATTTAATTTTGCATGACTTGCTCACTTTCCTATCAAAATCGATGAACTGAGATCGAGCCTTCTTTCAGTCGGCCTGAGTGAGCGCATAATATTTCCGCGGGCGGTGCGGCTTGGTTTGAGGGTGAGGAAAGATTCAGCGCGAAATCAGGACAGACGGGGCCATGCGGCCCTGGAGCAAAACCATACTTAATCGCCTGGAATACATTGACGTAGAAACCCATTAATGATTCTCTTCCTTCAAGGTCACCCACCTGCAAAAAATAAATCTTTACCGCTGTAAATTCCAGCTCTTCTCCTTCCTATCCCCGATTCTTCTTTGCAACTTAGGTAAGTCTATGTGTTGCGCTGTTGCTCATTTCCTGTCTGCTTCCAGCCGGTGGTGAGTGATCAAGCGATCTGAAGTAATAATCAAAAATCAAATCAATGACTTTTCTAATCATTTGGATCTGTTTAGGAATTGTTGGAGCAGTGATTTCCAGTAGCAAAGGAAATAGTGGTTGTGGCGGATTTGCGCTAGGCGTTTTGCTTGGCCCAATTGGATTACTAATAGCTTTCTTCTCTTCGGACAACGAAAATGAAAAAAGAAAGAAAACAGGAGACACAAAAAAATGTCCTTACTGCGCTGAATACATTAAGCAAGATGCTATAGTCTGCAAACATTGTGGTCGGACATTAGAGAGTAATTCCAATTTCAATATTGATGATTTTAAAAAGTAGTAAATCATGAACAGTATAAATGAAACACAAAATATTTTACCACAAACATTACAGGTCGTTGAAGCGATTAAGTGGCCAATTATTGTGTTGATTGTTGTTCTTATTATAAGAAAATCAATAGTTCAGCTAATAAATAGAATAAGCAAAATTGGACATGGTAACACAACTGTTGAAGTCTTGCAACAAGAAGCTGCAGAACAACAGGATAAAAAGAAAATTTCTAATGTTTCACAAGCCATCGGTTTATTCAGACGAGAGACGGTAGATTTCTTCAGAGAGGCTGTCTATTCGGAAACTGAATTTAAAAATCTAAGCAATGACAAAGAAAAAATTTCGCATTTGATTGATTATTCCATTGTTCTTTACATCATAAAACATTATGAATCAATATATAATTCAATCTTCGGATCTCAAATACTTATGCTTCAACAACTAAACACTTTAGCATCTGAGGATAAGAATTCCTTAAAGCGATACTACAACTATGCTAAGAAATTAAACTCAAAATTTTTTGAAGGATATTCCTACGAACAATATCTAGATTTTATGTTCAGATTCAATCTAATTACAGAGGAGAAAAATGAAATTAAGATTACAATCTTAGGCCTTGATTTTTTAAAATATCTAACAGAATCAAACAAATCGACAGATAAAAGAAACTAATTAAAAGGTGCTGTAATGTTCCAGTATACGCTATACAGAGCAAGCCAGATTTCCTACCGGGTGGTTAACTAACTAGGTAATTACATAAGATTTTGATAACCCTAATGCCTTTAGATTAGTGGGGCTAATTCGCGACTCAATTATTAATCATTATGCTAAGAATAGAAATCAAGACAAGAAGAATAGAGGACGATTATGGAACTAAAAAAGATAAAGAATATCTAATAATCAATGGGGTGCCTGACGAAGATTCTCATTTTAATGGCGATAGAATTCGATATGCTCATTTTTATAATGATGAAGTCATAGCCATCCTAAAAAGCCATTCTTTTAAAGATATAGGAAATCATTTCGCCAATATCTCATTTAGCCTTAGTCCAGAATGGTGGGAAAATCAAATCAGGATAGAAATATTTTGTAATACCTACTATGGCAAAGAGATTCCAAGTATTCTAATAGATCTTCAAATACTTAACTGGGAGCATTGGGCAAAGCCTTGGAGTATCTCCAGTGTCGCCAAAATATTTGAGGCTAATGTTGTCGAAATCGCCAATAAAAGCATTAAATATTATCAGGATGATGATGACTCAGTACTAAACGGTTTTGGTATTGAATATTTTCCGTTAAATGATTCGTTGGAGGTCGGTAGCGAACTACTTAAAATACTGAAGGAAATTGAGATCCTTGCAATTAAAACAAACAATGACTTGCTAAAATCTTTAGATAGTGATTCGGTCTTAACATATTTTCAATTTCCAGAAGAGATTAAAACGGCTTGTAAACAATATCTCATTTATTTTACTCAATTTATTGCAGATATGGGTATTGTCGTAGATACAGAGCTAAAAGAAGAATTGAACCATACCTTATTTAAAATCACACCTAAAGACAAGAGAGAAAGTTTAGATAGAATACGGGAGGTTTTAAATATTTATCTTAACGCACCAACTCAAAATGATTTACAAATTCAAATTGCAAGTCAAAGTGACATCGCAGCAAAACAATGGGAGGCAAATAT
>JBGATZ010000501.1:0-3090 GCA_044228905.1 Cyclobacteriaceae bacterium | reverse complement strand
CCTGCGTGGCCAAGATTCAGCAGGCACAGGACGAAAACGGAAGTTTTGTAGGATCGGGTTGGGCTGGTGTATTGCAATCTTCTTTTGCGACTAATGCGTTGGAAGCTGCGCAGGCCCAAGGTGCAAGTGTGAATGATGGTGCTCTGGACAGAGCCCGCGAATTTCAAAAAGGCAATTATGATGCGAAGAGTGGAAATGTAAATACGGACATGGGAGCTGGGGTAATGCTGTATGCCGTGACCGGATCAGCAAGAGCAAGCGCGAAAGATGCCCGTAAAGTAGAAGAAGAGATGAAGAAAGCGAAAGAAGACGGACGACTTTCAAAAAATGCTGCGCCCTCTGCAGAAAATCTTCAGAAGATTGGCTTTGATAAGGATGAAGCAATGAAGTACTCAACTTCTTATGAAGTGTATAACTCTGCTAAAGTACAGGCGCAACGTGATGACGTAATGGATGGATTCGGAAGCAATGGTGGCGAGGAATTTTTAAGCTATCTGCAAACCGGTGAAAGTATGATCATTGGTAAAGATAATACCTGGACAAACTGGTATGATAACATTAGCGGCCGCCTATTAAAAATTCAGAATGATGATGGAAGCTGGGCCGGCCATCATTGTATCAGTAGTCCGGTGTTTTGCACTGCTACCTGTTTATTGATTTTGTCTGTGAACAATGATGTAGCCAAACTGACTGAGTTGGGAAGAGCGAAGTAGATTGTGCGGTCTGTTTGGCAAGAGTCGTCCTGTAATTATGGGCGACTCTTAATCTTTATTCCATAAGAAGCAGATCTTCATTAAGAGATGTTCTTTTATCCTGGCTCAACAAAGATTTTACGCTTTCTTTCACTTCCTTTTCATTAAACCACGATTGCTTAAAGTAAATGATTCCACTGGGGAGAATCAAATAGACCATGTTAGGAGCCTGACCGAAATTTTTCCAGAATCCGTTCTCAGGAGTGTCAATTAAAATCGGAGGTTTCACATCATAGTCATTCTTCCATTTATCAGCCAATTGTATCCGCTCGCCATACGTGGCGGGCTGCGCTTCCTCTACTGAATCCCTGATGTTGGCCTTCGCAATCCATGGTTTATCATTGGCTGAATAGGGACTAGGAACGTCCGCGGGATGTGCGTCAATAGTATAGATCATGTACATATCCACTTTGTTACCAATTGAATCAGATAACTCATTAATTGCCTTCAGGTTATGACGGGTAACGTCACACGTATAGCTCCCGGTAATAAGCATGACAGGCTTGTTATCCTTTTGCAACGTTTCGTACAAATTGAACTTTTGTCCTCTTCCTGAGAAGAGTGTGAAGTTGGGAGATTGCTCTCCTTCATGAAAACCCATTTCATTCCAAAGCTGATAACCGCTTATACCTGCCGATTTATCAAAGGTGATTTCACTCTCAAGAGACGGAGGTCTTTTGCTACAAGAAGTGGTTGAAAAAAGTAAAAGACTAAAACCTGCGATTAAAAAATAGTTCATAGAGACCAACACCTAAGCCGGTCTCAAATTGCATTGGAAGCATCAATTCAAATTACCTTTAAAATAAATGAGTGATCAGGCCTGTGAAGGGTTCTGATTTCAGGATGAAGCGGTATAAAAAATAGTCGGGTGAAATGACTACTTCTCTCCTATTCGATCAACACATTAATTGGTTGACTTATAAAATTTATTGAACATCAGAGAGATTGGAAGTCCGATACAAACGATTAACACTGCTGCCGCAATCGCAGCACGTTCCAGGTTAAAAGGCCCTTTTGGTGTATTGGCCAACTTTAACACCACCAGATTCATAATGGCCCAGACAAAAAGTCCGTACAGTACTCCCAGTACAACCGGATTTTTAAACCATTGACGAAGTGTAGGAAATAAGAAATAAAATATAACCGTCCATGACATGGCAATGAAGAAGTGAAGAAGCACACCATACACTACCATCATGTAACTTCCAGTGAATGCTTCGTTACCAAAAATTCCGCTTGAGATATACCGAAACAATCCTTCCTGAGTGCGGCCTCCTATTGCTGTCTGAATCATTGCAGCTGATCCATCCATTACACCAGCCAGCAATCCGGCCAGTACAATTAATTTTCCGGGACTCATTGAACTTTGTTGTGAAGTAGAAATACTTTGTGACATACCGATTGGGTTTCATTAGGTATTACAAAGATTGGAGTTCTTTCTATCAGAGTAAAGAGCCATTCATTCTCCAGTATGGGGTATTTTAATTGAATAAAGATGTGACTACATCATTTTCTTAAGGAGAAGAACCTTATCAAGATCTTTCTGTCTTCCGAAGAGTTGAAGAATTCTTACCTGCTCTGATAACGTAGGCATTTTAATTTTTGATTGGCCGATATGAACTTCTTTAAACCTATCGACCTTTACTTTACGCCATTGTCCTTTGATATAAACTTCCAGATCGCCCATTACTTCAAGATCAAGTTCATCAAACCGAAACCGGGCGAAATTCGATTTGAAACGAGTTGTTTCGGCAGGCTTATAATCTATCCTATTCTCTTTGAGCAGTTCTTTCAACTGGTCCGCATCACGTGAAGAAGTCAGCAGATCAAGATCTTCAGTATGATTGATCATTGGAATTTCTGAAAGAATTAAAGCCGAAGCACCGATTACAAAAAAATCATCCTGCAACGTGGCCATTGCAGGATGTAATTTTTCCAAAAGAGTTGTAATCCTTTCCTTGATGTTAATTTCTGAACTCACCAATTACTTCTTTGGAGGAAGTGAACTGGTCATCTTCGATTGGTTCAGATATTTATCATACCAATCCAAATAGCGTGTTAAACGATCTTTCTGATAGCTTGGTACAGAAAGTCCGTGATGTTGTCCCGGATAAACGACAAACTGCGAGGGTACACCTAACGACTTCAACGCCTGGTACATTTGTTCGCCACCAGCAGCCGGCACGTTGAAGTCCTTCTCTCCTACCATATATAATGTTGGCGTTTTTATTTTATCCACTTTAAAGAACGGATAAGATACTTTCATCCACTTATCCAGATTTTTCCATGGAACACCTAATTCTGTTTCGTATTGAAGTGTGTACTGATCAGATCCATA
>JBGATZ010000500.1:0-3104 GCA_044228905.1 Cyclobacteriaceae bacterium | reverse complement strand
GATCCCCAGCCCTGCTAAAGTCTGCTTTATGAATTTGCGTCTGCTCTGCGATTTCATAATGAAGGTTTTAAAAATTCAAATGGTTGAAAGAACAGCAGCGTGATCTATTACCAATTGCTGTTGTGATTGAATAGTTTAAAATTTGTCATAAGAAAGCGCACAGGCAACAAGGAAAACATGGGTAATTGCACCGGATTTTTCCTAATTTCAATCAAAACCCAGTCTTCTCATCACACTCCCAAGTGTCAGTAAATCTGTAGTGAATGAAGCTTATGAATTAAATTCATCAATCCGGTTTAACAGATTCTCCCGAAGCCGGTCAAGGAAAGTTGTCTGCCCGTTTTTCCGGATTCGTATTTCCGCAAATACCCGGGCATAGTTTCCCAGGTCGATATCAAAAAGTTGCTGAAAGGCGATAACGATCTGTTTGATTTCACTTTTGTTGTTATTGATTGTTCCTGAAACATGCAATGCATAAATCAATTCGATCAGCGCCACTTTCGAATCCGTCCAGTTTAACACGGGGTTAGCTTTTTGACTTTCGTGGTCCAATGAGTAAATACGGCCCATTACAAAATCCTTTAACATTTTGTGAGCCAGAAGTTTTGACAGAATGATATCATAGCTGGTTGAAAAAACATGGTCAAAGGTGATTTTATGAGAAGTGTTTCCCTTCCTGACAAAACATTCCCTGTCGTTGTCACTCCGTCCGGAGACGCAATACTGATAAAAGTTCTTATTCGATAATGCAAAGCGCTGCATCTTCGCTAACACTTTTTGATAATTGTTTTTGCGACTTGGGATATCCTGAAACGAGTCCAGGAGCTGGACGTTGAATTTTTTCCGATTGTAGTAGTATTGACTTAATAGCAGCGGTTTGATTTCTTTAAAGAAACGAATTTCTTCATCTTCCGATCTAAACTTACTTGCCAACACCATCTGCCGAAGTTCAATAATCGCTTCACGAATTGCACTTAATGTTTTGCCTGTTGCGTTGAAGTCAGCACCTTCTTCAAAAACATTTCGTTCTTTTAAACGCTGAAGAAGTTTTTCAGAAAATGTGATGATGTCTGTTGTCATATGCACCCTTTTATTATTCATCTCTCTTTTATTATTCATCTCTGCCAGGAAGTACTTCCCTGCTAATGCTCAGTATGTCCTCCTTTACCTGCAAATAGTTCCGTTGTATCTCTGCTAAACTCACCTGACGGACCAGTGGAATTGGCTTGTAGTTGTCCGCCTCTCTCCGGAGCGCGGCATGGTCATTTAGAATTTCAGCGTGGAATGTTTTCAACGTGATCCTATTCTCCGGATCATCGGCCACCATGCCGACAAATTCGCCGGAAGAGAGTGCAGCAATTTTTGACGGTGGTATGGCCAGATCCAGTTGGGTGGAGTGACTTACAGAAGTATCGAAGCGGTTGATTGATACGCTTTCCCTCTGCTGAACAATTTTTCCGAACCGGTCAGAAAGTGATTTGGCAGTCTCTCCTACTACCTGACCTGCAATTACATTACCGACTATATTCATGATCACCTGCGCCTGTTCTTTGCCATAATCTTTTACGAGTTGAGAAAAATCCTGAACAGCCAGTATAATAGCGACCAGGTTAGCGCGTGCAGTTGCGATCAGTGTATCAATGGATGGCCAGTATGCAGTAGGGAATTCATCGCCTATGATGGCGCATTTCATTTTACCTTTCTTGTTTACAATTTTGATTAACCGTGAGATATATAATGACAGCACTGCTCCGAAGATTTGTTGTTTCTGCGGGTTATTGCCCATGCAGACGATTTTCGGGTGATCCTGATTATTGATATCCAGCGTGAAGTCATTCCCTGACAGTACATAATACAATTGTGGTGAAGACAGGCGTGCCATGCCAATCTTAGCACTTGCGATCTGACCTTCGAGCTGTTCCCATGCTTCGTGGCGGTAAGCGGATTCAAATGGATTGATCAGTACATCGATTTCCCTTTCGGTACGCAACAATGGAAACAACGTCTGATAGTCCAGTTGCATCAATTCAATCACGTGAGGGAGTGTGCAATACTTCCCATTATTATGTCTGCGAAGAAACCAGATTATTGCCGTGACAAAATTTATCGGAGATTCGACAAAAAAATCTCCCTGCTTTTTAATCCAGTCGCGGTTCAGGCCAAGCATGATACTTCGAGACGATTCGCTTGCATCGGTGATGTCTTCCATCGTGAACGGGTCCAATGGATTGCAGCGATGGTAGATTTGTTCGAAATCAATCACATAAAATTCAGGAGTGATCCGATAGGCACGCCGATGCTTCAGCAATGCGTTGTAGGCAATGATGGACAAGTCGGCGAACTTGAAATCATAAATAAACATTGCAAATCCCTTTTCGATGAGCTGAGTTATGGTGTGGCGAATGACGAAATAGGATTTACCTGAACCCGGCGTACCGATCACGAGGAGTCCGCGAAAGGGGTTAATGAAGTTTATCCAGCTTTTCCTGATTTTCCCTTTAAGAACATATTGTGCAGGCAGGTTAACGGAGTATTCATTTTCAATACACCTCTCCTCTTGCGGGAAGGATTCATTGAGTGAATTGAAAATATCTTTATCGAGATTGAGCAGGATCAACCTGGAGAGACGTGTGCCTCCGGACAATACAAGAAGATAGCCGGAAGCATTTACCAGTGCATAAAATAAGAACGATTGCTCAGAAATGAATGGAATGGTAAAAACAAGATGTGTACCCAACATCAGCATACTTCCGCAAACGAACATGATCAGACAGGGAATAACACGAATTGATTTTTCTTTCCTGCCCGCTACTCCCCATAGAGAGATCAGCAGTAGAATAAAGGAGATTACCAGTGTACTCCAGATTGAATTAAACAAACCGGATTGCCCCATCGTGACAAATACCTGATCAATGAATACCTGTGTATAACCCTGATTATAAAGTATCGGGTGCCCAAAATGATAGAAATGAAATACCAGTACCGTGATGCTCAACATGCGGGTCAGGTCGAGGATCTTTCGAAGTGCCTGTTCGTTTTCTCCGGTGCTCATCGGTTCAGGCGTTTACGTTTTTTTCGTTTTCGTTTCTCTTCCTGATCAATGG
>JBGATZ010000499.1:0-3123 GCA_044228905.1 Cyclobacteriaceae bacterium | reverse complement strand
ATTATTGCCAGTCAGGCATTGATCTCCGGAACCTTCACGTTGGTGAATGAAGCCATGAAACTAAAACTCTGGCCAAGTACACGCGTACGTTACCCAAGCCAGATGAAAGGACAAATTTATGTTCCGGCTATCAACTGGATCTTAATGGTTGGAGCTATTCTCGTGGTATTGATCTTCAGAGAATCACATCGTATGGAAGGTGCTTACGGATTAGCCATCACCTTCGATATGCTGATGACGACTACGTTGCTCGTTTATTATTTTACCACCGCGAAGAAATCAACGTTCAGGTCGGCAGCATTGGCATTGATCTTCTTTACGATTGAAGGATTATTCCTCGTTTCCAACATGAGCAAGTTCTTCAATGGTGGTTGGTTCAGCTTTACCATTGCGACCATGTTCTTCCTGCTAATGTTTGTGTTACTGAAAGCACGCAGGCTTCGCGAACGACATACGGAGTTTGTTGACTTAAAGCATTACATCCAGGTGATCCAGGATCTGCAGGCGGATACCACTATCCCCAAAGAAGCAACCAATCTTGTTTACATGGCTGTGGCCGATAGTAAACGATACATCGATTCCAACATCATCTATTCCATCTTCAAGAAACGACCGAAACGTGCTGATGTATATTGGTTCATTCACGTAGATACGGTGGATAGTCCATACACTTCGAAGTATTCTGTTGATACCATTATCCCGAAGAAGTGTTTCTTCATTCGCATAAAGTTAGGATTCAAAGCAGATCACCGCGTGAACCTGCTCTTCAACAAGATTCTTCACGACATGGCGGAAAATGCGGAGATTGATCTGGTGAGTCACTATGATTCGCTGCGCAAGCACAGCATGCCTTCGGATTTCAAATTTATCATCCTGCATTCATTGGCATCGGTCGATAGCGAGATCTCCAACTTTGATAACCTGATCATTCAAGGGTACCGCTTTGTAAAAGCGCATAGTCTCTCCACGGAAGAAATGTATGGCCTTGAGCTGGCCAACGTGGAAGCGGAAAGTGTTCCGATCATGGTTGGGCCGCCTGCCAAAGTGCGCATCAAACGCGAGAAAGAGGACGCTGAGCGCGAGAAAGAGCTGCGCTACCACGGGCATATCGACTGACCGGATGCGGACGCGTCCGTTCACTTCTGAAGGCGTTCAACCATCAAATTCGTTGTATTTACTGCAATTCCGCAGATTTCAGAGTGGCATTGATTTAGCAAAATGGCGGTCACCGGCATCCGGTACGACTTTAAAACCATTTCGTAATGCTACGCAATTACATCACCATCGCCTTGCGCAACATCCTGCGCAGCAAAGCCTATTCACTCATCAACATCTTCGGATTGTCCCTTGGTGTAGCCTGCTGCCTGCTCCTGGCGCTTTACATCCAGGATGAAATGAGCTATGACAAACATCATAACCGGTTGAATGACATCTATCGTCTCACTACTCATTTCGAAGGAGGTAATTTTAATGCGATTGGTGATCTGGGATATGCTTCGCCACCGTTGGCGAAAGCAATAGCACGTGATCTTCCGGAAGTAGAAGCAGCAGCGCGGATTCTGAATCCGCCAGGTGTTCCTCAGAATCTCATTAAGTACGAAGACAAATTGTTTTATGAAACAGACGGCTACATCGCGGACTCTACGATTTTCGATGTACTCACTTTTTCATTTGTAGCTGGTAATCCGGACAATGCATTGGATGAACCCAACTCAATGGTCATCACGGATAAAATGGCTACAAAACTATTCGGCAACGAACCCGCCCTGGATAAAATGATTTCCATGGGTCGTGGCGGTGAAGCAACCAATTTCAAAATCACCGGAGTAATCAAAGACAATAAAAAATCTTTCTTCCACGTGAACTTCATTACTTCCATGAGCAGCACGGACGGATGGACAACTTATTTAAATTCACCTCAAGCAAATGATGAATGGGCTGGACAGAATTTCATTCCTTCATTCTTATTGCTTTCTCCCAATGCAGATCCAAAAGTAGTGACCCGTAAAATCAACGAACTGCTTCAGAAGTATGGTGCCGAAGATCTGAAAGCAATGGGAATGCAAAAGACCCTGGGTATTGAACCTGTAAAAGATGTTTATCTTAAATCTAACGTAGGTCAAAGTCCGCGCATCATTTATACGTATGTTATTGCTTCCATTGCTGCTTTCATTCTATTAATTGCCTGTATCAACTTCATGAACTTGTCTACTGCACGCGCCACCAAACGAGCTAATGAAATCGGAGTGCGTAAAGTAATGGGCGCATTCAGAAGTTCATTGATCGGACAGATTTTAGGAGAAGCTATGGTAATCGTTTTGTTCTCCATCATTCTCAGCATGGTCTTCATTCAACTGGCGCTGCCGTTCTTTAATAACCTCACCGGAAAAACAATCTCATTTGGAACAGAGAACATCGTTTACTTTGGCTCTGCATTATTAATAATTACCATCATCACAGGTTTACTGGCCGGAAGCTATCCTGCGTTCTATCTCTCCTCTTTTCAACCTGCTCAGGTTTTGAAAGGAAAGTTCAGTGTCGGTAATTCATCGGGATGGTTGAGACAATCATTGGTGGTGTTCCAGTTTATGATTGCCATCACATTAGTATGCGGTATGATTATCATCTCCAAGCAATTGACCTACATGCAGGAGCAGGATTTGGGCTTTGACGCAAATGCAAAAATTGTATTGCCTTTGAGAACAGCTGCAGCTAAAAATTCCTATCAGGCATTGAAGACCGAATTTCAAAAGAACAGTTCAGTGAAAATGGCCTCGGCAGCGAACTACCTGCCTGGTTCCAATATCTTCCATGATATGAGCTTTTATAAAGAGGGCGGAAATATGGATCAAGCGATTAACATCAGACGCAATGCCGTTGATTATGGATTCATGGAATTGATGGGAATGAAATTGTTATCAGGAAGAACGTTCACGGATAACCGCGAACAGGATGGCGAAACTAAAATTATCCTTAACCGCACTGCAGCAAAATCATTTGGTTTTACACCCGAAGAAGCAGTAGGACAACATCTTGCTTTTGATTATGAAGGTAAAAAATATGATTTCGATGTGATTGGTGTAATGGAGGATTTTCACCAGGTATCACTGAAGGAAGAAATAA
>JBGATZ010000498.1:0-3135 GCA_044228905.1 Cyclobacteriaceae bacterium | reverse complement strand
ACTTATAATTAGTCGATATGGTTTATTCGTTTTCAGTTTACTTATTGTCTTTTCTAATTGGCTAATCAGCTTAATTGATCAATTAAGCTGCTTTCGCTTGCATATTTTTACTTTCTTTCTTCTGTTCTTTTGATTCAGATGATACTTGTTGATTCCAGTTCTCATCTTGCTCACCGCGACTTACACTCAGAATGATTCCGATTGATAATCCGGTAAACACCATAGCTGTTCCTCCCATACTGATCAGTGGTAACGGTTGACCGGTAATCGGACCTAATCCTACCACAACACCCATGTTTACCATCGCCTGACAGACCAAATCGAAACTCAATCCCGCAGAAAGCAATCCTCCAAATGCCCGCTCACTATTGTATGCTGCTTTCATTCCGCGATGAAGTAATACCAGGTAAAGTATCAATACCACTGCACCACCAATCAAACCATACTCTTCTATCAAAATGGCATAAATAAAATCAGAGTAAGGGTGAGGAAGAATATTACGTTGATCGCTATTGCCCGGACCTTTTCCAAATACCCCGCCAGTGGCAACTGCTATTCGTCCATGCTTTGCCTGAAAAGGAAGTTCTTTACCAGTGATGAATGCTTCAACCCGACTTAATGCTGTAGCTCCGCGTTGTCCGAATTTCAATGCCACTGCTCCTGCCAACGCACCGACCAATACCAGCATTGCTAAATACTTCACGGGCACACGACCGATAAACATAATCAACATACTGGTTGCAAGTAGCAACACCGCAGTTGAAAGGTTTGTCAATGCAATCAGTCCGCAAATCAATCCACACCATAACAACAATGGGATCAATGAATCTTTGATGTCCTCAATGTTCTGTTGCTTCTTCGATAGCATACTTGCCAGGTTTATAATCAATGCCAGGCTGGCAAAGTCAGAAGGCTGAAACGAAGTACCAATGATTGGAATCGTGATCCATCGTGCGGCATCATTGATCGTTGTTCCATTAAAGAAGGTGTAAATCAATAATGGAACACTTAACCAAAGCGCAAAACGTGAAATTTTTGAGTAATATCGATAATCAATTTTATGTGCAATCCACATCGCGGCCAATCCAAGAAACACCATGAACGTATGCTTGAATAAATATGCTTCAGGGCTTGTCGTTCTTTTGTACGCTAATGTTCCAATAGAGCTATAGACAACCAGGATACTGATCATCGACAACGTAAAAACCACAGCCCAGATCACCCGATCTCCCTGCAGGTTTTTGTCAGCCCAGATTTTAAACTTCGCAATCATGCTAATGTCTTTTCAGTTTCTTTCTTCAACTCCTGAACTGCTTCACGGAATTGATCTCCTCTATCCTCATAATTCTTAAACAAATCAAAGCTCGCACAAGCAGGTGATAACAAAACCACATCACCTTTTTTTGCCGACTTCAACGCCATGCGTACCAACTCTTTCACTGTTTGCGTTTCCTGTACGTCTTTCACTATTCCACCAAAGAAGTCTTTCAATTTCTTATTATCCGTACCCAAACAGATCAGTGTATGAACTTTATTCTTTACTTCCTCTTTAATGATGTTGTAATCATTTCCTTTATCGATTCCACCGGCAATCCAAACCAATGGTTGTGTATAACTGCCCAATGCATAAACTACTGAGTCCACATTCGTAGCTTTTGAATCATTGATAAACTCTACTCCATTGATCACACCTACTGATTCCAGGCGGTGCGGTGCATTCTTGAATGTCTTTAATCCTTCTTTAATCGAACTTAGATCAACACCCGCAAAAAATGCAGCAGAGACTGCTGACATGGTGTTGATTAAGTTGTGCGGCCCTTTCAGAGTGGTTTCTGATTGGGGAATCGAAAAAATGGCTGTACCTATTTTGAAAGTCATTTGCTGACCGTCAAAATGAACAGGTGTATTCTGATCCTTTAACGAAACGGCAATTTTCTTTTGATCAATCTTACGCTTCTTCACTTCCGATCCGGTCACTGCATCGTCTGCATAGTAAATGAAGTAATCATTGCTATCCATGTTCTGAAGTAAACGGAACTTGGATTCGATGTAATTCTCCATCTTATATTCGTACCGATCAAGGTGATCAGGAGTAATATTCATCAATAAGCTGATGTGTGGATGAAAGTCATACGTACCGTCAATCTGATAACTGCTGATTTCCAATACATACCAGTCGTGATTATCATACGCCACTTTACGCGCTAAGCTCTCCCCTACGTTACCAGCCAACGCTACCTTATAACCCGCGGACTTCATCAGGTGATAAGTCAACAACGTAGTAGTCGTTTTTCCGTTCGTTCCGGTAATAGCTATCACTTTTCCATTGATGTTTTGATAAGCAAATTCAATCTCATCAATAATTTTAATGCCAGCTGCTTTTGCTTTCTTGATCACTTCTGCCTTGTCAGGAATACCCGGACTCTTAATGATCAAGTCTGCATTCAGAATCTTATCGAGTGTATGCTGACTTTCTTCAAACTCAATCTTCTCCTTTACTAATTCTGACTTGTATTTATCTTTCAACGCACCCTGATCAGACACAAAGACATCATACCCTTTGACTTTCGCCAAAAGTGCAGCACCTGTTCCGCTTTCTCCTCCCCCCAATATGACAACGCGTTTACTCATCTCAATTTTAATGTCGCCAGACTTAGTATTGCCAATAATATTCCCACTATCCAGAAACGTGTTACAATCTTTGCTTCTGGAATATTTTTCTTTTGATAATGATGATGCAATGGAGACATCAATAGAATTCTTCTTCCTTCACCATATTTCTTCTTCGTGTATTTAAAATATGACACCTGCATAATCACAGATAGATTTTCGATGAGAAAAATTCCACACAACAACGGAATCATCCATTCCTTACGAACTGCCAATGCAAGCACAGCAATAATCCCACCCAATGACAAACTACCAGTGTCACCCATGAACACCTGTGCCGGATAGGCATTGTACCATAAGAACCCGAGACAAGCTCCTACGAATGCAGTACAGAAAATCACCAACTCTCCCAGGTTAGGGATATACATGATATTTAAGTAATCACTAAAGTCGACCCTACCTGAGAGGTAAGCCAATATAGCAATGGTTAGTCCGATAATCCCGGATGTACCCGCTGCCAATCCG
>JBGATZ010000497.1:0-3135 GCA_044228905.1 Cyclobacteriaceae bacterium | reverse complement strand
GTGGCCAATGCAGTGTAAGCGTGCGCCTGCCCTTTGGCGGAATTGGTTTTTATGGAAAGCTGCAGACCTTGTTCCGCACTGGTGAGTGCCTTTTCAAAGTCATATTGATATAAGTTCTCAGATAGTGTGCTGTACAGTTCAGCTTTTTGACCATCGTTCCTGGCTTGTCGGATAACCTGTTCAAGTGAATCGATCCGGGCGGTTTGTGCGAAAAGACAGGAGGATACGCAGTTGAGAACTGCGATCATAAGCCCGCATCGCCATAATTTACTGATCGACATTCTCGAAAAATACAGTTAATTATCTACGTCACCACGGAAATTTACATGGTCTTTGTGCAGGCTGGTCTTTCCGGCTTGTGGGTTTTATATTACTTTTGCGCCCATTATCCAGGCTCCGTATTTCAATGGATAGAATCTCAGATTCCGATTCTGAGGATGCAGGTTCGATTCCTGCCGGGGTCACTGTGTAAAACCGCTTAAATCGAATGATTGGCGGTTTTTGATTTTTATAGCCTTTCCATTAAGCTTTTTAAAACTTCCTCATTCTGGCTAGGCCATTCTCCATTTTGGTTAGCAACCGCCTTTAAAAATCAACTCATGTTTGCGGTGTAAAAACAACGATCAAACATGAACAATAACATTAAAGGAAAAGTAGTCATCATCACCGGAGCAAGCAGTGGTATTGGATTAGCTACGGCAAAACATTTGGCATCATTGGGAGCAAAGGTGAGCCTGGCAGCCAGACGCAAAGACAAACTCGATCAACTGGTGAGTGAAATAGAGAAGGCAGGAGGAACTGCAAAAGCATTTGCTGCGGACGTAAGCAAGCGAAATGAGGTTGATGCTCTTATTGCTACTACAATTTCTTCTTTTGGTAAAATAGATGTGTTGTTTAATAACGCAGGTGTGATGCCTGTTTCTTTACTCGAGAATCTGCACTATGAAGAATGGGAACGAATGATCGACATCAACATTAAAGGAGTATTGTATGGCATTGGTGCAGTACTGCCTCACTTTAAAGCACGGAAGAGCGGACATTTTATTAATGTGTCGTCAGTAGCAGGGCATATAGTGGCGCCTTCCAGCTCGGTATATTCAGGAACGAAGTTCGCGGTGCGGGCAATCAGTGAAGGTCTGCGTCAGGAAGTGAAGCCTTATAACATTCGCACCAGTATTATTTCGCCAGGTATGACGGAGAGCGATTTAACGGACAGTATTACCGATGAAGCCATCAAGCCAATGATTGGCGCAATCAAACAATTGGCTATTCCTGCGGAAAGCATTGCACGGGCTGTGGCATATGTGATTAGTCAGCCGGAAAATGTCGATGTGAGCGAAATGATTATTCGCCCAACGGCCCAGCCTTCTTAAGTAATATAGCTAAGGAGAGAATGCCATTCGGTGTTCTCTCTATCGTTTATTCGTAAATTTGCATATCATGAAAAAATCAGTTCACCAACCTTTTGTCTTTCATTCGATCACCGAGATGAATAAGGCATTGGGGATGCCCGCACCCTCGCATCCACTGATTGCTTTGAATGATTATAAAGACATCTCTGGCGATGTTTCAGAAATTGCCAAAGGGATGATCATGGACTTTTATAAGATCTCCTATAAAAAACACCTGAGCGGAAAAATAAAGTATGGACAACATCACTATGATTTTAATGAGGGTGGATTGTCTTTCATTTCTCCCCATCAGTTGATTGCCGAAGATGAAAGTAATGGTGAGTGCGAAGGATTCACATTACTCATTCATCCGGATTTTCTTCTTGGTTATTCCCTGGCAACCAGCATTAAGAGTTATGGTTTCTTCTCCTACGCTGCCAATGAGGCATTACAACTTTCGGAAAAAGAAAAAGAAACGATACTTACCGTCTTCAGGAATATTGGTGACGAACTCAGTCAACGAATCGATCAATTCAGTCAGGATATTGTGATCAGCCAGATTGAATTGTTGCTGAATTACAGCAACCGGTTTTATAATCGTCAGTTTATTGTACAAAAAGCAGTAAGTAATGACGTGCTTACCAGAATGGAGAATTTGCTGGACAACTATTTCAACGGTGAGAATGGGTTAAATAAAGGTTTGCCAACGGTTCAGTTCTTAGCCGATGAACTGGCTATTTCTCCAAGTTACCTGAGTGACTTGCTTCGCAATCTTACCGGCCTTAATGCACAACAGCACATTCATCAGAAACTCATCGACAAGGCAAAAGAATATTTAACTGCGGGAAATCTTTCCGTTGCTCAGGTTGCTTATCAGCTGGGTTTTGAACACCCGCAATCATTTACAAAGCTATTCAAGAAGAAGACCAACCAGACTCCGGTGGAGTTCAGGCAATCGTTCAATTAGATTACTTCGCTCGCTCGTATTGCTTCGGCCAATGCAGATTAACTCCCAGTTCCTTTGCAGCATGTAATGGGAAGTAGGGATCGCGGAGAAACTCGCGAGCAATTGAAATTACGTCTGCTTCTTCATTCGCAAGAATGGCTTCGGCCTGTTTTGCATCAGTAATTAATCCTACTGCACTGGTTGCCATGCCAACCTCTTTACGAATTCGTGAAGCAAACTGAACCTGATATCCTGGTCCTGTGGGAATCGTTGCGCGTTCCAATGTTCCTCCGGAAGAACAATCAATCAGATCAATTCCGATCTTCTTCAGCTCTTTCACTAATACTAAACTTTGCTCTACATCCCATCCACCTTCTGTTGCCCAGTCGGTAGCAGAGATGCGAACAATCACAGGCCACTTTGCAGGCCATACTTTGCGTACGGCATCAGCTACCTTTAATGGAAGGCGCATTCTGTTTTCCAATGAGCCGCCATATTCATCCTTGCGTTGATTGGATAACGGTGATAAAAACTGATGTAATAAATAGCCATGCGCCATGTGAATCTCTACGATCTGGAAACCAGCTTCTTCGGACCGTTTCGCAGCGGAGACGAAGTCATCTACAATGCCTTCTATTTCTGATATTGCAATTTCTTTTGGAACAGTATAAGTGGATGAAAACGGAATGGCACTTGGTGCTTCGGTAATCCAGCCTCCGTCTTTTACTTCTACTCGTCCACGCCCTTTCCATGAAGTATACATGGAAGCTTTTCTTCCGGCATGTGCCAGTTGAATTC
>JBGATZ010000496.1:0-3164 GCA_044228905.1 Cyclobacteriaceae bacterium | reverse complement strand
CTATAACTATTCAAAATGGTTTTAATATTCCCGACCACTGCTTTCATGGCTTCTTCTGAAGAGGAAACACGTGAAAACATAATCGCTCCTTCAATCGCACAGAAAAAGAACAATGCCATCTCCCGCGCTTTCAGTTCGGACTTAAATTCTCCTGCCTTCTTACCATCTTCCATCAATTGTGTGATATGAGTAATGGAATGCTGCAATTCTTCCGCTACCACTTTCTTCATCCCAAGGCGATGGTCATCTGCCTCCACTGCTGTATTAAGCAAAGGACATCCTCCCTTTACCGGAGGATTCAATACAGAGCGAGTGAAGAACTCCAACAAGGCAATTAACTTTTCTTTATAGGTCTTCTTTCCGCTCATGTCTTCATTACCAACCGATCGCATTCGCCCGATGGTATACCGAAAAGCAGCCCTTGAAAGTTCTTCTTTACTTTGAAAATTACCGTATAAGGCACCTTTAGTGAGTCCTGTGGCTTCGCACAAGTCAGCCATAGAGGTACCATCAAACCCCTTGGTATTGAATAAAGGGGCCGTTATTTCAATAATCTGCTGCCTTGTTCGCTCGCCTTTGGTCACGGCACAAAAATATACCATTCGGTATATTTTACAAAACAGAGAGATTAATCAAAAGGTTCTGTAAAATGAATAGAGTAAAAGTCAGGAACCTGCGATATATCCCTGAAGATGGTCAATGAGTGATTTCTGTTCCTCAATAATGAAACGAACCACATCACCAATTGAAATGATCCCGATCAGGGTGCCATTCTCCACTACGGGTAAATGCCTGAAATGCCTGTCAGACATAATTTGCATACAGTCTTCAATGCTGCTGTCAGGAGTAACGGTATAGGGATTTTTAGTCATCAGTTCGCCAATGAGGGTGTCTTTAGATGACTTGCCTTTTAAGATCAGTTTACGGGCGTAATCACGTTCCGTAAAAATTCCGACCAGCTTGCCATTTTCAGTAATCAGCAAACCACCAATATTTTTCTCCGACATCAGCTCGATAGCCTTATAAACAATCGTATTTGGCTCAACAGAAAAAATAGCGCCCACGTGCATGGGCTTGGCTTTTAAAATGTCCTTTACCTTTCCCATAAATAGATGAATTTAGAGTTTCAATCGATTGAATATACCCCCTTTTAAGGGAAATTCAAAGATTAAAACCGCCAGGATTAAAGCTTAAAGCTGGGGAAATAAATCAGGAAGAATGCCCATTCCCAGCATGATTAACACCAGGAGTGACAACATGAGTTTGAGTGAGAATGAAACCGGTACTTCATTGCCCGTTGGTGCTTTGAAATACATCGCAATGATGACTCTGAAATAATAGTACACCCCAATGAGTGAAGTCACCACCGCGATCAATACAAGACCTACGTAACCGTTATTCAATGCCTGCACAAACACCAGGTACTTACCAAAGAATCCGGCAAATGGAGGAATTCCAGCCATTGACAATAATGAAACCGTCATGGCTACTGCAATGAATGGAGATTTTTTGAACAAGCCGTTAAACTTGTCTTCAGAAAATCCACTGGACTGCTCCAATCTGTTCAATACAGCAAATGCACACAAAGTAGCTGCAGAATAAGCCGCGAGATAATATAAGATCGTTCCCGCTGAAGACGATCCTCCCGTTGTCAATGCAAGCAAAATATAACCTGCATGCCCAACACTTGAATAAGCAAGCATGCGCTTCACACTGCTTTGGAAAACAGCAGTCACGTTTGCCAGTACCAAAGTGGCTACAGTGATTACCTGAAGAATCAACAACCAGGAATGTTGAACATTCGGGAAGCAATACCAAACCACCCGGAAGAATGCAGCGAAAGCTGCCGTCTTCACAACAGTAGCCATTAATGCAGTGATTACTGTCGGAGAACCTTCATATACATCGGGTGCCCAGAAGTGAAAAGGAACGGCTGAGATCTTAAAAGCCAGTCCGATAATAATTAGAATTACTCCCGCATAGAAGAATCCAGGCAACTCCGGATTAGCTGCAATGTGAGCAGCAATTTTATCTAAATGAAAATTACCAGTAGCTCCATAGATCAATGCAATACCCATCAACAAAAAGCCTGTAGCAAAAGAACCCATCAGGAAATACTTGAAGGCCGCTTCATTAGAATACAGATTTTGTTTACGGCTTCCTGCCAATACATATAATGACAAAGACAAGATCTCAATCCCCAGGAACAACATAGCCATGTTGTTGAAGGACACCATAATGATTGCTCCGGCAACCACAAACACTACTAATGCTCCCTGATCTGTGATGTGTGTTTCGTTATGGAAGTAATCATTGGCAAGCCATAACCAGAAAACCGCAGTAGTTAGGATCAGAATGCTGAAGCTAATGGCTACATTATCGAAGATCGCCATGTCACTGAAGTAATGAAGAGAGGTTCCCCAATCATTCACCGCCAGTCCAACTGCCGCAATTATCCCGATGATTAATATGGGAATTAATTGTCTTTTAAAGTTGGCCAATTCCGCAATCAGCGAAATCAGTCCTAAACCACAAATGACGTATAACGAATTCATTATCTTATCTGGGCAGTAACGTCTGAAATAATCTTAACTAAATCATTGACCGCAGGCTCTGACAGTGCAAGTAATGGAGCCGGGTAAATGCCCATTACAACAATCAGTACTACAATCGGGTACAATACTATTTTTTCGTTCAGAGTAAGGTCGGTAAATCCGGTAGCGAGGTAGCTCACTTCACCTGACATGGCTCTCTGAAAAGCTCGTAACATATAAACAGCTCCCAGAATCATTGTCAGTCCCGCAACCGCTCCAATCCACAACTGATACTGAACAAGAGAATTAATCAATAGGAATTCACCTACGAATCCGCTGGTCAATGGCAATGCTACGCTACCCAGCATCACAATGATAAATACAGTAGCCAATATCGGAGCAACATTGCGAATACCTCCCAGCTCTGTCAGTGCACGCGTCTTCGCTCTTTCTGAAATAATATCCACGATAAAGAACAATCCGAATACGATAATACCATGACTCAGCATCTGAATCACTGCACCCTGCAATCCTAATGTCGTTAACGTAAATGCTCCAGCCGAAATCAATCCTACGTGAGCAATCGAAGAATAAGCAATCAATCGTTTAATATCCTTTTGAATCAATGCA
>JBGATZ010000008.1:0-25271 GCA_044228905.1 Cyclobacteriaceae bacterium | reverse complement strand
GTTTCAGTATGATCATTATGAAATGAACTGGATTGGCGATTTCAATCCAAAGATGATTCGTGTCGTAGAGCAAATCAATGCGCCAGTGGTGAAGAAACACGCCACCTATCGAAAGCTTTTTGATGAGTCGAAGCCATTCAAGCGCATGCCGATTTTGAATTGATCAACATCTTTTATTTGTTGAATACCACTTCCTGTACTCGTTTGCATAATTAAATCTGCTGAAAAGCAAAGAGTTGACTGGTTGAACTTGTATTTTAGAAAATAAAGTTCATCAGCCTATGGAGTCTTCAGCACTTTTCGAGAACTATCCGATCACATCGGGCACGTGGGATGAGATGTATGATAGTGGAAAAGTGCGAACGCCTTATCAGGGTGTTTATGATTTCCTCAAACAAATTCCGCTCGATGAACTGAATCGTAAAGAAGAGCAGGCGAAACGTTTGTTCATGAGTCAGGGAATTACATTCACTGTTTACTCCAGTGGAGAAGGAGTGGAGAAAATTTTTCCTTTCGATATTATTCCAAGAATAATCACAGCTTCGGAATGGGATTTTGTAGAGCGAGGGATCAAGCAGCGATTAAAAGCGCTCAATCTTTTTCTGAAAGATGTTTATCATGATCAGTTTATTATTAAAGATGGCGTTGTTCCTATAGATCTGATTTACTCTTGTCCGCATTATTTACGTGAGATGCAGGGACTGAATGTTCCATATGATATCTATGTTCATATTGCGGGAATAGATCTGATTCGCGATCATGACGGAACATTTTACATCCTGGAAGATAATCTGCGAACACCATCAGGTGTTTCATACATGATTGAGAACAGGGAAATCACCAAACGGATTTTCCCTGATCTTATTCCCCAAAACAATGTGAGGCCCGTAACGCAGTATCCTAATATTCTACACCGTAATCTGGTATCACTCTCTCCACGACAAATTGCCAATCCAACTATTGTTTTGCTTACTCCAGGAATTTATAACTCGGCATATTTTGAACACACCACGCTTGCAAGGTTGATGGGAGTGGAGTTGGTAGAAGGACGTGACCTTGTAGTAGACAATCATAAAGTGTACATGAAAACCACAATGGGTCTTCAGCAAGTGGATGTGATTTACCGAAGAGTGGATGATGATTACCTGGATCCATTGGTTTTTAAACCCGAGAGTACATTGGGTGTTTCCGGGATTTTATCCGCCTATCGCAAGGGAAATGTGGCTATTGTTAATGCCATTGGCAATGGAGTAGCAGACGATAAAGCCATTTATGTATATGTTCCGGAAATGATTCGCTATTATCTGAACGAAGAGCCGATTCTCAAAAATGTACCTACTTATCAACTCAATAAACCGGACGAACAGAAACACGTGCTTGAGAACATCAATAAGATGGTAGTGAAGAAGACAAATGAATCAGGAGGCTATGGAATGCTGATGGGGCATACTGCTTCTGATGAAGAGATTGCCATGTATAAGAATGAGATCATCAAAGACCCACGACAATTTATTGCTCAACCTGTGATTAGTCTTTCTTCGGCTCCATGTTATATCAATGGAAAGGTACAGCCACGAAGATTGGATTTGCGACCTTTTGCGCTTTGTGGGCCAAATGGAGTTGAGATTGTTCCCGGAGGATTAACTCGGGTTGCTTTGCGTGAGGGATCGTTGGTTGTAAATTCCTCGCAAGGTGGTGGGAGTAAAGACACGTGGGTTTTATCCGTTTAGTGAAATGAGAACACAAACTGTTATAGTTGAATTATGCTAAGTCGTGTTGCTGATTCATTGTATTGGATGTCGCGCTACATGGAGCGCACGGATGGTATTTTGCGAATGCTAAAGATCAACTACACCTCTTCCCAGGATGATAGTAAAGATTTTACCTGGCGACCTGCCTTGAGAGTATTCAGTTATCTTGAAGAGGCGGAGATTGCAGAGCTGGAGAAGCAAAGCAGGGCGGTGTTGCAATTTATGGTGACGGATAAAGAGAACCCGAACTCGGTTTTCAATATGGTAATGAAGTCGCGCGAGAATGCGCGGTCCGTACAGGATCACATCACCAAGGAATTGTGGCAATGCCTTAATGAATTTTATCACATCATGCGTGATGAGCGCCTGGTGCGTTCATTGAAATATGATGATCCGATCACTGTATTGGATGCGTTGATCAAACAAGGCGTGGTATACTATGGAACCACAGAAACAACTATGTCGCGCGGAGAAGGACTGAGTTTTATGAACATTGGTCGTTACCTGGAAAGAGCTATTCAATCGACTGATATCCTCGATGTAAAATTCAGTGACCTTTCTTATGATCTGAACAAGGAAACCGACACTACTTACTGGATGTACTTTCTTCAGTCCATTTCGGGCTATGAATTATATTTGAAGAATTACCGCTCAGGGTTTGAGGCAAAGAATATATTGGATCAGATTATTTTTGATCATCATTTCCCAAGATCCGTGCAGTATTCAGTAATCAGACTGCAACGTTATTTTGAGCGTTTGAAAAGTGAGCAGAACCTGGAGAGTTTTCAAACTATTCATTTTAAGATTGGCAAGCTTTGCAGCAATGTACAATACAGCAATGTGCGAATGGTGACTGACAGCGGGCTGCACAATTACCTTAATAAGTTAAAACAAGAGCTCTACGAAGTTGGTGATGCGCTTAGTCAGCATTACTTTGCCTACAGTTAATAGCGATTCATGCCAAAGTTTAAAATCAGGCACATAACCAAGTACGTATACGAAGGTTCTGTACGTGACAGTGCAAATCAGATCATGCTTTATCCGGTTCAGGATAGCCACCAGAATATTATCCAGCAAACCATTCAGATTACCGGATCCCCTCAGGTGGATGTCCATCTTGACTATTTTAACAATCAGGTAGGTACATTCACGCAATCCAAACCACACCGGGAATTAACTATTGATTCGCAGGTTGTGGTATCCACCACTCCCAAAGGTATGCCTGACGATCACCAGGCAACAGAAGAGCAATGGAAGCTATTGAAGGAACTGAAATTCGATGCCGGATTTATTGACTTCCTGAAGCAGGAATCTTTTATGAAGTTGCCGGAAGTGGCTGCGCTTGTCGAGGCAGAGCGATTGAAGCATCATTCTCCTCTTGTTTCTGCGAGGGAATTCTGTCACTACGTGTTTACCAATTTTCTTTACAAAAAAGGCATTACTACAGTAGAGACAACCCTGGATGAAGTGTGGGAGATCAAATCGGGCGTATGCCAGGATTTTGCTCATATCTTGCTGGTGATGCTTCGGCTGATCAATATTCCATCACGCTATGTAAGCGGATACATTTGCCCGAATAAAAATGGCATGCGTGGTGAAGGAGCTACTCATGCCTGGGTAGAGGCTTACCTTCCATTCTATGGCTGGGTTGGACTTGACCCAACCAACGACTGCCTGGTTAATGAAATGCATGTGAAGTTAGCTGTTGGGAAAAATTTTAGTGATTGTTCACCAGTGAAAGGTACCTATCGGGGCACTTCCAATCACACCATGGAAGTAGCTGTATCTGTTTCCTACGAAGACGGCCAGTCTACAGAAAATGTGTCAGCAGTTGATGAGCCCATTGCAGCCACATCATTCTCAAAGAATTCTTACCGCAGGCATCAGGAAGAAATGCAACAACAGCAATAGGTTTACCTTGGCTGCAAGATCGTTTTCTCTGCTGCACTCTTCTCTATTTTTTCTTTAGAGAAATAAACAGGAAAGTGTTGATCATTAGCCCAGAACTCAAACAGGTTTTTGTAGAAAGGACTTTCGGGATTTCCACTTTGTCCGGGGGCGTTCGTAAACATACACTCATCCCAGTCTTTTAAGTCAACAGCAATGCGGAACGTGGCACCATGTGTTTGATTATCTGAATTGCTTGTTACGCCCGGAGTGGAACCATATCCCCCGCGAGGGAGCGGACCTGCTTCCAGTTTTTTCCGTGTTGCCTCATTCACCGCATTACTCATCGGATGTTTGATCAGTACATGATGATAAGCTGGTTGACCGTATTGCCACTTCTTCATATCAGGTCCAAGTTTTTTATTCAGGCTTTCCACTGCCTCCTGAAGACTGGTGATTAAAAATTGATTTCTTCCTGCTATTGGATTTGCACCGAATTCGGGACGAGCAACCGTAATCCAATCAATCACTTTACTGATGGGAATGTATTTGATCAACTCTTTTCCTTTCTCCGGAACAAAAAGCTTAAGAATGTGTTCGTTGATTTTCTTTTCCCAGGCAACATATATGGCCGCTTCAACGGAATTTTTATCCAGTACATAATTCCAGTTAAGCAATAGTGATCTGGCTGTTTCCGCTTTTGCGTCTGCTGATTTTAACTCTTTAAGAAAAGGAATCAATGTGCGGGCAGGAATAGATAAGTAATCGGATTGCAATCGCATAATGTCTGCGAGTGAATGCTTTTTTCCTGAGCCTAACACTTCGTTGATACGATCAGCGCGATACGTATCTGCCCATTCCCAGCCTACTGCATTCCGATGTTCGTAATTTTGTGGAACAAGATTTTCATTTGCCGTTGCCCAGAAACCTTTTTCGGGATTGTAAACATGGGGTAGTGATTCAATAGGCAAGTAGCCACTCCATTCGTAGCGACCATCGCCCGGAACTGGTACCAGACCGCTCCAGTTTTTCCTGATAGGAGCGAGACCTACTGATTGCCAGCCAATGTTCCCTTTCTTATCTGCCCAAATCATGTTCTCACCAGGAATGAAACTGGATGTACACGCTTTTCTGAATTCTTCCCAATTCGTAGCCTGATCTATTCTTAAACTGGCCATATACGGAGCACTGCCTGCTTCCAGCCACCCGCAACGAACAGCATAACCAATATTATTTTTTGAATCAATCATAGTCACGGGTCCATGACGTGTGTATTTATGATCGATGTAAACATCAGGAGCACCTTTTACCTTAATGGTATCTTTAATAATGCGCATATCTTCCCATTGTCCCTGGTACTTGTATTGATTCTGATTTTTCGGATTGAGTTCATACACATATAAATCTTCGCCATCAATTGCGAAAATGGTTAAGCCCCAGGCGCCATAATCATTATGGCCAATAGAGATACCTGGAATTGTTGGTTCACCACCACCTACCACATTCCATCCGGGAGCGTTGAGATGAGCCATATAACGAAGAGAAGGCGCTGACAATGCCCGATGTGGATCATTGGCAAGTAGCGGAAATCCACTCTTCGAAAGAGCCGGGCTGACGATCCAGTTGTTGCTGCCGATGTTCTGGCGTTCATTTTCCATCATATCGCGATATGCTTTGTCATCTGCTGAAGCGAGATAACGGAATTGCTCCATATCCGTGTTGAATGAAGCGATAAGATCCTGTGGTGCAAAAGTTAGTGGCTTGCGAAATGCATCGTAGAGTTCAGTTACGTTATCAAACAACCGCTCTGCTTTTATGGAAGGATCTATGTTTAGTTCAGGTTCACCAGGCTCAAACACATCGAGGTCTTTTACTTTTTCCGCACCAAGCGTTGCTACGGATCTGGCCATTGCTATTTCAGAAGGAAGATTGCCTAATAATCCCTGATGACGGGAGATCACTATTTCGGGTGTCCATAATCCGGGAGTGATTCCAAGTAATTTAAATTCCAAAGGAAGTTGCTTTACATCCTGCAATGCTTCTTTTACATAGGCATTAATTCCATCAGTAAATGCAGTAATGATTAATTCACCATGAGGATGGTAGTGATTGAACTCCTGTTTTAAATTTCCTCTGAATTTAAATAAACGCGCACCGATGTCGCGTTTTAATTCACGACTTCCTAAAATTTCAGCAACGGTGCCTGTTGCCTGCCTGCGCCAGACTTCAAATTGAAACAGTCGATCTTTAGCGGCACAATAACCCTGAGCAAAGAACAAGTCATGTTCATTTTGAGCATAGATGTGATTGACTCCATAAATGTCACGAATCACATCCACGGACTGTTGTAAGCCGGAAATATTGAGATTTGTTTTTGTTTGAGCGAGAACACTGACTGTGAAGTACAGCAATGAAGTGATGAGCAAGAGCCTCCTGTTCATAGTACTTTTTAAGATTAGGTCAATAAAAGGTACTGATAAACCAATTAATCAATCATTAAAAGTGATGAGTGGAGAATAAAGAAGTATGAGCAATCTTTGATGAGCGGATTTACTCTTCCATATTTCTCAGTTCTATCTCCAGTGCACGAGTGCTGATCAGTATTTCGTTGAGTGAAAGACCCAATGAGAGAAGAAGAAACACCAGACTCAATCCAAAAATAGCGAAAGCTACCAGTTCAAATTGCAGATAGAAGAATAACATACAGAGCACACAAAGAAAGAAACTAATAATGCCCGCTGCCTGCATCTGTCTGATCAGCGTGAGTCTTCTTCTGAGATTGTAAATTTGTTCTTTAATGATCGCATGATCTTCTGGCACTTGTTTGTATTTGGCATTCAGATTGCGAATCAATGTAGCCAGTGAGAGAAACCGATTGGTATAAGCCAGCATCAGGAGAGTGATTGCAGGAAAGAGGAGCGCAGGTGTATTAATTGATATCATAGAATTTCATTTCCCGCTGATCACACGAATATGTGCGTATCTAAAATATACTTATTCTAATGTCTGCAATCTTCTCAACGATTTGGCAAGCCAGGCTGTTGATGCGACTACTCCAATTGTCATAAATCCTCCGAAGATCACGGAAGGAACCACGCCCAATAACCGGGCAGCCACTCCTGATTCGAACATACCTATTTCGTTAGAGGAACCAATAAATATATTGTTCACAGCAGATACCCTCCCCTTCATGTTCTCTGGCGTGAGCGTTTGCATTAAGGTGCCGCGAATAATTACACTGACACAATCAAAAACTCCACTGAGAGCCAGAAGACTGATTGAGAGCCAGAAATTTTTTGAAATCGCAAAACAGATCATACACATACCGAATCCGGCCACTGACCACAAGAGAGTCTTCCCCATATTTTTTTTAATGGGGTTGTGAGTAATATAAAATGCAGTGATCACGGCTCCGATGGAGGGTGCACATCTTAAAAATCCTAATCCCATTGCTCCGGTATGTAAAATATTATCTGCGAATATCGGGAGGAGAGCCACCGCACCCCCAAACAATACAGCAAACAGATCTAATGAAATAGCACCTAGAATCAATTTATTTTGGAATACAAAGCGAAGACCTGCTTTGATTTTTTCTGTGATGCCTTGTTCTTCACTCACAGGAGGTAGCGGTTTGTTGGTGATTGCAAATGCAGAAAGCAAACCTAACATAACCAGCGAAGCGTCAACGGCATATGCAGCAGTGATGCCAAAGAATCCATATATTAATCCACCTAAAGCTGGCCCCGTAATGGATGCGGCCTCCCATAGTGTGCTATTCCAGGTGATGGCATTCTGATAAAGTTCGCGGGGCACCAGTTGCGGCATAAACGAAAACCAGGCCGGAGACATAAATCCTCGTGCGATACCACTTATAAAGATGATTGCATAGATGGGCACAGCGCCCCATTGAAAAACAAAAGCTCCTGGATTTGTAGTAAATGATAAAAGTGCCAGTGAACAAAAAGCCAGAACAATCAGTGTAATAATGAGGATCTTCTTTCTCTCCACAATGTCAGCAATGTGGCCGGCATAGAGCGCTACTCCAATTGAGGGAATGGCCTCGGCCAAACCAATCAGACCCAGCGAGAGTGGATCTTTTGTAAGTTCGTACATCTGCCATCCCACCACCACAGCCTGAATTTGTATGGCCATGGTAATACACACACGGGAGATAACAAACAGCCGGAACTCTCTTAGTTTAAGTGCAGCGTACGGATTGGGATTTGACATTTGAAAATCAGAGATAGAAAATCACGATTGAGAATGTAAAAGCTGATCAATCGCAGTAATTGCTTTCTTCCTTCGTTCTTCACGCTCACCGTTGATCTCTACAAATGGTACCTCACTCTTTTGCAGTTCGGCTTTATAAATCGACCAGAGCTCATCGCGCTTATCCGGATGCTCGCGTTGTGGATCTTCCTGCCAGGGAATGTCAATGTAAGTAAGCAGATACAGATCATAATTTCGCTCTTCAACCAGGCGAAGGATCTCCTCGTCACAATTACCATACTTAAATTCGCTCCATACTTTCACCACGATGGCATTGGTATCACAAATCAGAACCTGACTTGCATCAACAATCCATTCATCTTCCATGCGCACTTGCCCATGCGCGATCTTTGTCAGATCACTTTGCTCGTAAGGATGTCCGAGCTTGTTCAGATAGGCACGGGCATATTCATCTACACAAGCTGTCTTATAATGATCGGCAAGAAATTTTGAAAGTTCGGATTTACCGGTGCACTCTGGTCCGATGACACAGACTTTCTTTATTTGCTTAAGCGGTGGCGTGAATGATTGCATAAAATGATGGTGTGCAAAATAGTCAATTTACTGCCAAAGCAGGGGGTTGACCCTGCGTTTATGTAAGGTATGAATAACGGGAAAATTAGTACAGATCACTTATCTTTCGATTTAAAATACATTTCGTGTGAAGCGTAGAACGTTATTACGAAGTCTTGGTTTAGGCCTTTCTGCGGGTGTGGTGATGCCCTCTCTGCTTTCTTCTTGTACTAAAGATGATCCGGGACCTGAAGTTCCCTTTGACGGCACAGTGGCCATCATCGGTGCCGGTGCAGCTGGTATGTATGCGGCCGATATTCTAAATGCAAAAGGGATAAAGGTTTTTGTTCTGGAAGCAAGTAACCAGATGGGTGGTCGTATTCGTTCTCTGCGCAACCAATCAAATTATCAGGATTTGTATGGGCAAGACTCTCCCCTCGAGTTTGGTTCTGATTTTCCAATAGAATTGGGTGCGGAAGCTTATTTTGGATCCGATTCGATTTGGGGGAAGAGTGTTCAAAATCAAAATACGCCAACGTTAGAGCTCTCGTCAGTTGGTACACACCGTTACGTTATAGAGAACCTCGTGAAGACAGGTGCTGACTGGGGTAGTGACGCTGATTTTAATGCGGTTCAGAATTTTGTCAATAACCTTCCGAATTTTAATGGTTCCGAGCAATCTGTTCAACAGGCTGCTGGTGTCAGTGCGAGAGCACAGGCTTTATTGAATGCGCAGGCCGGGAATTTCTTTGGATCAAACAGTGATAGGATCGGAGTTAAACTTTTATCACAAGCGTTGCACTCGCGTACACATGACGGGAAGTGGATGCTGTTGAGGGCAAATCCAATGCAGGATTTCTTCCTTTCCCGCTTCAGTTTAATTACGTCACTTGTTCAACTGGAGAAGGCTGTTGCTTCCATTAACTATTCTGGTGATGTAGTTACGATCAGAGATAAAAGTGGTAATGAATACCAGGCAAATAAAGTAATTGTAACTGTGCCGCTGGCTGTATTGAAAAGCGGAGGTATTTCTTTTAATCCACCTTTGCCATCGGAGAATGCATCAGCTTTAAATAAGTTCGGGATGGATGCCTCTTTCAGAGCAGTGATTGATTTTAAGAAAAATTTCTGGGGTGATGATGCAGGGTACATCTGGGGGGGAACGGTTGCGCCACAGTATCTGAATACCGGAGTGGGGCGGAGTGAATTTTATCGGACGCTCTCATTTACTATAAATGGTGAAGCTGCAGCTTCGCTTTCAACAATGTCCCGGGATCAGCAGATTAACGCTATTCTCGCAGAGATGGATGCCATTTACGCAGGGCAGGCGAGCTTGTTTGTCAGGAAAGATCTGATATCTGATAAGCCTATCACAGCGATTAAGGACTGGACAAAGGAAGAGTATATTCAGGGAGGGGTCTCGTATCCGTTGGTGACTACTTCAAGTACAGATCGTGAAAATCTTGGGAAATCAATCAATAATAAGATCTTCTTTGCTGGAGAAGCTACCGATTTTAGCGGAGATGCAGGAACAATTAATGGCGCATTAGCTTCAGCAGAAAGGGTGGCCCGTGAGGTTATAGATTCTATTTTGGTGGTTTAGGCCAATTGAGGTTACTTAATTTAACCAGGGTTAATTAAATTTTAAAGTTGATGTTCTCGTTTTAATCAATTTATAATTATCAAATAATTTAATCCTTGAGGTTACTTTCATCTCTTATCGACACTAATAGCATAGTTAGGCCACTGACCGAAGATGCTATGAGACAGAAGCGAAACATTTTGATTGTAGATGACAATCGTTATTTCCGCGAGATTGTCAGAACAATGCTCGAACGTGATTCTACTTCCTATAAAGTTTTGGAAGCGGATTCCGTTGCACGTGCCATTCATCTTATTGACACCACACCATTGGATCTTGTTCTTCTCGATGCACGCCTGGGAGACAAAGAAGATGGATTAGATATAGCTGACTACGTAAGGAAGAGAAAAATAAGTGTTCCTCTTTTGGGGCTTACTACTTATGAAGGCAGTGCTAATATTTTACACTTAGTGAAGGCCGGAGTAAGTGGAATTCTCTTAAAGTCAACAACTGGTCCGCATGAACTTGATCAGGCTATTCAGGCCATCCTGAGAGGAGAAAGATATTTTCCATCACGGGTTCAGGGAATTATTGATGAGAACGCTCATAAAATAAATGAGTTACCCACGTTACGTCTTACAGAAAGAGAACGTATCCTGCTTCGACAGATGGAAAAAGGCCATACAGCAAAAGATATTTCCAGACACACTAATATCACCGTGAGTTCAGTGGAAACCACACGTAAACGTCTGCAGGAAAAAGCCACACAGCATGTAAATGTCTGGCTGAAAAATGGATGGACTTGAGTTAGTAGCCTATGCTTATCGCAATGGACTACTGCCCTAAAGTGAACCCTAAGTAAAAGAGGAGTAAGGAAGATCAATTCGCACTTGAGTGCCGTGTGGTTTGGCCGGAGATATTTCGAGGTTAGCTTTTATACGTTCTGCTCTCTTTTTCAGATTCTCCATTCCAAATCCTTCTCCTTTCAGAATATTAATCCCCTCTCCATCATCCGACACGAGAATTGTGGCGTGAGCATGATGCCATTGCAACGTTACATTCACGTGCCATCCGTTTGAGTATTTCAACGCATTATAAACGGACTCCTGCACCATGCGACAAATATCTTTCTTTACTTCATCGGGAATTGGCTTTTCCCATTCTTCCATAGTGGAGAGGAAATTTATTTTGAGTAGAGCTGTACGGCCAATTTTCTGACAGAGGTCCTGGATGAGTCGGGTGAGTTTCTTCCCACGCACTTCCGGCAATGCAAGGTCCCAGATTAACGTACGGATTGTATCAACTGCATCGCTAAGATCTTTAGCCAAGCGGGTGATTTGATGCTCTGCATCGGCCGGGAGGGTATGAATAGTTGTAATGTGTAATAAATAAAGCCGGATTCCCGATAACCTTTGAAGAAGATCGTCATGAAGCTCATTTGAAATTCGCCTGCGTTCCGCTTCAACCAAATCATCCAGTTGTTGATCTATTTGATTTTGCGTATTAATCAGTTGTTGTTTGTCCTCTTCAAGTTTTTTCTGAAGAGCACTAAATTTTGATTTCTGAATCTGTAAGTTAGGATTAATCATCCACCACGCCCACATCATGAGCGCGCCAGCGAAAGCGCCAAAAGACAATGAAAGAATTAGCTCCATGACTGAAGTTACAAAATGCCCTCAAGTAACTACTTACAACTTCATCATAAAGAAGAAGAGTAAACTAATTTTTAGGGACAATTTTACTTTTGTCGATCAGGCCACCTGTGAGACGAATAAGCGCCACGCGACTTTCAATACTGCTATATATGGCCAGGTAATTTTCAAGAGCGGCATTACGGTAATTCTCCTGAACAATACGTAAGTCGATAGCGCTAAGTGCTCCGTTTTTGTATCGCTCATTAGCAAGAGACAGATTAAGCTCAGCTGCATTTATTTTTGTTTGAGAGATAGCCACCAGTTGCTGGCGCAGATTATATAAATCATAATTGGCCAACAGGTCATTTTCTAATGAAAGCTTCAACTGATCAGTATTTAAGAGACCAATCTTTTCCTGAATTTGAGCGTTTTCGATTGAGCGTTTAATTTGCCCTCCATTGAAAATCGTAAACCGCAAACTAAGATTGCCATACGCTCCGTATGAATTACCGCTTAGCGTTTTGTATTCAGGCGCGTATGAACTGCTGATTACTGGTTGGGCAGGATCATCATTGAGATAACCCACGGTACTCTTCACAATTGTGCCACCCGAAACCGGACGGAATTGCGCGTTGAGCCAATCTAAACTGCTGGTTGCTCCCATATTTAAAATTAAACTGGGCGACATGTTGGATTGCTGAATACGCGTATTGTTTCGCAGAAGTTCCTGATTGACAAATTGATTCTGAAGATTTGTATTGGAGCTTGTCATTTTACTTTTCAGATCATCGTATTGATAAACCTGATCTTCATGAACCAGCGAATCTATGAGTTGATATTGTTTGTTGATGTTCTCACTTAAAAGAAGATTAAGATTTCGTAATGAATTTTTTAAAGTAATCTGTTGTCGCAATACGTTGGAGGAATCAGTCAGATAATTGTTTTGTTCCTGCAACACATCAAAGGTGATGGCACTTCCCAGTTGCTTTCTCAGCTTTACGTAATCATAGCGCTGTTTTGAAAGATGCATCGTATTTTCAAATACCTGCAATCTTTCCTTTTCCAGCAGCGCCTGATAATAGCCGAGTATAATAGACTGAACAACTGTCTCCATCACAAATGCAGCATTACCGTAGCTCAATCGTTGGAGCTGTTCAAGTCTTTGCTTGCTTAGCCGAATGAAGAATCCATCAAACAGAACGAACTGTACATCAAGCTGACCTAAAATATTATCAGAAATATTTCGACCCGCCACGGCAAAGGGGTTGGCTGGTTTACGTTGCACTACACTATTGTTTCCGGTGCCTATGAAGTTAATCGTTGGAAGTGCCCCGGCCTGACCCCAGGTATTGTTATTAATGGCCGTTTCAATGTTGTATTGCTCAACCTGTATATCAAAATTATTTTTCAGACCTATGGAGATGGCATGAGCCAGGCTAAGTGTGTCCTGTGCCTGAGCAAAAAAGGAAACAAGAATAAAAGAGAAGGCAACTATAGTTCTTATCATACTAATTACAACCAAATAATTTATTCAACAATCGTGTGAACTTCCTTCGAAGATAAATAGGTATAGATAGAAGGAATCACAAACAAAGTGAGCACAGTAGAAAATAAGAGACCTCCAATAACGGCAATGCCCATTGATACACGACTCTCAGATCCTGCACCCAAAGCAAGAGCAATGGGGAGAATTCCCAGTATAGTACATAAGCTGGTCATTAAAATCGGACGGAAGCGCGACTCCGCTGCTTCAATTACTGCGTCCCTCAGATTTTTTCCCTTTTCTTTACTCTGATTGGCGAATTCAACAATCAGGATTCCGTTCTTGGTCACAAGACCAATCAACATAATGATTCCGATCTGACTGAATACATTGAGCGTCTGATTGAAATACCATAATGAAAGTAATGCACCTGCCAAAGCAAGAGGCACGGTAAACATAATGACCAACGGATCGCGGAAACTTTCAAACTGACCGGCAAGAATCAGATAGATGATTGCCAATGCAATAGCAAAGGCGAGGTATATACTTGATGAACTTTCAGAGAACTCGCGGGAAGCACCATCCAGACTGGTAGTATAGCTTTCATCAAGAACCTCATCGGCAATCCGCTGCATTTCTTTAATACCATCACCTAAAGCGACTCCATTTGCTAATTGTGCCTGAACTTTTGCGGAAGAGTAACGATTGAAGCGATAAAGTTGGGGAGGATTGCTGTCTTCGGTCATCTTTACCAGGTTGTCAAGTTGCACCAGTTCACCTTGTTTACTTTTTACATAGAGTGTTTTCAAGTCGGTGGGTTCATTACGATCAGCTCGTGATACCTGACCGATGATCTGATATTGTTTACCATCCATAATGTAATTTCCGAAACGTGTTCCGCTAAGTCCTAGCTGTAATGTTTGTGCGATATCAAACACGTTTACGCCCATCGTGCGGGCTTTGTCGCGATCAATGGTGATGTTGATTTCAGGTTTATTGAATTTCAAATCAAGATCAACGAAAGCAAACTTAGGACTTGCGGATACTTTTTGCATGAAAGCAGGGAGCACTTCTTTTAGTTTACTGATGTCTGATGCCTGAACAACGAACTGCACCGGAAAGCCACCTCGTCTGTCACCGATTGTTTGTGCCTGCGTAATGAATGTGCGCACTCCACTATATTTTTTTGTTTTCACTGTCATGTCATCCACAATTTCCTGTTGCGTGCGAGTGCGGTCTCCAGGGTCTTTTAAGATAGTGCGCACAAATCCGGAATTTACACCGGCACTTCCGAATCCGGGAGCAGTAACGCTTACCATACCTTCCACTTCAGGCACCTCCTCCTGTACAAAAGCGGTAAGCTCACGCACATAACCATCCATGTATTCGAATGTAGCGCCCTCGGGTGCCTGAGCCTGCAAACGGAATTCGCTACGATCCTCCAATGGAGATAATTCAGAAGGAATATTTACCCCAAGAATATAAATTAGTCCCAGCGAGACGATCATAATCACAAATGCAACCCATCTTGTCTTCATGAATCCTTCCAATGCAGAAGCATAGAGTGCAGTCATGCCGGTAAAGAATGGCTCTGTCTTGCGATATAGCCAGGGTTGTTTTTCACGTCTCTTCAAAATTTTTGAACTCATCATCGGAGTGAGTGTAAGAGAAACGAAGGCAGATATAGCTACCGAACTGGCTACCACTAACCCGAATTCACGGAATAAACGACCAGTCAGTCCCTGAAGAAAAATTACAGGAAGGAACACTGCAACTACGGATACGGTAGTAGAGATAACTGCGAAGTAAATTTCTATTGACCCTTTCTTTGCGGCTTCATACGGATCTTCTCCTTCTTCAATCTTCACATAAATATTTTCAAGTACTACAATAGCGTCATCCACCACGAGACCAATAGCCAATACGATACCCAACAAAGTAAGTACGTTGATGGTGAAGCCAAGCAGATACATCACGAAGAACGCGCCAATCAGTGAAATGGGAATTGTGGCAATTGGAATGACGGTAGTTCTCCAGTCGCGAAGAAATAAGAAGATCACAGAGAGTACGAGACAGAAAGCGATGATAATCGTTTCTTCCACTTCAGAAATAGAAGCGCGAATGTATTCAGTCGAATCGTAACTCATCTGATATAAAACATCTGGAGGAAGATCACGTTTGATTTGTTCCAGTTTTTTGTAGAGGCGATCAGCAATATCAATATTGTTTGCCCCGGGTTGTGCAACCAATGCAATTGCGCAACCAGGTACACCATCTCTTCTCAGAATGGTTCGTTCATTTTCAGGACCAAGTTCTGCATGACCAACATCTGAGAGACGCACTACATTATCTCCATCTTCTTTTATGATCAGATTATTAAAATCTTCCTCCGTATTTAAGCGACCAAGGGTTCGTACGGTCAACTCAGTGTTTTGACCTTCCACACGACCTGAAGGCAGTTCTACATTTTCACGATTCAATGCTTGCAACACATCTGATGGAGCAAGTTTTAATGAAGCCAAACGAATCGGATCCATCCATAAACGCATGGAGTATCTGCGTTGTCCCCAGATTTGAACAGAGCTTACACCCGGAATAGTCTGAAGACGCTCTTTAAAATAGATCTCAGCGATACGGGAGAGTTCAAGTAAATCTCTCTTCTCACTGTAAACAGTCATGAAGATGATCGGACTGGAGTCAGCATCGGCTTTTTCAACTACCGGAGGATTAACATCCGGTGGAAGATTATACAATGCTCCGGAAACTTTATCGCGAACATCGTTGGCAGCAGCTTCGAGATTTACGCCCAATTCAAATTCCACAGTGATGGAGCTTCTTCCTTCACGACTCACTGATGTAAGTGTGCGAATACCAGGCACTCCATTGATGGCATCTTCTAAGGGTTCCGTAATCTGAGATTCGATGACATCAGCATTCGCGCCAACATAGGAGGTATTCACTGTAACCACTGGCGGATCTACGCTGGGAAATTCACGTACGCCCAGGAAACTGAAACCGATGAATCCAAACAGGATGATCACCAATGACATCACAATGGCGAGCACTGGGCGGCTGATACTTACGGTTGATAAACTTGCCATAAACGTGATTCTTAAATTTTAATTGCTCTTTCTTTCGGTTACACTCACTACATTGAGATCAATGCCGGATCTCAACTGAAGAATTCCTGTAGTGATAAGAGTATCTTTTGCTTTAAGACCTGAGGTTACCTCCAGTTCTTTTTCTGTGCGAATACCTGTTTCGATTTTTACTTCCTTTGCTTTCCCATTCTCTAGAATGAAGACTTTCTTACTTCCTTGCTCCGGGATGACGGCTTCAGTTGGAACAAGAATGGCCTGATTGATGGTTTCGAGAATCAGATCCACTTTCACGAATTGTCCGGGAAGCAGAATCCCCCCCTCATTATCTGCTAGGGCACGCATTTTTAATGTGCGTGTAGTTGGATCGATGCGAGGTTCAACAGCGTACACCTGGCCATCGTGAACTTTCAAATCACTTTCGATAGTGAAAAGAATTTTTTCTCCTGAAGACACCTGAGTACTATAACGACCAGGAATAGCGAACTCAATTTTGGCAGGCGAAATATTGTAGAGTGTAGCAATGGTTGTACTTGGTGTGATATATGCTCCCTCACTTACATAGCGAAGACCGATTGTTCCATCGAATGGAGCTCTGATGCGAAGTTTGTCTAACTGTGCCTCAAGTAACTTGATATCAGCCAACGTGGTATTGAGACGATTTAATGCATTATCATATTCTTCCTGACTGATTGCATCTTTATCCAATAACTTATGCTGACGGAATTCATTGTCCTGGTTAAGCTTTTGATTGTGCTTTTGTTTTTCCAATTCAGCACTAAGTTCTTCATCATTAATCTGAAGAAGTATTTCACCCTTCTTTACTTTACTTCCTTCTTTGAAATAGAGCTTTGTAATCTTACCTGATGTTTCACTTTTTAATTCCAATGACTCGTTGGGAAGCACAGAACCAGTAACAGATAATTTGCTATCCAGTTTGGACGGCTTTAATATCAGCCCTTCTACTGGTAGTCTTCCATCTTTTGATTTGGCAGCGGATGCTGTATTCAAGTCAGATTTGGCACTGAAAAGATTAAGTTTTGGCAGGGCAAGTAATAAGACAACCGCCACGATTATCACTCCTGTCAGGATTTTCTTTTTCATCTATTTGAGTATATACTTTTCCTTTTGATTAATACGCAGTGTTGAACTGCTGGTGCAATTGAAGAACCTGAGGGATAACCAGCTTCGAATCATCATTGAGAATGACAAAATCTGCTTTATCTCTTTTCTCCTCTTCATTCATCTGATTTTGAATCACCTCTTTTACCGCTTGTGTTGTGCGGTGGGCATCTCGTTTTAAAACGCGTTGTACTCTGGTGGCTTCCGGAGCATAAACAGAGATTATCTTATCCAGACTTAAAGCCGAACCTGATTCAAAAAGTAATGCAGCTTCTTTAATTACATAGCGAGCCCCGGAGTGAGTAGCGACCCAATTCGAATAATCTTCGCCCACTCTTGGATGAACGAGATGATTGAGTTTTGCCAGTTGCTGGGATTGACTGAAGACTGCTTCAGCCAGGTATTTTCGATTAAGCACACCTTCGGGATTATAAGCCAAGTTTCCGAATTCTTTTTTGATTTGTGAGATTAGAATTGTGTCAGTGGTCATTAAGTATTTCGCTCGGCTGTCGGCATCATAGGTAGGCACACCGAGGCACCGGAAGATTTTACAAACCAGACTTTTGCCTGATCCGATTCCACCTGTAATGCCTACCTGTAAGGTGCTCATCTGTTAATGATTTGTTAATTGAAAATTTGGGAGGTGGCTCTCTTAATACCGCCTTACTTTCACGGAATCAATTTGAATAAGTTTTATCCAGCGCGGCAGTTCTTCAATGCGTGGAGTGAGATATTTTGTTTCACCTTTTTTTACCGTGCTCAAATCAAGTAAGGCTGATAATGCAGAGCGCTCAAAAGCCTCCTGGTCTCGTTGAGCGAGATAGAATACGGCCTGAATACTGTCTCTATGAAACTCTGTGCCCCAGCTTGCCTCATCCGTTTTTATTTTCACCCACCGCTTTAACTCAAGCATTGACCCCACTTCAAAGATCACCTCTGCTACCGGGGGATTGCGATTGATAAATTCGAGGTCAGGAATAATCACTTCGATTTCATCTCTGAAATTTTTATCAATTTTCTTTTTGTCAAGAAGCAACACAATCGAATCAGGCATTTTGCGAATCATACTTTTCGGTCCGGTGAGAACAACCGAATCAGGTAGGATTACAATAGGGCTTATCCTTCCAAAGTCTTTTCGGAATGAAGCATTGGAAAGGTCTGTTGTCAGTTTAAATTCTCTCGAAATTCTCTCTTCCAAATGAATTCTCAGACTATCTGTTGCTACAAAATTTACTTTCAGATTACCAAGCTGGCTGGCAACTGTTGAGATTATAGATACACCAGCGATGCCTTTTACCTCAGCAGGTTTTTCCAAAACGATAGTCAGCACAGGTAATCTTAAGCCAAAATATTTGCGAAATAAATCCCATCCGTTTCCGGAGACATTCAATGTGATTTCTGACGGAAGCTGTGATGCCGGAGCATATTTCTCCTGGTCATATTCAAATTGAACAGGAAAGCGAACATTGGTAGTGTGATTCTTATTGAGGGCGTTGAAAAACCAGAAGACAGTAGCAGTAGTAAAGCAGAGTGTTACCGCTTTCCAATTGGTGCGGTTGAATTGAAAGAGGTTGATAAAGACACGAAAAAAATACAAGATTAAAAGGTAAAGCCCAAAGTTAGTGAAGAACTTAAACTTTGGGCTTTAAACTTTGCATTTAGGCGATTAAGCCTTCTTTTCAGCGTTGGCTGCCTTGCTTGATTCCATCGAAATAGCTGACTTTGAAAAGCGGATTCTGCCTCCGCGCTCCACTTCCAAAACGAACGTATCACCTTCTAATTCGGCTACGCGGCCGTGGGCACCACCTATTGTCACTACTTTATCACCTACTTTTATTTCTTCTGTAAATTTCTTCTGGTCCTTTGCCTTTTTCTGTTGCGGACGGATCATGAAAAAGTAAAAAACAGCCACAATTGCTACCATAAACAACAATTGAGTGGTCATTCCGCCACCTGCAGGCGCTGCCTGGAGTAAGATTCCGTTGATCATAATTAAAATTTAGGTCTGCAAGTTATCAGTTTAGGCGAGCAAGTTCCAAATGACTGACGGTGTATAAAAGAAAACCCCTCCGATCTGTCGATCAAAGGGGTTTGTAAGTGTTTTATATGGAATTATTTCACAGGCCCGTTGGCACCGTCTGCTTTAGGTGTAACCATCGCTTTGAAGCGAAGTGTAGTCACTTTCGGCCAGGTATTAGCCGTAACCGTGATCGTCTTGTTATTGATTCCTTGCTTTCCGTTTGTATCAAATTCTGCGGTTACAAATCCTTCACCACCTACCGGAATAGGTTCCTGAGACCAGGTAGGTACTGTGCATCCACATGAAGGTTGTGCACTCTGAACAATCAATGGAGCCTGGCCAGTATTTTTAAATGTGTATCTGTAGCTCACTTTCTGACCTTCCTTCACTGTTCCGAAATCATGATCTACTTTGTTGAACTCAATTGCTGGCAGAGGTCCTTCTGGTTTTTCTTCGGCAGCCGGAGTAGCAACTGTTGTTGCCGGAGTTACTGCAGGAGTAGACGTCTTACCACCCTCTAATTGTGCCAGACGGCTTTCCAATTCAGCAATTCTTTTTTCTGCTGCGCGATCCTTGCAGCTCACCATTGCGGCTACCAGCGCAACCCCCATCATCAATCTAAATAGCGTTTTCATATTCTTAATTAATTGGATACATATTCTAAAAACGTAAAACTATCTCCCGTTTTTGTATCACGCCCATTTTTTCAAGGGCTTTAACAAAAACTTAACCTTTCTTACCTCCGCGAAGTTGTTCCAGTAACTCATCTACATCTTCCAGCAGGCGTTCGGCTTTACCTTTTGTTTCCGAAACTACCTTTTCACCTTGCGATTTTGCTTCACTGGTTAATGGAGTATCCTTACCAGAAACAAGATCATTCAAATAATCCTCCAGTAGTTTTTTGTATTTGTCTAATTGAAAAGAAAGCTTCTCACGAGTGACAGTCCCTTTGTCAGGTGCATATAATACACCAAGAATTGCTCCTACTGCTGCACCAGCTAAAAATGTGATTAATGTATTTCCTTTTTTGCTCATAGTTCAGGAATTAGTACTTACAAAGATAATCCATATCTGTAAAAATACACAGTTGATTTTTGAAAGGATCAACGTGAAAAAACTTTTCTACTCCTATTTATTATCAATTAACCCACGTCCACTTTTACGAAGCGAGCCAGCTGTTTTTAATTCTTTGGAAATCACATCAAGAATACCGTTGATAAACTGCCGGCTGTTTGGGGTGCTGTATTCCTTTGTGAGTTCGATGTATTCATTAATGCTTACTTTCACGGGAATGCCCGGAAAACTGATCAGCTCTGCTATAGCCATCTCCAGGATAACACGGTCGGTCAGAGGCAGCCGGTCTACTTCCCAGTTCTTGGTATTTTTTGCGATCAGCTCTTTATACTCCGTATCCAGATTTACTGTATTGGTGAAAAGTGTTTTAATAAACTCTTTGTCATCCTCCCAATCCAGCGATAGCTTTTGTAGTTCAATTTTTCCGGTGCCTGCGTCAAATGACTTAATTGTTTTATCTACCAGTCCTTTGATGATGTCTTTGTCTTCTGCCCAGCGAATGTTTTCTTCTTCGAGGTAATCGCTGATCGGGCCACCTGCTAAAATGAGTTTCCTTGCGATGTGCTTCACAACCGCCTTTTCTGAATCTTCATCTGGCTTGCGTACATCCAGAAATTTCATGTAGGTGTCGTCTGCTTTTAAAACATCGCGAAACCAGCCACGCACTTTATCAAGTCTGTTTTGCCAACCAGCACCGGACTTCAGCAACTCCTTGGTAAGCTCCTGGTTAGTGGCAAGAGCCTTCACATAGCGATTATTGAAAAAATTATCGTGTTTGATTTTTTTGTCCGTTGTTGCTACTTCGGCCAGCGCAGGAATCAGTCCAAGCACGGAATGGTAAATGTCCGTGAGTTTTTCAACTTCTGTAACCGTGTTCTTGCTGAAGAAAAGAAAATCTTTTTTCAGCATCTTATTGTACAGGTCCTGAGCTTCAGCCACCACCACGTTGATCTTCTTCTCTTCGTGATCGGGCGTTTCCGGTTTTCTGAATTTTTTTTCGAATAGTTGCTTCGCGGCTTTGCGTTGTTTGGCAAGAAGATCTTTGTCCTGAACTTCCATGGAGTTAAGGTCGGGCTGAAAGCGCGAATCGATGTGCTCGAATGCGAGCTGGTAATCGGCCTCACGACATTGGTCGTAGGCGAAGAGGCTTTGCATGATTTTAATCCGAAGGGTGCGTCTGTTCAGCATGACAAAGAGCGATTGATAAGCCGCAAAATTACAATGTCTTACACAACAAAAAAGAGAAAGGCCCCATCAATTTGATGGGGCCTTTGCTCAGGGGACAGATCGAGGGGTCTGTTTATCTTGGAATTCTCACTCTTCCGATGTCTGCAATCCGTTTTTCAGCCAGTTGGATGGCTGCCTCCTGGCTGCTGATTTTCTCACGTTCGGCAAGCGTAAGAATATTGAAACACGTGTCATAAATTTTTTCTGCATCCTTATACACACGCTCGCGGTTATAGTTGCCAAGGTATTCGTTATACACATTGATCAAACCGCCTGCATTGATCAGGAAATCGGGTGCATAAACTATACGGTGATCCAGCAATTTGTAACCATGTTTCAGCTCATCTTTCAACTGATTATTGGCAGCTCCGGCAATCATCGAGCAGCGGAGACGAGGGATAGTGTCGTCATTGATTGTGGCACCGAGTGCGCATGGCGCGTAAATATCCATGTCTACATCGTAGAAAGCATTCATCTCTACACCAGTTACTCCGTATTTTTTTGCCAGCGTTTTTACTTTCTCTTCGGAGATATCAGTAATGGTCACCTTTGCATTTTCTTTTACCAGGTATTCCACCAGGTGCATCCCCACCTGGCCTACACCCTGAACGCCAATTTTCTTTCCACTGAGGTCATCTGTTCCAAATACTTTTTTTGCAGTGGCCTTCATACCCATGTACACACCGTAAGCAGTTACTGGTGAAGGATCACCACCTCCACCCATCGATTCCGGTAAACCGGTAACATACTTTGTCTCCATGCCGATGTATTCCATGTCGATGGTCTTCATGTTCACATCTTCGGCAGTATAATATTTACCACCCAGGCTGTTCACAAACTTTCCGAACCTGCGCAGGAAAGCTTCTGTCTTTTGAGTGGTTGCATCGCCAATGATTACTGCTTTACCACCACCAAGGTTTAATCCGCTGATGGAAGCTTTGAATGTCATTCCTCTTGAAAGACGAAGCACGTCTGTTAACGCTTCCTGCTCAGTGGCATAATTCCACATGCGTGTGCCGCCCAATGCAGGGCCAAGCACTGTATTGTGAATTCCGATGATGGCTTTTAGTCCTGTCGGCTCATCATAACAAAATACAACTTGCTCGTGGCCGAGTTGTGATACCCGTGCGTACACACCCTGCTCCACTTTTTCCAATTCTTTGATCTCCATGAGGACAATACGTTTGTTAAATGGTTACTTTTGTTTTGTCTTTAAAAGAAGGAAATGACTTCCGTAAGACTTCACAAAACTACCGCAAAAACATCGAAATTCAATCACTAAATCGTTTGCATTGAACTTTGGCAATAGTATTTCGTTGTATCAATGCTTGCCCAAATTTTATTTTATTCTTTGAGCAGCCAGGCGAATCTTTGTCGGTAATAATTTGTCTGAAGAAGGGTGATTTTGACGTGAATTATAGATTGGAGAACTGATTAAATGAAAGAACTGAGTTATCTGAACAAGTACCTGGTTAAGTATAAATGGCACCTTATTCTGGGTTTACTTTTTGTCATCATCTCAAATGTTTTCCAGATTCTCCCTGCTCAGGTAGTTCGTCATTCAATCGACCTGGTGGTTGATAGTATCCGGATCTCCAACGCACTGCAGAAGACCAGTTCGCAACAGGATTTCTCCAGTGTATTTGCCCGAAGCATCTTTGTTTTTGCTGCACTCATTCTGATCATGGCTTTGCTCAGGGGCTTGTTCTTATATTTTGTGCGTCAGACTTTAATCGTAATGAGCCGGCTGGTTGAATATGATTTGAAGAATGAAATTTTCCAACACTATGAAACACTGCCGTTAAGTTTTTATCGCAGAAATAACACTGGAGATTTAATGAACCGGATCAGCGAAGATGTAGGCCGCGTACGCATGTACCTGGGGCCGTCCATTATGTACGGGCTTACGTTGATTACTCTCTTCATGATGCTGATACCATACATGTTTACGATCAGTCCAAAGCTGACTTTATACTCGCTTATTCCCTTACCGATTCTCTCCGTAAGTATATTTTATGTAAATAACATCATTGAGCATCGTTCAGAGCAAATTCAGAAGAGTCAGTCGCGACTAAGCACATTTGTACAGGAAGCGTTCTCAGGTATCCGTGTACTGAAATCTTTTACCCGTGAGAATGAATCAGTGAATAATTTCGCTAAAGAAAGCGATGAGTATAAAACACAGTCACTTAAGCTGACGCGGATACAGTCATTATTTTTTCCGATCATCACGGGCCTGATTGGCTTAAGCACAATTCTCACGGTATATGCAGGCAGTGTTGAAGTGATTAATGGATCATTGACGTTTGGAAACATAGCGGAATTTATCATGTACGTAAACATTTTGACCTGGCCCGTTACTTCATTAGGATGGACGAGTAGTTTAGTGCAACGCGCAGCCGCTTCACAGAAGCGGATTAATGAATTTCTTAAAACGAAAACCAACATCATTTCAGAGAAAAAAATTGAAAGGGAGATCGCTGGTAAAATTGAATTTAAAAATGTTTCATTCACCTATCCGGACACAGGTATTCAGGCGTTGAAAAATATTTCATTTAAGGTGAGCCCAGGAGAATCATTGGCAATTATTGGTACAACGGGTTCCGGAAAAACCACAATCTCCAATTTGGTTACACGATTGTATGATGTGAGTGAAGGAGAGTTGAAAATAGACGAGGTTCCGATCAGGGATTATGAACTGGTAAATCTTCGCAGCCAAATGGGTGTAGTACCACAGGATGTATTTCTGTTTAGCGACACCATCTTCAACAATATTGCTTTCGGATTGAAATCAGCTGATGAAGAAAAAGTGATTCAGGCTGCCAAAGATGCAGATGTGTACAATAACATTGTTGCCTTTCCTCAAAACTTTAATACCCGCGTGGGCGAGCGGGGAATCACTTTATCAGGGGGGCAAAAGCAACGTGTATCTATCGCACGTGCCATTGCGAGATCACCAAAGATTTTGATTCTGGATGATGCACTTTCTGCAGTGGACACTAAAACAGAGAATACCATTCTGAATAGCATGAAGAAAATTATGAAGGGCAGAACTTCAATAATTATTTCTCATCGGGTTTCATCGGCCAAGCTTGCCAATAAAATAATGGTACTGGATGATGGATTAGTCATTGAAGAAGGAACGCACGAAGAGCTCATTGCCCGTCAGGGGACGTATCAGGAGCTTTATGAAAAGCAAATGCACAAAGATGAAGTGGAGGAAAACTAATTGTTAGTTGTTCTTCAGCTCATTGGGAGAAAACCCAAATTTCTTTTTAAAGGCTGTGGAGAAATGATTTGGATTTTTGTATCCGATCTTTCTTGACACTTCGTGCAAATACATATTCTCATCGAGAATCAGCTGTCTTGCGTATTTCATCTTGGTGTCGAAGATGAAGTCAAACACAGTAGTTCCAAAATTCTGCCTGAACCCTTGTTTGAGCTTGAATTCGTTAATACCGAATTCCCTAGATAGTGATCGAAGGGAATGATCTTCGGCAAATGTTTTTAAAAGATGTTCACGTATGGCATGGAAAATCTCGAGATCTTTTTTCTTCCACTGAGTTTGCATTGCATTTTGCCTGCAGTACTGGTCCAGCTGAAGCGCTACC
>JBGATZ010000495.1:0-3178 GCA_044228905.1 Cyclobacteriaceae bacterium | reverse complement strand
CGTTTTTACCTTGCGTGGCTCAAAAGTGTTTTTATCTGTTTGAACAAAAACATAAGCCTCCTTGCCGTGATGTATCACTGCATCTGAAGCGACTGCAATAGCTTGTTTCGATGAATGAGTGAATAGGACTTGTGCCTGCATTCCTGGCTTCCATTTACCTTGTTTATTTTTTAAAGAAGCACGCAGGATACTGATCTGTGAACCACTGCGATATTCCGGACTGATGAAATTAACTTTCGCTTCGGTTCGGTCATTGCTTTCAATTCTTACAGTGACCAAGTCTCCGGTATGAACCAGTCCTAATTCCTGAGGATAAATATCGGCCTCCACCCAGAGTTGATTAATGTCTTCAATACTATACAATAGATTCCCTTCATTCACGTATTGACCTTCCGCTGCATTGATTTCCGTAACAATACCATCGATAGGAGAAAGGAGGGTGATCTTCTGCTGAATGTCTTTGGACTGACCAAGTTTGTTGATTTGATTCTGAGTTAGTCCATAGAGTAATAATTTTCGTTCAGCCGATTTAAAATAAGATTGATATCTCTTTTCAGTCTGTCCTAGTTTTTCGTATTGTTCTTTGGCCAATAGATATTCCTGTTGCAGCGTAAGCAATTGTTCGCTATACATTTCATAAAGCGGTTCTCCTTTGCGAACGTTTTGCCCCGTTTCTTTTATGAATAGTTTTTCAATCCTCCCTGTAGCTCTTGCGCTGATGGCTTCGCTTCGTTCTTCATCGGCAGTTAGTCTGGCGTTCAATGAAATGGTTTCACCGATGGACTGGAGTAAAACGGGCTTTACTTTGATGTTGGCCAGTTTTACCTGGGTATCATTAAGCATCACTGATGCCTTTCCGACTACCGGAGCGATGTGATGATCGTGTCCGCTCATGGCTGCCTCTTTCTTCTCAGAGCAGGCACTCACGAGGATGATAATAACGAGTAAGTGAATTAGTCGCATATCAGTTTTTTGTTTTAATGAAATCTTCGCTGTCAACTAAATAATGTGCATCAGAAGCAATCTCATCAGATGAGGCAAGTCCCTTTACCTGAACCCAACCATTGGTAACCGCTTCTGTTTTTACTTCTTTGGGTTTGAATACGCCCCGATCTTTAATGAATACAATTTGATTTAACCCCTGATCCAAAACGGCAGCCGATGGAATCCAAAGGCCTTCAGATGGTTTTAATTGAATAGTAGCCTGAACAAGTTGCCCGATTTGCAGATCCCTTGTCTTCGAAGTGTATAGTCTGATTTTAACAAACTCCTGTCCTTCATTTAAAAAAGGTAGAATGAAATCGACCTTAGCTTTTTCTGTTGGATCATTGCTAAAATTCAAACCCACTTCATCGTTCACTTTGATTGCCCCGGTTACCGATAAAGGAAGATTAAGTTCTATTCTCAGTGCTGAAGTATTCACCACTTTAAAGAGAACCTGACCTGAGGAAACATAATCTCCTTGTCTGATAAGAGGAGCAGGCGAAGTGTTTATTGAATTAGCTGCTGTAGATGGACTGCTCATTCCTCCGTTCATCGATATTGAAACTACGCTCGATGAGGTGGATGTGGGTTTAGTATCAGTTACCACATATCCATCATAGACACTGTAAATGGAAATGGTAGATGAAGTTTCTTTCTTTCTGATCAGATCTTCTGTGTGCTTTGAGGTAAATCCAAGTAACTGAAGTTTCGTCTTTGCCGCTTCGATGAGCGATTGATTGTCTGCATCATTTTCAACAATGTAAAGAAGCTCACGCTGTGCGGTCAGTAATTCCGGACTATAAATCTCTGCTACCTTCTGACCGTTGCTTACTTTCTGGAATGCGTATTTCAAATACACTTTCTCTAAACGTCCCGCCACCCTTGACGGAATGGAATATTCATTTCTCGTATCATAAGTCACTATGCCTTGAACCGGAACAGAGATCGGCATCGATTTGAATTCACCTTTAACGGTTTTAATCGAAGACACAATCGCTTCGTTGGTGGATGGAAGAAGCTTATTCAAATCTTCCGTAATCTGAACTTCTTCACCTTCTCTAGCCTTCCGTACTAAATCCATTCCGCACACCGGGCAACTTCCTTGTTTATCGGAGATCACAGTAGGGTGCATAGGACAGGTGTAGGTCTCTGCCATTTTTTCCTTTGTTGAACAGCTTGATGCTATTAATGTCAGAATCAGTAGACTTGACAGAAGTAGGCAATTGACAATAGGCAATGCAATTGCAGTGGTGGTAGGTTCATTGCCTACTGCATTTTGTCTACTGCCTACTTTATTTTTCAATTTCTCTCTCATACTTCACGATCATTAAATAATATTCTTCCAGTTTGTTCAGGTATTCCATCTGTGCCATGTTCATTGCTTCCCAGCCGTCAAGCACCATAGGTAATTGTTCGCGGTTTTCTTCGTAAGCCAACATCAATGATTGATAGTTCTTACGCAAAGCAGGAATGATCTTTGTGTTGTAGTTATCCAGTTGTTTTTGCATGCTGTTTATTTGCGCAGCCATTCCTGCCAGCATTCCCCGGGCTTCGATGAGAATCGCCTCACGATTCTTTTTCATCGCTTCTACTTCGTAGCTCATTCCCTTTACTTCCGATTTATACATGCGCGATGACCACGGGGCAATGGGAATAGAAATCATTCCCATCAAGGTGAACTGTTGTGGCATGCCGGAACCCAATGGTCCCATGTGATCGTAGCGGATTTTGAAGTCAGGTTTTGATTGAATGTTTTGCAACTCCTGATTCAACCGCATCACCCGGATGGTTTGGTCGATTTGTTTGATGTCGCTACGCTGATCCCCGATCGCAGCTGTATCGTAGATCAATTGATTGACATCGTATTTGATTGTTGTCAGGGTATCAATTCTAACCTGGGCATCATGAGCAATGTTCATTAGCGACTTTAACCGGTAGTTCTTTTCATCAATGGCTGATTGAGTCATTAACTGCATATTCTGAATTTCGGACAAACGACCTTCAGTTTTATAGATATTTCCCAGGCTTCCCTGGTTGTACGGATAGCGAATCCGCGCCAGCTTCAGCATCAATTCAACAATCTCTTCGTTTTCTTTAAGCACCTTCATTTTCTTCTCCTGCACCAGCCATTGATAATAAAGCGCTTTCGCCTCAGACCGTAATGTGTTGTATTGAAAATTCTTTCCCTGTGTTT
>JBGATZ010000494.1:0-3183 GCA_044228905.1 Cyclobacteriaceae bacterium | reverse complement strand
GTGATGGTAGAAGCATTAGGACTTTCGTTACCTAACAATGCATCCATACCGGCTGCCGATGCGAGACGAAAAGTAATTTCGCAATTTTCGGGAAGGAGAATAGTGGAGATGGTGAAAGAAGACCTGACTCTTTCCAAGATATTGACACGTGAGGCATTTGAAAATGCCATCATGATCAACGCAGCCATTGGTGGTTCAACCAACTTCGTGATTCACTTATTGGCGATTGCCGGTCGGATGGGAATAGGATTGAACATTGATGACTTTGACAAGCATTCGCAACGAATTCCGCTGCTGGCCAATATTCAGCCTTCAGGTCAGAACTATATGGAGGATCTCTACTATTCAGGCGGATTGCCCGCGCTGATCAAGGAGATGAAATCCATCATTCACAACGATGCGTTGACGGTGAATGGTAAAACCATGGGAGAGAATTGCAGCACCGCTGAGGTATGTAATCGCGATGTCATCGGCACCATGAAGGAGCCATTTAAACCAGAATCGGGCATTGTAGTAGTGAAAGGAAATCTTGCACCTAATGGGGCGGTGATCAAACCTTCGGCTGCAAGCCCGTCATTGCTAAAACATTCGGGAAGAGCGGTAGTGTTTGAAAATATTGAAGACTATCACGCACGCGTTGATGATCCCAATCTGGATATTGATGCGAACTGTATTATGGTGTTAAAGAATGTTGGCCCCAAAGGTTATCCCGGGATGGCAGAAGTAGGAAATATGGGATTGCCTAAAAAACTTCTGGAACAAGGCGTGACAGATATGGTTCGTATCTCTGATGGACGAATGAGCGGTACCGGTTTTGGAACAGTGGTATTGCATGTTTCTCCGGAAGCAGCAGTAGGCGGAACACTTGGGCTGGTGCAGAATGGAGATATCATTTCACTGGATGCGTATAACAGAACCTTGCAATTAGAAGTGTCTGATAAAGAACTGGAACTGAGAAGAGCAAAGTGGATACAAAAAGAAAAGATGCACACGCGCGGTTATGTTCATTTGTACCAAACACATGTGGAGCAGGCTCATTTGGGTGCAGACATGGATTTTCTCAAAGGAGCTTCAGGAAGTGAAGTAACTAGAGATTCGCATTGATGAGTACAAATTGAGAATGACGATTTACGAACGATGAAAGTATTTCACAATCAGGTTGCCATTGTAACAGGAGCGGGGCAAGGTATTGGTTTGGAGATTTGTAAACAGCTTGCTGATCAGGGAGCTCACGTGGTGTTGAATGACTTGGAAGTTTCCCTGGCGGAAGATGGAGCAAAGTTTATTCAGAAAAGTCAGGGATCTTGTATTCCGTTTGCCGGAGATGCTTCTGACAGTTCTTTTATTCAACGGATGATTGATGAAACAGTCAACCATTTTGGTAAAGTAGATATCATTATCGCCAATGCAGGTATTACTTTGTTTGGAGAATTTTTGAACTACTCGCGTGAAGATTTCATGAGAGTAATGGAAGTGAATCTGGCGGGAAGTTTTTTCCTGGCTCAGGCAGCTTCCAATCAAATGATTCGTCAGGAAACGGGCGGAAGCATTTTGTTCATGTCATCGGTAACGGGGCATCAGGCTCACAAGAATCTTGCTGCTTACGGCATGAGCAAAGCAGCATTGGAAATGCTGGCAAAGACATTGGTGGTAGAGCTTTCTCAACACAAGATCACGGTGAATACGGTTGCTCCGGGTGCAACGATGACAGAACGCACAGCAAGTGATCCCGATTATGATAAAACGTGGTCACGAATTACGCCTACGGGGCGGCCAGCCACAGCACAGGATATTGCTCATGCTGCTTTGTTTTTGGTTTCACCTCAGGCACGTCATATTACGGGGCAGTCATTGATAGTAGATGGAGGCTGGACCAGTGTGAGTCCTTCGCCTTACTAGAGAGAGATAATTAACGGAATTGATTTAATTTAAATATGTTCAGACTAGAAAAGAAAGTAGCGATTGTAACAGGAGGGGGAAGTGGAATTGGTAAAGCAGTGTCCTTGCTTTTTGCAAAGCAAGGCGCTGTAGTTTGTATTATTGATATAGATGAAAAGGGCGGAAGTGAAGTAGTTAAGGAAATAGAATCTTCGCAGGGAAAGGCCTCTTTCTACAAATGCAATATTGCTCTTCAGTCTGATGTTCAACAAGTAATCAATCAAATTGTTTCGGAGTATGCTTCGATTGATATTCTGGTGAACAACGCGGGTGTATCTCACATCGGCAATGCAGAGACAACCAGCGAAGCAGATTTTGACCGGTTGATGACGGTAAACGTGAAAGGTGCCTATAATTGTCTGCACGCCATACTTCCTGTTATGAAGCAAAAAGGAGGGGTGATTTTGAATCTTGCCTCGGTCGCAGCTACTGTTGGCTTAATGGATCGCTTCGCTTATTCTGCAACAAAGGGAGCGATGATTGGAATGACTTTGTCTGTCGCAAAGGACTACCTGGCGCATAACATTCGTTGTAATTCAATTTCGCCAGGGCGGGTTCATACTCCATTTGTAGATGGATTTCTTCAGAAGAACTATCCCGGGAAGGAAAAGGAGATGTTTGAAAAACTTTCGAAGACTCAGCCGATAGGCCGTATGGGTAAACCAGAAGAAATCGCTAACCTCATTTTATACCTCTGCTCGGATGAAGCCGCATTTATTACCGGCACAGATTATCCTATCGATGGTGGATTCATAAAATTGAATACCTGATGGTTACTCATCCAGGTTAACATCATAAACAAATTTGATAAATGCAGCTTCTCCTTCCACACCGATTTTTAACTTGATGTTCTTGCGGTGGGTCTCGGCTGTATAAAATGAGATATTAAGCCGGTCTGCGATCTCCTTTGTTTTCAATCCTTCTTTAACCAGCCGCATCACTTCCAGTTCGCGTGAAGATAATTTCAGTTTCTTCAGGAATAGATCCTCTGCGTGTACATCTTTTTTCTGTGCGGCCGGAAAATAATCTGTGCCGGAATTTACTTTTTCTATGGCGTTCACCACTTCTTCTACTGAAGCGGTTTTGAAAATATATCCGTTGCTTCCTGCGCGCTTAAAGCTTTCAATGTACATTTCCTCGTGGTACATGTTCAGAATCAGAATCTTTAATTCTTTTGATTTGCTTAATAAAGTTTTGGCTAACTCAATTCCGTTGATATAGGGCATGTTGAAATCTATCAAAACC
>JBGATZ010000493.1:0-3190 GCA_044228905.1 Cyclobacteriaceae bacterium | reverse complement strand
GTTTTCTACCTTTAAAGGAGCCGTTGCTGTAGCAGTAAAGTTTCCCTCACGATCTTCCTGAAAATCGAGTACCCACGGATTGTAAATTTTGCAATTGGTGGTATGCACACTATTTCCGAAAAAGAGTTTCTTGAAACGTTCAAATTGCTTTTCCCATTTAACATCTTTCGTGGATCTTATTTCCACTGTTTTCAAAACATTCGCAATTAACTTTATTGCCAGGAACGGCTCCTTCACATCGTTTATCCGGATTTTTTTTTGATAAGTCTGATACCCCATGACGGAGACTACAAAATCATATTCACCGAAAGGAATACCAGAAAGCGTAAATTCTCCCTTATCGCTGGCATACGTTCCCAGGGTTGTATTGTTAAAATAAACACTGGCGTAGGCAAGAGGCTCGAGCGTGCGGCTGTCAATAACTCTACCTTTCAACATACCCCTTTCCTGTTGCCGGGCAAAGGCAAGCGAGCAAATAAGATAAAAACCGAAGACAAGGCAGAGCTTTATTTGCATCAATGGAGTGATGTTGGGTTAAATAAAAATAAGGCTTTATTACCCGCAGGACAAGCACTACATATAAAAGCACTGGTGCATGAATGCGGTTATTACTATACTTGCCTATACCCATCAACCATCTGTATTTATGAAATTGTTCTCCTTTTTTCTAATTTTTACAATCAGCAGCTTATTTTTTAATGAGTGCTTGGCTCAATCACTTATTCTACCAACACCTAAAGGTTGGAGTAAAGAAACCATCCTGTTCCCAATCGAGTTCGCTCCAAATATCCCGTATAAAGGAGTAGAAGAATTACGATTCGCTCCGGGATGGTCACAGCCGGAAAGTGAGGAGTACTGGTCCTATTGTTATTCCTGGCTGATCGGAGATCAATCGGTAGTCAATGCAGAATTACTCACCACTTACATGAAAGAATATTATTCCGGTCTGGTCAACCGGAACATTTCTCAACGAAATATTCCTTCTTCCAAAATAATACCTACTGTCGCTAAAATCACTTCAAATGTAAAAGACGGGCTATCATTTACAGGCACCGTAGAAATGCTGGACTATATGGATGAGAAACCCATGACTTTGAATATCCAGATTCGTGTGAAGAAATGTCCTCAAAACAGAAAGACAGCCATCTTCTTTGAAGTTTCGCCACAGTCAAAAGATCATTTCATCTGGAGGAACTTCAGCAGCATCTGGAATGGATTTGATTGCAATTAGAAAAGTATACTTAACAAAAATTGGCATTACAATTTACCCGTTATGATTAGAAATTTTTCAATATTCAGTTTTCTGGTGTTGACAGTCTTTGGCTCTTTCGCACAATCTTCAACAAAACCATTTCGTATAGGAGTGGCCGGATTAACTCATGGACATGTAGGATGGATTCTGAACAGAGACAAAGATGACGATATCGAGATTGTAGGTATAGCAGAACCTGATAAAGAACTTGCTACGCGCTACCTTAAACAGTATAATTTACCAATGACGCTTTGGTATCCTTCACTGGATGAAATGCTGAATAAAACCAAACCGGAAGCCGTTACCGGATTTAGCAGCACATTTGATCACCTTGAAATCGTAAAGGCATGTGCACCAAAAAAAATTCACGTTATGGTAGAGAAACCATTGGCTGTAAGCATGGATCATGCCCGACAAATTAAAGCGCTGGCTGATCAACACAAGATCTTTGTTCTTACTAACTACGAAACCACCTGGTATGGAAGTAATACCAAAGTAAGTGAACTGTTCCGTGACAAACATGAGTTCGGTAAACTAAGAAAAGCAGTCATTCACGATGGACACAATGGCCCTAAAGAGATCAATGTAGGCAAAGAGTTTTTAGACTGGCTTACCGATCCGGTTAAAAATGGTGGTGGCGGTGCGTTAATGGATTTTGGGTGCTATGGGGCAAACCTCCTTACCTGGCTACATAATGGACAGAAGCCTCTTTCCGTTTTTGCTGTTACTCAACAATTAAAACCACTGATCTATCCTAAAGTAGATGACGAAGCAACCATCGTGGTTACCTATGCAGACGGACAGGGAATTATTCAGGCATCATGGAACTGGCCTTTTGGAAGAAAAGATATGGAGCTTTACGGAGAGAACGGATACGTAATTGCCGATAAATTGGGCTCTAAAGTAAAAAGAAATTCAAAAGATCCTGAAGAGTTCATCGATGGCGGAGTTCTCACAAAACCATATCACGATCCCTTTGCTTACCTGGCTGCAGTGGTTCGGGGTGAGGTAAAGATGAGTTCTTCTGATCTATCTTCGCTGGAAAACAATTTGATTGTAGTTGAGATTCTTGATGCTGCAAAACAGTCCGCAAAAGACGGCAAAGTGGTTATTCTTAAATAAGCTTGAAACCCGCCTAATTCAATCAGAACCTACGATTAGGTTGCGTGTGCATATATTTAATAGTAAACAATAACTTAAGTCAAAAGTTATTGTTAGATATGCAGAGAATTGAAGAGATGGATTAGACCTGCATTATGCGGCCGATTTGGGTTTTTATTCTGCTTTTTACCTGCTCCGCTGCCTACAGCCAGCGCTATCAGTACAAACAGTACAGGGTAGAAAATGGCCTCCCTACTGATATTATTAAATCTATCGCTCAGGATTCGCTGGGTTATTTTTGGATTGCTTCCGATGAAGGGGTTATTAAATACGATGGAGTGAACTTCACGTCTTACCGGAAAGCACTTCACAGTCAATATGCAAAAGGATTAATCACTACAAGTAAAAGGAAGTTGCTACTCTTTGGTGACCTTGACCTGATTGAAATCAAACATCAAAATGATACCATTCTGTTTGAAAACGTAAGAGAAGGAACACGCAACAGAAACGATTCAATGTTATGGTACCCCAAATCATTCTACGAAGACAATTCAAATGATTATTGGCTGGGAGAGCCTCAATCCATAGTACACTTGCATAATAGTAGGCTTGAGCGTTTCGATTTCGACATCAAGGACCGATCTCCCCAGTTCCTTCGTTCTTTTTCATTCTTTGAAGACCTTCAGGGGAATTTATTCACAGTTTCTTATAACGGTAATTTATATCAATACCATCCGGATCTGAATAAATTTATTCCGGATCAGCAAACGTTTCCCCGATCCATCAGTCACATCATGGTATTGAATAATCAGTTGTGGATCGGCACTGATGAAGGGG
>JBGATZ010000492.1:0-3209 GCA_044228905.1 Cyclobacteriaceae bacterium | reverse complement strand
GTCTTCCATCGTGCACAGTTAAATCGCCTGCATCTACGTTCAAACCAATCTCATTTTTGTCTGCTTTCTTTTCATAGAAATACCATTTCTTGAAAAGCATGTTATAAAGATTCTGATTGTGTGTACCCGGAAGCAAACGCAATCCTCCGTTATCTGTGGAAGAATTATCGAGGTGAATACCTACGTTGAGCATAGGCATAATTTTCTGTCCGTAGAAGATATCACGCAGAGCATCTGTATGCCAGCCCATCTGTGCGAAAGTGCTGTTCTCTGAATTTACGTAGTGATTGATAACCAGTCCGTCTTTTTCGTCTTCTCCGATGCGACAATCAGGTAAGCCAATCAGTTCGAATAATGCTTTTAGTCTTGGATCGTGAAGTAACTCTTGCAGGAAAGGACTGTATTTATTTGCGAACGCATAGCGCTGCACAATGGTCTTTCCATCTACATCACGACCAAATTTAATAGGCACACCATTTACGATGTTGATATCTTCCTTCAGCCATTGATCTTTTATCTTGTCCATCTCCTGGTGAATACGGCTCACCGTTTCAGGAGTGATGAAGTTCTTGAAGTGAATAAATCCCTGATCATTAAAAAATGCCTTTTGCTCTTTGGTAAGTTCGGAGCCGAGATCGAAAATGGGGTACTTATTTCTGGAGTGATTTGATCCGTTGATCATAGGTTTTAGCAGTGGGCTTAAAACAATTAAAACTGTGGCAAAGATAAATAACAAAAAGGTAACATTAATACCTCTGTTTTGACCCTTTTTTAGCCAAAAACGGAATATTTGGACTAAAAGTTTTCACTTCCCCAGCGACTTTTTCACAGCCCAATAGGCCAGATAGGCGAAGATGGGGGCAGCGAGGATATCAATTGTATAATGAATGTGCTGAACAAGTAAGAGAACAGCCACTATCAATGTAAGACTCAATTTAATGTATTTGAAAACTGGTCTTCGTTCGGGATAAATCAAGACCATCAACGTGGATATATGGCCTGAGAAAAAGAGATCTTTGACAAAAGTATTGTCATATGCGATCAATGACACAAATGGATCTTTCAGGAATATAAGTCCTGCAGGTGGCTCAAGCGTAAACAGGTAGATTGTAGCAATTCGTAAATAGTTGATCGTGCAATAGGTGGCCATCGCCACCAGCATGAAATGTGGGTTGGAATAATTCATTGCGATGGTCGCGATGATCATTCCGTAAATCACGATGAAGATGGGAATGCTCAAATCATGGGAGGGGAGCGCATTCAAAACCGGATCATATAACGCAGCTCCGGGTTTGGTCTGTATAAATTGAAAGAAAGAAGCAAGAAAAATCAAAAACACAACAGCCGAAATAAGGACATATATCAGCAATGCCTTATACCTGCGCTGATGAAGCGCCACTTTCCAGGTAAGATCGTAACTCAGTTTACGGTAATTAGGTAGTAATTCTTCTTTCCTTTCTGAGCAAGCAGATATCTGTTTTGCAGAAGCTTGAAGTCTGGCTTTTGATTAGCGTCTTCAACCTTGATTTTGTTGATACTCACACCGCCACCCTGAATCATCTTGCGTGCTTCTCCCTTGGACGGGAAAATGATCTTACTCGTCACTTCTGATAGAAGATCTGTTACAGAAGCACATGCTTCAAAATCAGATTTCGAAATAGAAGTTTGAGGTACCCCTTCAAATACGGAAAGCAGCGTGTCTTCGTCCAGACTTTGGAGATCTTCAGTAACAGAATTACCAAAGAGAATATTAGAAGCTTTTACGGCTCCCTCATAGTCTTCCTGGGAGTGAACGCGAATAGTGATATCCTGCGCTAACGCCTGTTGTAATTTGCGCAGGTGAGGAGCCTGGGCGTGTTCTGCTGAGAGGGCCTCAATCTCTTCCTGACCGCGTTGTGTGAAAATGCGAATAAAGTTGGCAGCATCTTCATCAGAGGTATTCAACCAATATTGATAAAATTTGTATGGAGTAGTTCGCTTCGGATCCAGCCATACGTTTCCTCCTTCGGTTTTGCCGAATTTGGTTCCATCTGCTTTTTTTATCAACTGAGTAGTCAATGCAAATGCTTCTCCTTCATCCTTTCTACGGATCAGTTCAGTACCAGTCACGATATTGCCCCACTGATCGGAGCCGCCCATTTGTAGTTTGCAGTTCTTGTTCTTATTCAGCCAGTAGAAATCGTAGCCTTGTACTAACTGATAGGTGAATTCAGTAAAAGAAAGACCTGTTTCCAAACGTTTTTGCACAGAGTCTTTCGACATCATATAGTTCACAGTGATGTGCTTACCTACATCACGAATGAAGTCAAGGAAACGAAAATCCTTAAACCAGTCGTAGTTGTTTACCATCTCGGCCGCATTCGCTCCATTGGAGAAATCGAGGAATTTCTGGAGTTGTTTCTTTACACAAGCAACATTGTGAGTGAGGACCTCTTCAGAAAGCAAATTACGTTCTGCTGATTTGCCTGAAGGATCACCCACCATTCCAGTGGCGCCCCCCACTAGTACTACCGGCTTATGACCACATTGCTGAAAATGAACCAGTGTCATGATCTGTACCAGGTGACCGATGTGCAGTGAATCAGCTGTAGGGTCAAAACCAATGTACCCGGCTGTCATCTCCTTTTTCAGTTGTTCTTCCGTGCCAGGCATGATATCGTGGATCATTCCTCTCCAGCGCAATTCTTCTACGAAACTCTTCTTCATTCTTAAAAATAAAGGCACAAATATACAGTGCTTCTGCAAACGTGAGAATTTCTGTGAGGCTGATATTTCAGGTGGTCAACCTGATAACTAATTGCAGATCAGCTTATCCCGCTTAAATCGATTTCGAGCATGAAAATCATTTTCGGAAAGTGGAAGGTTTTTAGTTGTTTTAAGCCCTGGATTAAATTCCATTCACAATTCAATCACTACTTTATCTTATCCTGATGAAACAACCAGAAACACTGAATGCTGTAGCCGATTTCCACAAGACCTTTAAACATCCCATTTTAGATAAACCAACTATTCCCGATGAAAACCGATGCAAGTTACGTGTGGCTTTAATCGCGGAAGAATTGAAGGAGCTTGAGGTGGCTATTCTGGAAAAGGATATCGTAGGTGTAGCTGATGCGTTGTGTGATATTCAATATGTGTTATCCGGTGCGGTGCTGGAGTTTGGTTTGGGAGACAAATTCAAAGAGCTTTTTGATGAAGTGCAACGCTCT
>JBGATZ010000491.1:0-3281 GCA_044228905.1 Cyclobacteriaceae bacterium | reverse complement strand
TCATGAAATTGATGGTGCTTACTCCCGGAATTTCAACCGGATATTGGAAAGCCATAAAGATTCCTTCACGCGCACGAACCTCCGGAGAAAACTCCAGCAAATCTTTGCCCATGAAATCCACTTCACCGCCTGTTACTTCATATTCTTCACGCCCAGATAAAACAGAAGCTAATGTGCTCTTACCTGAACCATTCGGTCCCATAATGGCATGCACTTCACCTGCGTTTACCTGTAAATCAATCCCGTTAAGGATTTGTTTGTCTGCTACTTTAGCCTGTAGGTTTTTTATCTTTAACATCCTTCTATAATTCTAATTATTCGTTAGCCCACGCTTCCTTCGAGCGTTAATGCCAATAGCTTTTGTGCTTCCACAGCAAATTCCATCGGAAGTTGATTTAATACTTCTTTTGCGTACCCATTCACGATCAACGCAACAGCTGCTTCTTCATCAATACCTCTCTGCAAGCAATAGAAGATCTGATCTTCACCGATCTTTGAAGTAGTTGCTTCGTGTTCGATGCGAGCGGTGTTATTTTCTACATCAATGTAAGGGAAGGTGTGAGCGCCACACTGATCACCCATCAACAGCGAATCACATTGAGAGAAGTTACGCGCATTGGAAGCACGTTTCATAATCTGCACTTGTCCGCGGTAGCTGTTTTGTGATTTACCAGCAGAGATCCCTTTCGATACAATACGTGAGCTGGTATTCTGGCCAATGTGAACCATCTTTGTTCCGGTATCGGCCTGCTGATAATTATTAGTTACCGCAACAGAGTAAAATTCACCTTTGGAATAATCGCCTTTCAATATGCATGAAGGATATTTCCAGGTAATGGCAGAACCTGTTTCTACCTGTGTCCAGGAAATCTTTGAATGATCACCGGCACACAACCCGCGTTTGGTTACGAAGTTGTAAATACCTCCTTTGCCATTCTTATCTCCGGGATACCAGTTCTGAACGGTTGAATATTTGATCTCCGCGTCTTTCATCGCATACAACTCAACTACTGCAGCATGCAACTGATTTTCATCCCGCATCGGAGCGGTGCACCCTTCCAGGTAGCTTACGTATGAACCTTCATCAGCGATGATCAATGTTCTTTCGAACTGACCTGTGTTAGCTGCGTTAATCCGGAAGTAAGTAGATAATTCCATCGGGCAACGAACGCCTTTCGGAATGTAGCAGAATGATCCGTCAGAGAATACAGCAGAATTAAGTGCTGCAAAATAGTTATCGTTCTGGGGTACCACAGACCCAAGATATTTCTTTACCAATTCAGGGTGTTCTCTTACCGCTTCACTGAATGAACAGAAGATAACTCCCAGTTCGCTGAGCTTGTCTTTGAATGTGGTGGCAACAGAAATACTGTCAATTACGGCATCAACAGCAATGCCTGTTAATCTTTTTTGTTCTCCTAAAGAGATTCCCAGTTTTTCAAAAGTTTTGATCAACTCAGGATCAACTTCGTCCAGACTATTTGGTTTTACTTTTTGTACCGGTGCGGAATAATAAATGATATCCTGGTAATTAATAGCAGGGTAGGAGACATTGGCCCATTTAGGCTCTTCCATTTTCACCCATTGGCGGTACGCTTTTAATCTCCATTCCAATAGCCATTCTGGTTCATTTTTCTTGGCAGAAATGAAGCGCACAATAGATTCACTCAGGCCTTTGGGCGCAGAATCTGTTTCCAGATCGACCGTCCAACCGTGTTCGTATTCTTTTGAGGTGAATTCCTCCAGTACCTGATTGTCTTTACTCATCGATTAGTTTAGACTCGTTTTAAATAAACCCTCAAAATTAAGAACAAAAATCGGCTTTTTAGGTTCAGGTAGCGCAATAATTATTATCAGGTTAGCTTCAGATTCCGGTCCAGACTTTCTTCCAGCGATATCATGGTTTCTGTCCGCTCAATACCTTCTACCTGTTGCATCTTTTCGTGAAGTACCTCCTTCAAATGATTGGTATCCCGGCAATGTATTTTCACAAACATGGAATAATTGCCAGTGGTGTAGTGGATGTTGATGATTTCAGGGATTTCCTTCAGCCGTGATAAGACTTGTTCATATAAAGCACTCTTTTCCAGGTAAATACCAATAAATGCAGTAATGTCAAATCCCAGTTTCGTATAGTTGATTTTCAGGGTTGTGCGATCAATTATTCCAGCTTCTTCCATTTTACTCATACGAACGTGCACAGTTCCTTGTGACACACTCACCTTTTTTGCCACCTCTGTATAGGGTTTTTTGGCATCATCCCTCAAAATTTCTAAAATTTTAAGGTCTGTATTGTCAAGTTCATAATTCTTGGCCATCTCGATAAGTGTTTCTTGAATATTTTATAAAAATATCAATAATTATTAAAAATACACTAAATATTTTATTGTATTGTTGAATGAAGTAGGTGTTTTGTGCTTACTTTGTATTATCAACAACGGAATAATGGCGGCCCGAAAGGGGATGAGACAGAAGCCAGGCTGGAAGTTGGTAATCGTTCAAAAACATATTGTAAGGTGTTGAAATTGGCAGACATGCCCTCCTGTCTCGGGGGTGGAGAGTCAAGGATAAACGCAGGGTAATGGGTTGACCACTAACAGTTTTCTTATGTCCTGTAGCTAACTTCTCCGTGGAGGTTCGAAGCCTTCCCTTACAGCAAAAAATTTAGTTTGAAATTTGGGTTAAAGGCTGCTCTGCAAAGAGCAGTCTTTTTTACTTTTTAAGGAATGTCATTTCATCCGCATCCATCTAAACAAACGATTGTTTAAACCCGATTTTTTGCGCTATTTGGGGTGTTTTTTAGAATCCAACTTAGCATGAAAGATTTTCCGTGGTTTGCCCACTATCCCGCAGGGATATCCAAAGAGATTGGTCCTTATGAATTTAACTCCCTCATCGATCTTTTTGAGTCTTCCTGCAAAAAATACAGCAACAATGTTGCCTTTGAAAATATGGGCGTTCAGCTCACATTTCAGGAGGTAGATCGATTGTCCTCTTATTTTGCTGCTTATCTCCAGAGTGGCCTTGGCCTGAAAAAAGGAGAACGCATCGCAATTCAAATGCCTAATCTCCTTCAGTTTCCGATTGCATTTATAGGATCTTTAAAAGCCGGATTAATCGTAGTAAACACGAATCCGCTTTACACACCTCGCGAAATGGAGCATCAATTTAAAGATGCAGGAATTTCAGCCATTGTTATTGTTTCTAATTTTGCTAATCACCTCCAGGAAATTCGTGAGCGCATACCGGCCAAACACATCATTGTTACCGACCTGGGTGAT
>JBGATZ010000490.1:0-3292 GCA_044228905.1 Cyclobacteriaceae bacterium | reverse complement strand
CAATACCAGCTATTTATCTTCTTTCAGATAAATGGCTTAACAATTTCGCTTATCGAATCAATTTTAATTTCTGGTACTTTGTTTTTCCTACTCTGGTAACCCTGGCAATTGTAGTACTCGTAACGGGGACACACGCAGTAAAGAATTCACTGGTGAACCCGGTAGAAATTCTGAAACAGGAATAACAGTTTTTAAAATCCGATTGAGTTTCCTCCATCTACAGGTAGAATAGCTCCTGTCATGAAGGCAGATTCTTCAGTTGTTAGGAAATATGCTGTATTTGCAACGTCTTCGGGCCTGCCCAATTTACCCATCGGTGTTCGCGAGAGTACTTTTTGTTTTCTCTCCGGATCATTGTCCAATGCCTTCGAAGACATAGCCGTGGCAATGAATCCAGGTGCAATACAATTTACACGAATACCCAAAGGAGAAAGTTCTACAGCAAGTGCTTTGGTCATTCCTTCAATACCCGCTTTAGATGCGGTGTAAGCAATCACTTTGGGAATTCCATAATGTGCAGCCATGGAACTGATATTGATGATATTACCCGAGCCCTGAGCAATCATCAATCGCGATACTTCTCTGGTGATTGAAAATACGCTGGTGAGATTGGTGAGAATGATCTTTTGAAATTCCTCATCGGTCACTTCAACTAGTGGTTTCTTAAGATTAATTCCTGCGTTATTAACCAGTATATCAATTTGTCCTTCGCTGTTATTGATTTTTTCAATCAATTCCGGAATCGAGTTCAATTCACTCAGATCTCCGGCTAACGGAACACAATTGCTTCCCAGTTCTTCCGCTGTTGCTCCAAGTCTTTCTTTACTCCTTCCAATGATGTACGTGCGAATGTTTTCTTTCGTGAATTTTCGAGCTGTGGCAAGACCTAATCCGGAAGAACCTCCCGTAACGATTGCTATTTTCTGTTTCATTTAATTTCTATTCTGAATAAATACTTACCACTTTGGATTAATACCTGGTGCATAAGGATAACTGAGCTTTTCATAATACTCCAACGTATGTTCTGGCTTTTCCAGTTCAGGGGGAATGAGTTGCTTTGAGAAAGTCTGGAAGTAAAGCAAACAGGAATTACGCCATTGTACTGCTTCTTTCTCCTGTATGTTCAATAGCATTGTTACCTGTTGATGACGATCACTATCCACTTTACCTTTTAATGATTTCCAGTTCGTTTGCATGGAGCGAACTTCATCTACTCCTGAAGAATATTTATAGCACAACTCATTCCATAACGTTCTCCCTGATTTTACTTTATAATTCCAGCTTACATGATGAAACCACAATAGATATTCTTCCGGACAAGAAGCCAATGATGAGTATAACTTATCTACTTCATGAAAATATTGATTCAGTGCATTACTTCCCGACTTTGTGCGATCAAACCCAACACCAGCTGTATCGGCACGATGATAGTACACTGCCGTCCAATCGGCACGTGGTTTATCTTTCACCCAGGGCCCTGGTCCATAGTGATGACTCCATCCCATGATGTGATGAAGTCCAAGTGGAGTCATGTAGTTTACTACTGCCTCACGCGAACGAAGCATCATTGATGTAGCTGAAGTGACCACTGCAAATTCATTGCTCAACGTCATTCGGATCCATTCTTCAGCAATAGCAGAAGGAGAAAGCTGATGATCCCATGCCAGTCTTCCATAGCCATACCAGTTTGCCTGAGCAAACGGATGTCCGCACCAGTTGCGATCAGTACCAATATTTGCTACGCCCGCTATGCCAGAGAGTGAATGATTTTCATTCGTGCCATCTATAATTTTTGCTACGGTTGATCCCTGACCTTTATTATAAGTGTCTGCATCCAATACTTCTTTAAATAATGAAGGAAGAAAAACAAGATGGGTACTGAATCCTAAATACTCCTGTGTAATCTGAAACTCCATCATGAGTGGTGTTTTGGGCATTGCACCAAACAGTGGATGAAAAGGTTCGCGCGGTTGAAAGTCCAACGGACCATTTTTCACTTGCACAATTACATTGTCGCGAAAGCTCCCATCCAGAGGTTTGAATTCATTGTAAGCTTGCTTCGTACGATCTTCAGGCACGTTGTTGTCGTAAACGAATGCACGCCACATCACAATGCCATTGAAAGGTTTCACTGCATCAGCCAGCATATTTGCTCCATCAGCGTGAGTACGTTTGTAATTTTGCGGACCGGGCTGCCCTTCTGAATTTGCTTTGACGAGGAATCCGCCAAAGTCCGGGATGTAGCTGTAAATTTCTTTTGCTTTGTCTTTCCACCATTGCTGTACTTTTTCGTCTAGTGGATCAGCAGTGGTTAATCCACCAATTTCCATTGGAGCACTGAATCGTGCAGTCAGGTAAACTCTTATTCCATACGGACGAAAGACATCAGCAAGTGCCGCAAACTTTTTTATGTAAGCAGGGGTGAGGGTGAGTGCATTGGCATTCACATTGGTGATTGCTGCTCCATTAATTCCAATGGAAGCGTTTGCCCGGGCGTAGTCAATGTAACGGGGTTCAATGTAATCGGGTAGCTTGTGCCAATCGAAGATCGAGAAACCTGCATATCCACGCTCTACCGTTCGATCGAGGTTATCCCAATGATTGAGTAAGCGTAGATTAATTTTAGGCTTACTCTCGATTTGAAGTGAAGCAATAGATTGTTCGGTTTGCAGCAATCGTAAAAAATGAAACACACCGTAGAGTACACCAATGTCTTCGTTAGCGGCAATTGCGATTACTTTCTTTCCTTTTAATACTGTCGTGGAAATGATGAAACCTTCTTTCCCGGCATTTAATAGTTTGTCTTTTTCTTTAATGGTTGAAAGCAGCGGGGATCCAATGGTCCCTGCAATGATTGATCCATCGCTAATTGAGTTCGATTTTTTAAATGAAGATCCTAGCAGTCCCCTTAATGCTAACTCTAATTCATTGGCAGCGACAGTTAACGTTGGTGATTCTCCTTCGACAACGAAACTCTTTACTAATGCCTGATATTCTTTTAACTTCTTAGCATTGCTTACAAGATCATAACGAAGCCAAAGACGATAGCCATCTTCTGCTTTAACGTTAGAATGAAATGAAAGGCATGTCAGAAGTAACAAGAAGGCAACCCGTTTTATTGAAAGCCAATTTGAATCGTGTTGCATCGCGGTAATTTTGTTTTAAGATTTCTTCAATGAGGATTCACGAACGATCAGATCATGACGCATGAGCATCGTATTCAGATTTACACCTTCTTTATTATCCAATCTTCTGATTAATATAGAGGCGGCAGCTTCTCCCATTTCCTGAC
>JBGATZ010000489.1:0-3545 GCA_044228905.1 Cyclobacteriaceae bacterium | reverse complement strand
AGCCGTGGGATCCACCGGAAGAAAAATTATTCCCTGCCATCAACGAACAACTCGAAGACTGGAATAGTAAACACATCCCGTCCTTTGATGGAATCCGTATCGTAGGCTATCAATGGTCTCCACGCTCTCATCAGATCAAGGATTTTCTGTCTGGTAATCTGATTCCTTATCAGTGGATGGACATTGAAACCAGTGAGCAGGGCAAAGAACTGATTCAGATCAACAACATCGATAGCAAGGATCTTCCTGTGGTCTTCTTTGCGGATGGATCATCGTTACTGAATCCCGATCTCGGTGCGGTGGGAGAAAAAACCGGCATGCGCACACGCGCATCAAAGACCATGTACGATGTAGTCATTGTAGGTGCTGGACCTTCCGGATTAGCAGCGGCTGTGTATGGAGGATCGGAAGGATTGAATACGGCCGTTATTGAAAGACGTGCTCCTGGCGGGCAGGCAGGAACCAGTTCACGCATTGAAAACTACCTGGGCTTCCCGAACGGATTGAGTGGCGCAGAGCTTTCACGCAGAGCGGTATCACAGGCTTCTCGTTTTGGCGTAGAGATGTTGTCGCAGGAAGTGATCGACATTTCATTAAAAGACAACTACAAAATCATCAAACTTCGCAACGGAAGCGAGATCAACACACGAAGTGTGATCATCACTACCGGTGTGGATTATCGTGCGCTCGAAGCGGGCGACATTGATAAGTTCACGGGTGCCGGAATTTATTACGGTGCGTCCAATACAGAAGCACATGCCTGCAAGGAACAGGATGTGTATATCGTTGGTGGTGGCAATTCCGCAGGACAATCTGCGATGTATTTATCCAACCATGCGAAGAATGTATTTATTGTCATACGCAAGCCCGACCTTTCTTCTACCATGTCGCAATATCTCATTGATCAGATCAAGGCAACACCAAACATTCAGGTGATTGGAGAAACCGTAGTGGGTCATGTCTATGGAAATGAAAAGCTGGAAGAGATTTGCCTTGAACATGTCGAAACAAAAACACGCCAACAGGTAAAAGCAGCAGCATTGTTCATCTTCATTGGCGCCAAACCCGTTACCGACTGGATTCAGCTCGACATCATCAAAGACGAAAAAGGTTTTGTAGAAACAGGCCGTGATTTATTGAAGTACGAGTCATTTAAGAAATCATGGAAGTTGCAACGCGAACCCTTCTTGCTGGAGACATGCAGCCCTGGAATTTTTGCTGCTGGTGATGTCCGCTCAGGCGCAATGAACCGTGTAGCTTCTGCCGTAGGTGAAGGGGCCATGGCCATTAAGTTTGTTCATGAGTATCTTGCTGAAAACTAATCGTCATTGCGAGGAGTCCGACTGAAAAGAGGATGACGAAGCAATCTCCTTATAAAAATTACTCTATGCTGAAACGCCCTGCTCCCTTACTCAACTGGAACGAAATCAAAACAGAGAAAAGCACACGTCCTGGCTGAAGAATGCATCAAGACCGGAGACGAGTGGGTCCATCTCCGCACATGCCAGACATGCGGCATCACCTTATGCTGTGACTCCTCTCCTAATCAACACGCCTCCAAACATGCAGAAAAAGAAAATCATCCGGTAGCTATTTCTTCAGAGCCGGGAGAACGATGGGCCTGGTGCTATGTGGATGAACAGATGAGGGGATATTGATTCGTCTCAATTACGCCAGAGGCGTAACCTCTCAGTAAAAACGGTAAAACGACAATTACCTTGCCCCAGCGGGGCAATCTGTTGAACTAGTTATTATTCATAAAACTCAAACAGGTATTCATTTTTAAATTCGATCTCAAACAATTCCAGTAAAGAAACATACTCACTCCTGAAGCTTGTCCTTCTATGATGCTCTTTTTGATTTAAGATATAATTATAGACATTCCTCACATCTGAACGGCTATACGAAAATGCGCCATATCCGCTTTGCCATTCAAATTTTTCCTTCACAAATCCATTACTGTTTATCCAGTTGTTACTCGCTCTCTTTATATCCTTTACGAGATCCGAAATAGAAACGGCAGGATTCAATCCAACGAAGATATGAATATGGTCAGGCATGCCATTAATGGCTATTAGCTTATGTCGGTCATTCTGAACAACCGCGGTGATGTACTTGTATAATTCTTCCTCCCAATTCGCATGAATGAGGCTCTTCCTGCCTTTGACTGCAAAAACCAATTGAACATGAAGCTGTGTATAGGTGTCGCCCATAGAACAGGTTGCCCCTTCGGGGCAAGGATAAAAATTGCACGTTAAATCCAGATAGAGATTGCCACTCTGTGGCAATTGAAGAACCGCTTAAAAAGGGACATATTAAAAACGCAATTCATTAGTCCATGCAGAAATGACATTGCAATCCAAAATTGATATACCCAAAAACTGAGATTAATTAAAGAATACATTTAAAGATGCCAATACGGGAATACACTTTTCTCTTACGCCAGAGTCGTAACCAATCTTAATCTCGTAAAAATAAAAAAATAGACTTTGCTCCAGCGGTTTCTTCTATCACCTGTCAATTCTAAGTTTAAATACAGTCTCTATACAGAATAAACAGGATTTTGTGCCTCTTAATTACGCCAGAGGCGTAACCTCTCTTTAATCACGTAAAACTTAAAAAAGAGATTTTGCCCCAGCGGGGCAACCTGTTGACTTTCTATTTATCAGATTCAACCAGTCCCTTAACATCCTTTTGAATATGCTTCGCATAATTTACCTTCAACTCATCCAACCGTTGAAAATGAACGCTCATCCGTTTCAGAAAATCAGCATAGTCACGATTCCCTTTCGTTGACCACACTACTTCCGCCATGGCCGAAGCTCTTGGATAAACCATGTACTCCACCTGTTCGGGAGTTTTTAAATACTCACTCCACACATTGGCCTGCGCTCCGAGAATGTACTTAGCTTCTTCCGGAGTAAGCTCTGCGGGTATCGGTTCATAACCATAAACTGTTTCCACTGTCAGCAACTTCTTTATCGCCATAGGCTCCGACTTCGAAGTATCCTGCTGATAATCGAAGTAACAGCAATCGGTTGGCGACATAATCACGTCATGCTTTTGTTTTGCAGCGGCTATTCCTCCTTCTATTCCACGCCAGCTCATTACCGTTGCATTGGGAGCTAATCCTCCTTCCAGGATCTCATCCCAGCCAATGATCTTCTTGCCTTTGCTGTTGACATACTTCTCCATTCGTTGAATAAAGTAACGTTGTAATTCATGCGCATCCTTTAACTTCTCATCCTTCATTCTCTTTTTACAATGCGGACACTTCTCCAATTTCACTTTCGGACATTCATCACCACCAATGTGAATGTATTCTCCGGGAAACAAAGGAATCACTTCATCCAACACTCCCTCGAGAAATTGAAATGTCTCCTCTTTACCCGCACAGAACACATCGTCAAAGATGCCCCAGGTCATAGCCGTTTTATAGGGGCCACCCGTACAACCTAATTCAGGATAGGAAGCCAGTGCCGCCAGCGCATGACCGGGCATTTCAATCTCAGGAATCACCGTCACATGACGAGCTGCTGCATACT
>JBGATZ010000007.1:0-26598 GCA_044228905.1 Cyclobacteriaceae bacterium | reverse complement strand
GCAATATTGAATTCAATCCGGGAAGGTAATATGGAAAGAAACTCCCACAGGGCCTGCGTGTTTTCTTCCTTCGAATGAAATACAGCAAGCACTGAATCCTTTACCCGTTCGGGAATACCTGGGCTATAGCTCGCCAGAATTTCTGTGACATAAAATGGATTGCCTCCCGTTAGTGAATAGACTTCCTCACCTGACGCGTATCCTTTACTCAATGCCAGCTGATTAACTGCTTTTTTGGATAACCGATCAATAATCAGTTTGGAGAAGTCATCAGCCGGTAAGTCAGAGAATATCTTTTTCAACGGATGCTTTGAATGAATTTCATCATCACGGTAAGTGAGAAGAAACAAACACGGGCAGCGGTGAATTCTTCTGGCGAGAAATTTTATCAGATCGAGCGTAGCTTCATCAGCCCAGTGGATGTCTTCGAAAATCAGTATGACAGGATAATCAGAAGCAGATAAATGCTGAACGAGTGTCGTGAAAATGTGAGTACGGTCTTTTTCGGATTTGATTAGTTCGGTAAAGTCATCACTTATTTGCGAGGCAATATCAAATAAGGGTCCAAGTGGACGTGGAGTAAAAAGTGAATCACACGCACCAGAATAAATGACGGTCTTTTGAGCAGTCGATTTTGTAAAATGATTGATGAGAGATGTTTTTCCCACACCGGCCTCACCGGAAAGGAATAATGTATGGCCGTTACCTTTTTGTACGTGGTTATACTTCTCAGTGAGCGTATTTAAGTAATCCTTTCGTTCCAGTAACTCCATGTTTTACCTGCCCGGTTTGAAACGCAAAATAGGGAACGTGTTTTGCAAAATAGGGAATACTGCCGATTTGTGACGAAGGGGTATGCGCTTCATTTGCATCAAAAATTTAACAGTCAATACAACTATGAAAAACAAAAGTTTGATTTTTATTGTCTCCGGCATTGCTCTTTTCTCATGCGTACCCAAAACTAAAGAATCGTCTGATACCGTCAAGGTGGTTCCGGTGAGCGAAACAAAGAGCAAGCATCTCTTTCTGGATGTTCATAATCTTGAACCTGGTAAAGTTACGTTCGATGCCGTAGCCGATGCCCATCAGAAGGGATCTGGCAACTCAGGGTAAGTATGATGTAAGCTTTCTGAAGTATTGGGTAGATGAAGTAGCAGGTAAGGTATACTGCCTGGTAGAAGCATTTGACTCTGCATCAATCTTCAACACACATAAAGAAGCACACGGCCTGGTTCCTGATCTGGTTCATCAGGTGAATGACGGAGAAGAAGGATCAGTACACCCGAATTCTACTTTGTTTTTTGATATCCACAGAATGGGTCCCGGAAAGGTAACCAAAGAGGCTGTTGCTGATGCGCACAAAAAAGATCCACAGTAAGGTAAGTACAATGTGAACCTGATCAATTATTGGGTAGATGAAAAACTGGGCGTAGTGATGTGTCTGGCAGAATCGAAAGATGAGCTCTCTTTAATTAACACGCACAAAGAAGCGCATGGTCTTTTGCCTGACGAGATTCATAAAGTAAAACAAGGACAATAATCTCCGGAAACCTCAGATTGACTAGGGTCGCCAGTGCCTGAACTTATCGAAGACTACATTAATGTTATAGAACAAAAAAATAATAAACACTTATGAAAAAATTTATCATAGAACGCGAGCTGCCCGGAGCAGGTAAACTTAGCGCTGCTGAACTAAAATCCATCGCTTCAAAATCGTGCGAAGTAGTGAACGGATTGGAAGCGCCCTATCATTGGGTGGAGACGTTTGTAACGGATAACAAATTGTATTGCATTCATATCGCGCCAGATCGCGAAACGGTTTTGGAACACGCGCGCCAGGGAGGATTTCCGGTGAACAATATTTCTGAGGTGAGAAGTATGATGGACCCAACAACAAGTCTTTAAGCAATTCTTTAATTTTAGCGACCAATATAGATTTTCTCCCTTTGGAAACATCCCTGAAACAAAACACCCGTATTCAGTCCATTGACTTATTACGCGGAGCAGTAATGATTATCATGGCCATTGATCACGTCAGAGTGTATTCCGGGCTACCGGCCGGAGGGCCGACAGCAGGAATTTTTTTTACACGATGGATCACACATTACTGTGCTCCTGCCTTTGTATTCTTTGCAGGCACAAGTGCATTTTTATATTTCAGCAAAACCGGAAGTAAAAATGAGGTCGCTAAATTTTTAGTTACGCGTGGATTACTGCTGGTAGTACTGGAACTAACGGTCATCCGCTTTTTCTGGATGTTTAATTTTAATTATAGTGATTTCGCTTTTACCGGAGTGATCTGGGCATTGGGATGGTGTATGGTGTTGCTGGCTGCATTTGTAAAACTTCGCCCTTCCACAATTGCCATTATTGGTTTAGCAATTATTTCCTTTCAACAAGTGTTTCAATACGTGCCCTCTCTTTTTCCTGAGTCAATGCAACAATCGGTAGCAGGCTTCTGGGCATTATTCTATCCGGCAGTGCTCTCAGGAAAATCCGGCAGCAGTATTTTGTCAGGTGCTTCTGGCGCACCCACATTTCTTGGACTCAGTATTTTTTATGTAATCATTCCATGGGTTGGAGTGATGATGGCCGGTTATGGCTTTGGAAAACTGTTACAACGATCGTCAGCTGAAGTGAAAAGAGTCTGTTTGCAAATTGGTCTTTCATCTGTTGCCTTGTTTATTATTGGTGCTTCAGTAGTAGTGATGCAACAACCGGCAGTGGAGGGTGATCTTCCTTTCCTGTTTAAATTATTAAATCAGCAGAAGTATCCGCCATCTCAGTTTTATATATTAATGACCATCGGTCCATTGATCGCATTGGTTCCCTACGCAGAGAAAGCAAAAGGGTGGATAGCCAGAGCAGTGACATTGATTGGCCGTGTGCCGATGTTTTACTATCTGGTCCATATTTTACTGATTCATCTCTCTGCTTTTGTTGTCAATCTGGCTCTGTCAGGAAACATCCACCAGGAATGGTATGAGAGAGCACCATTTGTGTGGATTGAAGAAGAACAGCGTTGGAGTTTGCTGCTGCTTTATTTCGTATGGGTGATTGATGTAGTAATACTGTATTTCCTATGCAGGTGGTATGCGCAATATAAAGCAGTACACCCTGAGAAAGTGTGGTTGAAGTATCTGTAGCACAAATCAACTTGATGCAGCATGTATTGATAGTTGCGATACCTACTCAAAACGGAGTAAATATAAAATACCCCAAATGAACTCATAACCCGGCAGCAGTTGGCTCGTAAAAGCGAATTAACTAAAGTCTGTAATGATGAGAGTACGCCCCTTTTTTTATCTGTCCCTGTTTTTTTCGATCCTCTTTTCGTGCAGCGATGATGATCAGGGTAATCCGAACGTGGTGACGATACAGGATAAAGAGTATGCCACAATGGTGATTGGAGATCAGACTTGGACAATCGAAAACTATTCAGGCGAAGGTGGAATAGCTTATAGCGGTTATAACTCAAAACCCGAGTATGGCAGGTATTACACCTTCCAGGAGGTGAAAGCCATTACTTTGCCGTCCGGGTGGCGCCTGCCTACGCAACAGGATTTTATTGAACTGGCTGTAGCGAGTGGTATAACAATTGAAAATGATCGTGCACTGAGCGAGACAGTGAGAGCATTGACCTCAACCACGAACTGGCTGAATATAAACGGTACAAACGCTTCTGGTTTTAACGCTTATCCTGCGGGTTATAGTTTTGACAACTCATCTCCCATCGATGGAGATATTGCTGAATTCTGGGCCAGTGAACAGCTTACATTTAGTTTACAGGAAGGAGCGGATAAAAAGCGAATGAAGTTGCTTTTTTATAGTTCGGATAACAGTCCATTGTATCGCTTTAATGTTCGCTTTGTCAAGGATAATTAGTTCATAATTACAGTCCGATTTCTTTTTTCGGAATATCAAACTGATCGGCACTGTCGCGTAAAATCGTTAATACCTCATGATAGGCAAGAAGCTTGGCTTCGATGTGAGTTAGTTCTTCGGGTTCAGCAAATGATTTCCTTTCCTGTATTTCACGAATATTCATGTGGATCGTAATCAGTACATCCTGGAGGAATTCTACATAAGATAGTTTCATAGGTAGATTGTATGAAAAGTTTTTAATTTTTTTACAAGAGGTATTAAGTTTACCTTTGTGATCCCCAAAACCGATGAAATAATGTATTTGATTGCCCATGCCTTAGAGCGGATCAACCAGATTGATAGCAACGGTTTTATCTATTGATCTGAATTTAAACTATGCTCATTCGAAAGGCAATAATCGTTTTTCTTTTTTCTTTTTCTTTTACTGTGCCGGTATTCTCACAAACCGGAAAATTTGAAATTGATCATAAATTTTACCTGCGGCAACTGACGGGAGCCAAGGATACATTGTATAAAAACATTCTCAAGAATTATGAGCAACAAATTCTTGAGCATCCCACGGAATATGAGATCCACCTGGAAAAATGCCGGTTGATTCAAACAGCCTATTATGATTCATATGAAGATTACAATCCGAATTATGACCTGGCTAAAAGCTGCAGCGAATCTCTGGTGAAACTTTTTCCCGACACCCCGGAAGTACTGCTATACAAGACCGAATTTTTATATGGAGATTCACTTCTAAACTATCTTGTTGAGTTGGAACAACACATCAACACAAATGAAGTGATGTGGCAGGGTTATAGCTGGAAGGTTTATGATCAGTTATCAGGTTATTATAGCCAGGAAGAAAATGATGACAAAGTAATTCATTATGGCAAGCTGGCTTCACAGAACAATGACACACTTGATATTTCGATTTTACTGGCAGAATCGTATAAAAGACTTTCAAAAAATAATTCTGCCGTTGATGTGTTGATGACTCACATGGATTCAACAAACGAATCATGGAATCTTAATCGTAAAGGTCTTCTTTTGTTAGAATTGGGCGAACCAACTAAGGCGATGGAGGCATTCCTGCTGGCCGGCAAAAAGGATTCAGAAGGAGAAAATAAAAGCGCGCTTGCAAGAGCAATGGTCGATAATGGTTTGATAGAAGAAGCCAGGCCCTATTTATTAGATGATTATAAGAATAGCGGTGAGTGGGGGAGAGATGCAAAGCTTGAGGCTTTGCTAAAGTATGACCTTAAATATGGTAAAGCAGATTCCGCAAAGCTGAACTATCAGCGACTAACGGAAGATAATTTTCTTAACGATCCCTTTGCCGTTTATCGAATCAGACTTTTATTCAAGTCGCCTTTCGCAGGCTGGTCAATTGGAGATATTGGCAGGATTCTTTTTTTGATCCTGCTACTTTGTATTCCCTTCATCCTTCCTTATTTGTGGATTTTGCCTATATATCACCTTGGAAACCTGCAAAGAAAAAAAGGCTGGATTAATTCTGACCGGTTATTTCACTGGGGGCTAAGGTATTTCTGGATAGCTTGTTCCTTTGTTATTCTATCCGAACTTCTGGCTTACCTGATAGTAGATTATAGTGATCTGGTTGCTTCTCTTAACGATCGCTCGTCTTCAGAAATAATTCCGCCTGTCAGTAAGCAGGTCGCAACTAAAACGGTTTTGTTTTTTACTTTCAATCTCCTGTTTAGTGTAACACTACTCTCTAAAACTGATATTGGAAATTTCTGGACAAAACTAAAGACAAATGCGAGGTTAGTTGGTGTGGGAATAGGACTGGCCTTTGCGCTTAGATTTGGAATGGCAGCTTATACTTTTCTTCTGCGTCAGTGGGGCGTGGACTTTGATTCGGGAACTTCGGCATTAGGCAGTATCAATGAGAGCATCATGTCCATTAACGAATTTTATAATCCTTTGCTGGGTTTCCTTTTCGTAGTGGTGTTTGTTCCTTTTTATGAAGAGATAATTTTTCGTGGAGTTTTTCTTTCGGCCTGCAGCAATCAGATGAAATTTATTGTTGCCAATATGCTCCAGTCTCTAATGTTTGCATTGGTTCATCAGAATATAAAATATTTTCCTTTTTACTTTGTCTTTGGAATGATAGCGGGCCACTATACACGTAGTACAGGTACACTCATCACAAGTACGTCCATGCATATGATGAATAACCTTATGGCGTTTCTTTATATTTTATCCCAGGGAAAATAAAGTAAACAGCATCAGGACAGCAACATCATCACTGCCGCGATCACGGTCATGCCGATGATGAACCACCGATACGTTTGCTCGCTTAATTTTTTTACTATCCAGATACCCGCCACTGCACCAATAATAATTAATGGAAGCACACTCAGGTCCAAAAGGAATGTTTTCCATGTAATCGTTTTCCACATCCAGATATGAAAGGGAACTTTAAACCAGTTGATCACCAGGAAGAACCAGGCGGAAGTACCGATGAATGAATTTTTTGGCAATCGCATGGATAAAAGATACACGGCCATTGCAGGGCCTGCCAGGTTGCCAATCATGGAAGTAAATCCAGCGGCTACCCCACATAAGGCGGCAAACCACAGATAGTGTGGCACTCCTTCTTTATTACTGCGCTCCATCCAGATCATCACACCCATACTCACGAAAATGATTGCGCCCATTAATAGTTTAAAGGCATGATCATCGATCCACCCGCCAACAAAGGTGCCCAGTAAGATACCGGCAGCAGCCCAGGGAAATAGTTTTTTCAGAAGATCCCATGAAGCGTGCCGGTGATAATACCATACACCCATTACGTCAGCCAGACAAAGCATTGGCAACATGATGCCACTCGATAGTTGTCCTCCAAACACTGTGGCAAGCAGTGGCACAGCAACCATGCCTGCACCATGTACACCCGTCTTCGACATGCCGATGAAAATAGCCACCAGAAGAAACAGGGTTAACTGTGTGGGGGTAAATGAAAACGAGAAAATGGAGATCATGAAATGTGCTGATTTATTTATAATGCATCAAAGACTACAGTTACCTGCAGCAGAATGGCAATGATCTGGCAGGCTATCCAGGCAAGCCACCAGATTAATTTAAGATGACTGAGTTGTACTGCGCGATGGTAAAGAATGACCATTACCAAGATGGAGAGCAATTGTGAACCTGTAAAGAGATTGAGATCGTGACTCAACTTTAAATGATGCAGGATGACGAAAGGCAGAAGTAGCGAAGCTCCAATAATGTAAACGGTGCCGATGTTCTTGATGAAAGTCCATCGCTCTTCTCGCAGCAGCAGCAAGGCCGCCAGTATTTGTATACCCCATCTGCTAAATGAGATCAGGTTCGCCCACATAAACTGTTCTTTTCCGATTGGATAAGGGGAGGAAGCTATAAACCATCCGGTAAATACCGTGGCAATAGCAAAATAGAACAGTGCCAGTAGTTGACTTTTATAAGTCAAATTCATGGCTGAAAGATAATGCCTGATTTAGCTTTTTAAATATTAAATTATTTTAAATGCCAGATTTGTGCCTGATCAGATCGCATGAAAGACGACAGTAAGTTGTAAAGTAACAGCAATGGCGAGGCACATCAGCCAGAAAAACCACCAGTTTATTTTCACTTCAATTTTTGTTACCGCACGGTAGTAGAGCAGAATCATCGCTACCACGGCCACGATCAATGAACCCACAAAAAATCGGGCATCATTGGAAATACGTGCTACGCTCGAGATAATATACGGCAACAAAAGGCACGACCCAATGAAACAAACGAATCCGATGTTCTTAATGAACATCCAGCGTTTTTCTTTCAATAAGAAAAACGCACCGGCAATCTGAATGGCCCACTTGCCTCCTGCAATGCCGGTAGATAAAATCATTTGCTCGTTGCTGATGTACAACGGGCACATTACGACAAACCAAAGTGTGAGAAAAGTTGAATTGATAAAGTAGATGAAAGCAAGAAATTGATTTTTGCTGGTTACGGTCATGGTTGAAAGATAGTCAGATCAGATGAAACAAGGATCTTCAGAGGTGATTTTCTTACCAACGACTGAATTCTTCGACCGACAAATTCTGTGATTTCATAAATGGTATTAATGAGGTGAAAATACAATGTGTTTTTTCGTTTTGTCCTTAGTCTAAAAATTTCAGGAGCCATTGTAAATGTTTCCTTCTTTGTTGAAAAGACCCCAATAAAGAAAATTATGAAACATTATTTTTTACTCCTCATTCTCAGCTCGGTGTTTGTAATGGCAAATGCCAGACAGAATAGCATGCCTGTTGCAGAAGCTCAGGTCATTTCCGGCTCATTAAAAATGGATGGATTATTAAATGAAACAGAATGGAGTGGACAAGCCGGTGTAAGTAATTTCTGGTGCAACTTTCCGGCTGACACGGCACTGGCAAAAAGTCAAAGTGTGGTGAAGGTTTTGTACAATGAGGAATTCCTCTATATCGGAGCTACGCTCTTTAATACCAATCCGGTTCATCGTTATGTAGCTTCATCTTTACGAAGAGATTATCCGTTTGCTGAGAATGATGCATTTGGTGTGTTGCTTGATACGTATCTCGATCAGACCAACGGGTATGGTTTTTATGTGAGCGCCTATGGTGTGCAACGCGAGGAGCAGATCTTCGGAGGTACCACTACAGATGGAACGTGGGATGCGAAATGGTTCAGCGCAGTGAGTCACGATTCAATGAGCTGGACGGTGGAGATGGCCATTCCATTTAAGTATGTTCGATTCAAGGAGGGAGTGAATAACTGGAATGCTAACTTCGTTCGTAATGATATTGCCAATAATCAAAGATCCTCGTGGGCGGCAGTTCCCCGAAACTTTCTTTTAACGAGTCTTGCCTATCATGGCCAGATCACATGGCCCGATGCTCCTGAAAAAGTTGAGAAGAGTTATTCAATCATTCCCTCCGTCACGTACACCGCAGCACAGACAGGAAGTGAGAACGTCAAGAGCAATATTAAACTCTCACTGGACGGAAAAGTATCGATTACGTCAGCACTTAATCTTGATGTAACGATCAATCCCGATTTCTCGCAGGCAGAAGTAGATCAGGTACAGTTGAACATTACCCGTTTTGAACTGGTGTTTCCGGAGAAACGATTCTTCTTTATTGAAAACAGCGATTTGTTTTCCGAGTTTGGTATTACGCAAACAGGTACTTCACCGATCCGTCCGTTTTACTCGCGAAGAATCGGACTGAGATACAATGCGCAGCTCGGACAATACGAACGCACTCAATTACTGGGGGGATTGCGATTGAGTGGTAAGCTCAATAAAAATCTGCGGGTAGGAGTGATGAGTGTGCAGACAGCTAAGCTCGAAACAAAAAATGAGAATGGAGTTGCTGAACAGGAATTCCCCGGACAAAATTATTCGGTGATTGCGTTACAGCAGAAAGTATTCGCCCGGTCAAACATAGGAGTCATTGTCGAGAACCGTCAGGGGACACAACCCGATTCAATTTCGGAATTCAGTTTTAATAAAAACGATTACAGCCGGTTGATTGGAGCAGAGTATAATCTGGCTTCTGCCGACAGTAAGTGGAGCGGTAAAGCATTCACTCATTATATGTGGGATAATGAAAACAAAGTTCAGAATGCCCAGGGGTTATTCATTTCACGAAATACGCAGCGCTCCGTTTCCTATATAGGTTATACGAAAGCAAGCAGGGAATTCAATCCGGCAATGGGCTTTGCACCACGAAATAACTTCACCAATTTTTATACAGAAGCCGATATTCGTTTTTATCCGAAGAACCCGGAAAGTAAATTCAATTTCATTGCTCCTATTGGTCACTATGATCTTTATCTCGATTCACTAAACAAGAAAACAGATAATCAGATTCGTTATGGGTTATACATCACATTTAAGAATACGGCCTATATGTATATTCTCGGATGGCAGGAGTATACGCGGTTGTTTGCAGATTTTAATCCCTCACAGAATGACGGACTGATGTTAAAGGCGGGCACGGTTCACAAGTATGCGTCAGGAAGTATTTATTACGAAACCGATTTTCGCAAGAACAGATTTGGTACAATCTGGTTCAGAGCGGGTGAATATTTCAATGGAAATTACATCACGGGTACCGTGAATCTCAATCAAAAGATTCAACCCTGGGGAATTGTTGGATTGACATTCGATTACAATAATATCCGCCTGCCTGAACCATATTCAAGTAATACAATCTACGCAGCTGGCCCGAAAGCAGAGTTATCATTCAGCAAATCGTTGTTTTTCAATACCATCCTTCAATACAATAGTCAGACAGAGAATCTCAATTACTACGCGCGGCTTCAGTGGCGCTTTCGCCCGCTGTCTGATCTGTATGTGATCTTCACGAACAATCACCTCACGCAGCCCTGGCAACGACAAAATCAGGCATTGACTGTAAAGCTTGTTTATTGGTTGTAAGAGAGGAATGTAGAGTATGGTATGCGGATATCTACAGTCACGCGGTAGAGAAGCATTAATCCTTTGGTAAATTGGTAAATGGAGAAGAAAGTTGGCTTGTCGTGTCAATGCGATCTGCTATTTCATTATCTTTATTTCTTGTTCTAGTTGAGTTTTAATTTACCTGAGTCTATCATGCGCCTTTCCTGCCTGAGGTGGATCTGTTCCATTTTCGTTTTAGTTCTGTTTTCTTTTTCTACTCACATCATATATGCTCAAAATGTAGATGCAGCCGATCTGGGTTCATCCAATGAGTTTATTTATAAATTCAATAACCAAAGGGTGTATAGCATGCGCGTGAGTGCCACGCTGGGCGATGCTACCTTGACTCAACTCACTTCGCAGGCAACAACGGGTACGTATACAGCAGCCGACATTCCAAGCTTTAGTTTGTATTATAATGATGTGGAGGATTTTTCTTCGGCAACGTTGATTGGAACCTCAACTTCAGGAGGCAATGGAACTACACTCACCTTCAATGGTCTCTCACAAGTCATTCCTGGAGACGGAGCATACCGGTATTTATTTATCGCAGCCAATGTGAGCTCAACGGCTGTTACCGGAAGAACATTTGGTTTTAATTTCTTCTCAGCGTCAAACTTTTCATGGACTACTGCTGTCAATGTTTCTGCTTCATTGGGAGGAAGCGGAAAGAAGACCATTCAACCGGATGATTTTGTCACCACCTGGAACACAACTAATTCGGGTATCGGTAATGACCGGATTTTCCTTAATATATTAGGTACTGGTCCTATTAATTATACCGTTTCGTATCAGGACGTAAACAATGCGGGGATCTTCGGAAGTTTTGCTCCGAGAAATACTCCGTCCACATTTATATTTCCTTCGCCTGGTACCTATCAGATTATTATTACCGGAACGTATTCTCAAATCATAAACGGAGGCAACCTGGATGTACCCAAATTGCTTTCGGTTGACCATTGGGGAAGCAGAGCATGGAGCTCAATGGCTGGCGCTTTTAGCCAATGTAGCAATTTGCACATCAACGCAACAGATACACCAAACCTCACAGTGGCAACCAGTCTTCATCAAATGTTTGCAGGCGCTTCATCGGTAAATGAAGACCTGAGTAACTGGGATGTGAGTAACATTACGGATATGAGTGAAGTGTTTTCATTTGCGACCTCTTTCAATCAGGACATCAGCTCATGGGATGTAAGTAATGTGACCAATATGATAGGCGCTTTCACTTTTGCGACTTCCTTTAATCAGGACATTAATAACTGGAATGTAAGCAATGTCACGAATATGCAGAGTATGTTCAGGGGAACAGATGTCTTCAATCAAACCCTGAGCAACTGGGATATAAGTAATGTGACCAATTTCAGTGGAATGTTCAGCAGGACGGGTTCTTTTAATCAGCCACTTAATACGTGGGATATGAGTAGTGCAGATCGACTGGATAACATGTTTGACGAAGCTGCGGTTTTTAATGGTGACATCAGTAACTGGAACGTGAGCAATGTCACAAACATGGCTTCCATGTTTAGCTATACGGCTGCCTTCAATGTAGATATCAGTGGTTGGGATATAAGCAATGTAACCTATGCTCCCGGTATGTTTAATAATGCGACTGCATTCAACCAAAACATCAACGGGTGGGATGTCAGTGGACTGGATGATTTGAATAACATGTTTGCCGGAGCCACTTCGTTTAATCAGCCGCTCAATAGCTGGGATGTAGGCAATGTGTTAACCATGTCAGGAACATTTGCGCGGGCAACTGCTTTTAACCAGGATCTTTCGGCTTGGAATACAGGCACCGCAGAAGATATGTCGTACATGTTTCAGGGAGCCAATTCATTCAACCAGAACATTAGTGGCTGGGATGTGAGTAAGGTTAATAATATGAATTACATGTTCAGCGACAACCTTGCTTTCGATCAGGATCTTGGATCGTGGCATATAGACGTGGTCAGCAGCATGGATCATATGTTTGATTACAGCGCATTGTCTGTAGCTAACTATGATAATGCATTAACCGGATGGGCATCACTGTCGGCCATTCCGAATAACGTGACACTTGGAGCTGCCGGAAAAAAATATTGCGCGGCTGAAGATGAAAGGAATGATCTGATCAATATACATGGTTGGATCATCACGGATGCGGGGAAGTTATGTACGTCTAATCCGGTGATCACGTTGTTTAATCCCGTTAGCGGATTGCCAGGAACAACCGTGACTATCGTTGGATTAAATTTCAACACCAATGCCTCCGACAATGCCGTTTATTTTGGAGCAGTAAGAGCCAATGTTGTTTCAGCCACTTCTACTCAACTCGTTGTGGAAGTTCCTGCAGGCGCTACTTCTGTAGCACCGATTGTTGTTCAGGATCTGATCAACGGACTACAGGCAAACTCGTTGGTGACGGTAAGCGGAAATCATGCAAGACAGTTTACGGTTACCTATGCGATACCAAAAGCGTTGAAGTATAAACTCAAGACGCAACCGATCAATCTCGGAGCACAGGTGAATGCGGTTGCTGTTGCCGATTTCAATAACGATGGCAATCCTGACTTTGCAACTGCAAATACAGCCGGTGGTTCTGTAAGCATTGCGTTGGGGAGTGGTAGCGGAGGATTTTCTATGATGCCTTCCGTAACGATAGCCAGTGATCCGTGGTCAATCACTACAGGGGATTTTAACAACGATGGGAACCTGGATTTTTTAACAGCAAGTCCCGTGGATGGCTGTATGATGTACCTGGCTCTTGGAAATGGTAACGGTACATTTGGAACTCCCACTGCGATCAGTGGTGGTGGATGTACCATCACCGCGGTAGCGGCTGATTTCAATAATGACGGGAACCTTGATGTAGTCGCTGGTAACAACAGCTCAAATCCATCGCGGATTCTGCTTGGAGACGGAACCGGAAACCTTGCGATTACGGTCACTCCGATTCCTTCCATCACACAAGCACATTCCATCGCAGTGGGCGATTACAACGGAGATGGAATTGCTGATCTCGCGATTGAAGATTTGACCAATATGTACATTCGCCTGGGAGCAGGAGATGGTACATTCACCGTTGGTGCAACACTAACACCCGGAGATACTCCGTATTCGATCACTACCGGTGATTTTAATAATGATGGAATCCTGGATCTGGCGGAAGTCAACAACATTTCAAATGACGTTTATGCATTTTTAGGAGATGGTTCGGGCGGATTTTCATTTTCTTCGTTCATTATGCTTCCATCGGGAGCAGAAGCTCGTTCCGTAACGGTTGGAGATTTCAACGGTGATGGGAACGTTGATCTTGCGGTAGCAAATACGTCCATAGGCAGGATGAGCATTGCATTGGGAGATGGCAGCGGATCATTCAGCACTCCCGTTACATTTAATCTTGATGCCACCTCAATCTTTCCAACCGCAGTGGCATCCGCAGATTTTGATAAAGATGGCAAGGCAGATCTGGTTACAGACAACTCAGCTGATGCGAGTATCTTCCTGATGTTCACTCCGCCACTCATTACTTCCCTATCACCAACTCACGGATATCCGGGAGCAACAATTACGATCAATGGTGATAATTTCAATCCGGGAGCAGCAAATGATATTTATTTCGGAGCGGTAAAAGTTACCGCCAATGCGAACGCAACAGGTACAAGTATAACCTTGAGTGTTCCCGCGGGTGCTACGTCAGTTACACCCATTGTGGTAAGGAATAACGCAAACAATCTTCAGGCAAGTTCATTAGCATCAACCACTCCTTATTTCACTAGTTCTTTACCTGCCTCGAATTTAAGTCCGGCTAGTTATATAAAGACAAGTTATCCCACGCCAAATCCCATCAGTGTAGCCGCTGCTGATTTTGATAATGATGGCTATGTGGATTTAGCGGTACCTGATACGGGTTTTAAAAATATTACTTTACTTAAAAACGATGGCAGTGGATCATTCACGTTTCCGTGGAGTCAACTTACACCTTCCGTTAACATCTTCAATTTAAAAGCAGCAGATATCAATGGAGATGGAAATGCGGATCTGATTGGTGCTTCAACCAGTAATTCGGAGCTAACTCTTTTTCTTGGTAACGGTAACGGATCGTTTACACATCTTTCAGACATTAACGGAGTGACGGGTAATGGTTCTGGCTTATCAATCGCTGACGTGGACAATGACGGTACTCCGGAGTTAATCACTTCGTATGGAGGTGATCATTTAGCGGTGCTTAAAGGAGATGGCTCAGGAAATTTTGCTACGGCTACAGGTTCGCCTTATACGATTGCAGGCGCGAACGTGCCTGGTGCATTAATTACTGCCGATTTTAACAATGATACTTATGTGGATATCGCAGTAACCAACTCAAACGCTTCTAATATTTATATCCTGCTCAATAATCAGGATGGAACATTTGCCACTCCTGTATCTGTACCTACAGGTGCAAGCGCTTTTCAAATTGTAGCAGGACGGTTTGATTCCGATAGCAACATTGATCTGGCTGTGCTTGCCTATGGCAGCAGCAACATGACCATTTTGCGTGGAGATGGTTCAGGTGGATTTTCTCCTTTTGCAGGAAGTCCTGTTGCTATTGGAGGAACACCGCTTGGATTATATGGAGGAGATTTTGATGGCGATGGAATTACTGATCTGATTGTAGGTGGCAACGATCAGAATAACATTGGGTTCTTCAAAGGAAATGGATCAGGTGGTTTTGCACAATTCCCTTCTTTCCCTTATCCGATAAGTGGCGTTCAACCGTATGGAGTAATTACTGCTGACTTTAATAACGATGGAAGGGCAGACGTTGCCACTGCGGGAAGTAATGAAGTGAATGTACTGCTGTATCACTCGCAAGCATTCATTACCAGGTGGAGTACCACTGATAATAAAATCGTTATTCCGCATGGAAACGGGTCATTTAATTATGACATCACCTGGAGAAACTTAACGAACACCGGAATTGGTGATGGTACCACAACTGTGGTAGATGGCCCGAATACGACATTCACTATTTCAGGTCTGAATAATACGGATATCTATGAGGTGGAAATCACAGGAGCCTTCCCTCATTTTAAAAGTATGGATATATTCTCTCCTACCTCCGAGCCTCTTAAACTTCGTTCCATTGAAAACTGGGGAAATATTGTATGGGAGAGTATGAACAGCGCGTTTGCGGGGTGTACAAATTTGGTTTATAACGCAACGGATAAACCCAATCTGACCAATGTGACAGACATGTCATACATGTTTTACGATTGTCATGCATTCAATGGCAATATTGATAGCTGGGATGTGAGTAGCGTCACTAATATGTCTTATCTGTTTTTTCAAAACCAGGTGTTCAATCATGACCTGAACAATTGGGATGTATCAAATGTCACCGATATGTCAGGTATGTTTCAGCACAATTTTGTTTTCAATGGAAATATTTCAAACTGGGATGTTGGGAGTGTAACCAATGCCAATGCCATGTTTGATGGCTGTGCTCTTTTTAACCGGGATGTCAGTGGATGGGATGTGAGCAGTCTCGTAAATATGCAATCCATGTTCAGTGTCTGTCAGGAGTTTAATCAAAACCTGAATAGCTGGAACGTAAGCAATGTGACCAACATGAGCTTTGCATTCGCGACTACTCCGGCCTTCAATAGTCCGCTTAACAACTGGGACGTAAGCAATGTGACTAACATGCGCAACTTATTTGATGGGTCAGGTTTTAACAATCCGATCGGTAACTGGGACGTGAGTAACGTAACAAACATGGCTGGAATGCTGGCACAGGGACCATTCAATCAAAACATTAGCAGTTGGGATGTTTCGAATGTGACAGACATGAGCAGCATGTTTTTCAATAACACCGCTTTTAACCGACCACTTGCCTCCTGGAATGTGGGAAATGTGACAAATACAGGCAGTATGTTCCGGGGAGCGAGTTCTTTTAATCAGAATCTGGCTGCCTGGGATGTGACATCAGTAACGAGTATGTCAAATATGTTTGATGGCAGTGGTTTATCTGATGCCAACTATGATAATGTGTTGATTGGTTGGGCGGCACAGTCCGTGCAAAACAATGTGACGCTTGGTGCACTGGGTAAAAGATATTGTGCAGGTGAATCGGCAAGAGCAGCATTGATTGCTTCACACAGCTGGATAATTATTGATGCGGGACCTTGTGCACCAACAATTGCTTCGTTCACACCAACTTCCGGAATAAGTGGAACAACGGTAGTGATTACGGGTACTAAATTTACGGGAGCGACTGCTGTCACGTTTGGAGGAACAAATGCGGCTTCCTTTATAGTTGATTCACCTACGCAGATTACCGCTGTAGTAGGAGCAGGAAGTTCAGGAAATGTAGCCGTTACTACTTCAGCGGGCACAGGTTCACTTGCCGGGTTTGTTTTTATCGGTGCGCCTTCCATTACATCATTCACACCTGCCAGTGCAGGAGCGGGTGGAACCGTTACGATCAATGGAAACAATTTTGATGGGACTACTTCAGTTACTTTTGGAGGAACAGCGGCATCTTCATTCACTGTGGTGTCCGCAACAACGATTACGGCAACAGTTGGTTCAGGGACTTCCGGAGATGTAGAGGTAACTAATCCGGCTGGAAGCGATACACAGTCTGGTTTTACCTTTGTGCCTGCTCCAACAATTACTTCGTTTACCCCAACCACTGCAGCGGGAGGATCTACAGTAACGATTACCGGAACTAACTTTGATGGAGCAACTGCTGTCACGTTTGGTGGAACGAATGCTTCTTCTTTTACAGTGATTTCTTCAACAAGTATAGAAGCAGTTGTTGCAAACGGATCAACCGGAACTATTGCTGTCACAACCGTGGGAGGAACAGCTACTTCATCCGGAACATTTACGTTCATCCCTGCACCAACGATTACTTCATTCACGCCAACGACAGCTGCTACCGGAGAAACCGTAACGATTACCGGTACTGATTTTACGGGAACAACATCAGTTACATTTGGAGGCACAGCGGCAACTTCATTTACAGTTGTATCAGCAACAGAAATCACTGCGATAGTTGCCAGTGGTACTTCAGGCGATGTGGAGGTGACAACTTCAGGTGGTACAGCAGCATTAAGCGGGTTCACTTTTATTCCTGCATCAGTTGCACCTACTATCTCATCTTTCACGCCAACTTCCGCTTCGGTTGGAGCAACGGTAACGATTACCGGAACAGACTTTACCGGAGCAACATCAGTGAGCTTCGGAGGAGTGGCGGCAACTTCTTTTATAGTTGTATCATCAACAACCATAACAGCAGTAGTGAGTACTGGAGCTACAGGTGATGTATCTGTAACTACTCCTGGAGGAACAGCAACACTTGCCGGATTTACTTTTGTAAATGCAACAGCACCGGTTGTAGTAGTGAAAGATGGAGATAATAATTCAGGAAGCCCTGTTCCTTCACAGCCAAATCAGGCGGTTGATCTGGGGCAAACTTTTGTAGGTAAAGCAATCACGAAAGCATTTACGATTGAAAATACGGGCACGGCAGATCTGCAGATCACATCGATCACTATTGACAATACCAATTTTGAAATCACGGAAAAGCCTACTGTTATCGCTCCGGGAGGTTTCGGAAGACTTGCTGTTCGACTCAAAGCAGAACAGATCGGAATTTACTCTGCACGCATTGCCATTCAATACCAGTCTGGATCATTTGAGTTTAATGTAACCGGGGAAGTGAAAGATCCGGCTATAACCGTTTACAACGCGGTTACTCCAAACGGAGATGGAAATCATGATTATCTGAAGATAGTGAACATTGAATTATATCCAGGTAATACAGTGACAATCATTAATCGTCTGGGAGAACCCGTATTTAAGATAAGCGATTATGATAATAATAACCCCGCGAAACGTTTTGTGGGAGAAGCGAATACAGGTTCTTCGGGTGTATTGACTGACGGAACGTATTACTACATCATTGATATTGGCACAAAAGACAATCACACAGGATTTTTATTACTACAGAAATAATGAAAAGGCTTTTAATCTTCGCTTTAGTTTTGATTGGCGCAATTCAGGCAGTGGCGCAAACCGATCCGCTATTCAATCAATACTATTTTAATCAGAGTATGATTAATCCTGCGTATACAGGAACATACAATGTATTCAATGGATCGGTCATCTCCCGCGCGCAATGGGCAGGAATCAAAGGATCACCACTTACTACAACAGTCAATGCAACTACTTCTTTTCTCAAGGAAAACCTGGGCGCAGGTGTATTGATTATCAATGATCGCTTAGGGATTAATAACAATACCGATATTCAGGGGGCAGTTGCTTATAAACTCAAATTCCTTCATAGTCGGTTGTCATTCGGGATGCAGGGTGGTGTGGTGAGCTATCAATACAATTATAATAACCTTAATCTCGAAACGCAGGACCCGACACTGAGCCAGCAGATGCGTCCGAACTTTACCAGGCCAACAGTGGGAGCAGGAGTGTTTTACAGAGCGGACAAATTTTATGTGGGATTATCAGTTCCTCGTTTATTGAATGTTTCAATTAAAGAGGGCACTACGACAAACACTATTTATAAGCGACAACTCTATTTAAGCGGAGGGGTAATCCTGGATAAGTTTGAAGCGATTAAATTAAAAGGTACTGCATTGGTGAAGGTGCTCGACAAGAGGCAATCTTTTGTTGACCTGGGTGCAAGCATCTTGTTGGCAGAAACCATCTGGGCGGGAATCAACACCCGTAACTTTAAAACATTCGGTGTGAACGGTCAGCTGGAAATCAGCAATAAGTTCAGGGTGGGATATTATTATGAGTTGCCTTCAAAGGGATTATTCGGTTCTACTTTTGGTACACACGAACTGATGCTGAGTGCTGACCTGGAAATTTTCGGAGGACATACTGCGTTAAGAAGATATTTTTAATGACACGCATTTGCTTGTCAGCCTGAGTTCATCGAAGGCTGTGGTATTTATGTTTACAATAGCATTAGCTAACCCGTAATACTTGCCTGCGGAAATACTATCTTGAATCCACTTATGAAACACACTACACTCATCATCACGATCTTCGTGTTACTGTCATCTCTGGTAAGTACTGCAGCTTTTGCTCAAATCAATTCAGCAACTATTAATGCAGCTGCTGATAAAATCGATCAGAAAGTAATTGCATGGCGTCACGATATTCACGCCAATCCGGAATTAGGAAATCGTGAAGTGAGAACAGCAGAACTCGTAGTGAAACATCTTCAGTCATTAGGTATTGAGGTAAAAACAAAAGTAGGAGTAACTGGTGTAGTGGGTATTTTAAAAGGTGGCAAGCCGGGGCCCGTAGTCGCATTGCGTGCCGACATGGATGGATTGCCGGTGGAGGAAAAGAATGATCTTCCCTATGCTTCGAAAGTAAAACGTGAATACAACGGAGTGGAGACACCCGTGATGCATGCCTGTGGACATGATGGTCACGTGGCCGTGTTGATGGGTGTTGCTGAAATTCTGGCGGGCATGAAAAAAGATCTGAAAGGAACAGTGAAATTTATTTTTCAACCAGCAGAAGAAGGGCCACCGGTAGGAGAAGAAGGCGGTGCTTTTTTAATGACGAAAGAAGGCGCACTGGAGAACCCAAAGGTCAATGCCATTTTCGGATTGCACATGGATGCAGGAACAGAAGTAGGAAAGATTCTTTATCGCCCTGCGGGATTTATGGCAAGCGCAACTGATTTTAAAATCGCAGTGAAAGGAAAACCGTCACACGGTGCGGAACCCTGGCAGGCGGTTGATCCGATTGTAGTGTCGGCACAGATTATCAATACTCTCCAAACCATAATTAGTCGTAACGTAAACCTCACTGAAAATGCAGCAGTAGTTACCATTGGTTCTATACATGGAGGAAACCGAAGCAATATCATTTCCGAGCAAGTGGAAATGTTTGGTACCGTGCGAGCATTCAGCAATGCAGATAAAGAATTGATCTATCAACGCATCAAAGAAATAGCCACACATACCGCGGAAGCAGCGCGTGCAACAGCCACCGTTGAAATTCCCTATTCCGATTACAATCCGGTTACATTTAATAATGAGAAACTGACAGCTGAGATGTTGCCTTCTTTGCAAAAAGCGGCCGGAAAGGACAATGTGCTGTTGGTTCCTGCAATTACCGGTGCAGAAGATTTCTCTTACTTTGCAGAGAAAGTACCAGGCTTATATTTCTTCATTGGCGGATTGCCAAAAGGAAAGGATCCGAAGACAGCCGGCCCTCATCACACGCCTCAGTTCATTATTGATGATGCTGCCTTCAAAACGGGCGTGAAAGCGCTGTGCAATCTCGTGGTGGACTATGCGGAGTTGAATAAGAAGTAACAGGATTGAGTTCAGTTATCTCATAATATACTTGTTGGGTAGAGTAGAAATCAAATCACTATTGACAAAATCAGTTTGTTGTTTTGCAACGGCTATTTCAGCATATTGTGGCACCTAAAATCTAACTAATGAAAGACCAGCAAGAGAAGGGACTCAAAAGAGAACTGGGCGTTTTTGATGTCGCGCTGAACGTTGTAAACATCACTATCGGGAGTGGCATCTTCCTGTTGCCTGCCCTCATTGCGGTCGCGCTGGGCAACTCCAGCATGGTAGCCTATGTCGTGTGTGGTTCCATGTTTTTACTGGTGGCGTTGTGTTATGCGGAAGTAGGTAGTCGCATCACCGAATCAGGTGGCGCTTACATTTATATGGAAAAAGCATTTGGTCCGTATATTGGTTTCCTGGCAAACACGTCCTTCTGGTTTGCTTACGGTACACTGGTGACGGCTGCGTTATCCAATGGAATCGGAGAATTGTTATCGGTGCCATTTCCAATATTCAACCTTTGGATTTACCGTGCACTTCTTTTCTTATTTGTGTTTGGAACTTTTGCGTTTGTAAACATCAGAGGAATCAAGCAGGGGATGATTGCGGTTAAGTTTTTTACCGTGGTCAAATTAGTGCCATTGATTGGTTTAGTCGTGTTAGGACTGTTTGCCATTAAGAGCGAAAACATTAGCTGGCCCACGATGCCTGATCTTTCTCAGTTAGGTGGAGCATCATTGATTTTATTCTTTGCGTTTGCAGGAGGAGAAACATCATTAAACATCAGTGACGAGATGAAGAACCCGAGTCGTACTGGTCCACTGGGTTTAATTTTCGGGGTGATCGCGTTAATTATTTTTTATGGGTTGATTCACCTGGTTGCGCAAGGAGTATTGGGCGCTGAACTAGTGAACAATACCAAGGCGCCATTGGCCCAGACTGCCAATGTTTTGGTCGGCAACTGGGGATTCACATTAATGATCGCCTGTGCCATCGTGGCCATTGCAGGTAGTTTAAATGGACTGGTGATGGTGTTTCCGCGCGTGATGTATGCGGGAGCAAAAGAAAAATTGCTTCCGGGATTTTTATCTAAAGTGCATACAAAGTTCGGTACACCGTATTGGGCAATCATTGTTTTTTGTCTCGTAGCGTTTTTGGTTTCGGTGTCAGGTGGATTCAAGCAATTGGTAATCCTGGCAACCATCACGATGCTACTAACCTTCCTTGGAGTAGCGTGTGCGGCAATTAAATTCAGATTAAAACCTTCTGAAGAATACAAAGCTTCTTTCCTCATGCCCGGTGGATTGATCCTTCCGATCCTCACTGTTCTTTTGCTCATCTGGTTCTTGTTTCAATCCAAGCCCAATGAAATTGCAGGGATGGCAATTCTGTTAGCGATCCTTACAGTGATCTATTTCGTGAAGAAGTTTGTGGGAGCAGGGAAATAGAAAGATGGAGATGTCAGGTGATAACACCTGACATGATCAAAACTAGCCAATTCTTTACTCCGGAAATGATATGTAAGCTTAAATGGACTTTGTCACGTCCGTTCGTAATAGTGCAGAATCGCTCCCGAATGAAATGGTTTGCTCTTTATTAGTTTGAAAACTGTCCGGTCTTTGATGTTGTCAAAGAGTGGCAGCCCTTTGCCGATAACAACCGGGTGAATACAAAGTTGATACTCCTCAATCAGATTAAGGTTAGCCAGTTCAACGATCAGACTCCGGCTCCCGATTAAAATATCCCTGCTTACTTTTTGTTTCAATTCCTTGATTACTTCTTCAGGAGTTTGATTGGATAATTTGGCGCTATCCCATCCGGTATTGTTCAATGTAGTGGAGAAAACAATCTTGGGAATCTGATCGATCGCCCTGGCAAAATCATCCATTGATTTTTCACCGGAAGGTTTTTGGATAAGTGTTTGCCAGAATTTCATCAGCTCGAATGTTTTTCTTCCATAAAGAATAACATCTCCCTGCTTTAACAATTCGGTGTAATGATCGTGAAGGTCTTCATCTGCTATCCCGGCTGTGTGATCACAAAAGCCGTCAATGGTAATATTCAATGCTGCAATGATCTTTCCCATACTTCTTTTTTAGTTGATGTTTACTTGCCTGCTGGTGAACATTTCAGTTAAGATATCAAAAGTTTCGAATGATTTACTGATCAAATGATCTGAACCGCTGTGTTCGCGATGGCAACTTACGATCACCTGTATAAAAGTATCGGGTGTAAATCCGGATTTTAAAGAGGTCAATTGCGACAGCTTTTCTGCGACTTCTATCCGCAGAGTTGAACTTCTATCCGTAGAGTTAGCGAAGCGTCTCTACGGATATTCAATGAAAAAAGGAGTCTCTGACTCCTAAGACTTATCTATGTCCTTTACAGATGATCAATTAAATGACTGCCTGAACTCCAATGGAGAAACGTTGGTCTTTTGCTTAAATAGTTTGTTGAAGGATTGCGGATATTCAAACCCCAGTTGGTAGGCGATCTCGCTTACTGAGAGCGATGTGGTAGAGAGAATTTCTTTCGCCTTTTCAATGACTTTGTCGTGAATGTGCTGTTGGGTACTTTGCCCGGTTAGCGATTTTAAGGTGTCGCTGAGATAACCAGCAGAAACGTGAAGCTGCTCCGCGAGGTAAGCTACTGTAGGAAGCCCGCGCTGGTGAACGGAATCACTTTCAAAATAAGCATTCAACAACGATTCCATTTTGGCTAGAAGGTCGTGATTGAGATTTTTGCGCGTAATAAACTGTCGGTTATAAAAGCGATTCACGTAAGTAAGAAGTAATTCAATCTGTGAGATCATTACATCCTGACTGAACTTGTCAATAGCAGATTGGTACTCCTGTTCGATTTTTTTAATGAGGTCAATGATAGCCGCTTCTTCTTTATCGGAAAGAAACAAGGCTTCATTCAAAGTATAGGAAAAGAAGTTATACTCCTTAATGGTTTTCATCAACGGATAATGACGAAAGAAATCAGGATGAACCATTAGCAGGTATCCTTCCACTGCGATGTCTTCGGCTTTCGTCACCGACATTACTTGTTTGGGAGCGGTGAATGACATCACTCCTTCATCGAAATCGTAGTAGCTTTGACCATATCTCATCTTACCTTTATCACCCCGTTTGACGGCAATGCAATACAGCTCGGAGGTGAAGTGATTCCAGATCTCACTGTGCGTGAAGCGTACAGTGTTAAGATTAATCACGCTGATCAGCGGATGCTGCGGCTTTGGCAAGGCAAAAGCGCGATGCATTTCTGAAACGGAGTGAATAGTATGTATGGCGGGCGATGACATAGTCTAAAGTTAAAAGAAATACTATAAAAACTGTTGTCAGGTCGAGCTTGCCGAAACCAGCCTTCGACAACGCTCAGGCTGACAATTAGTTTTAACAGGCTCAACCTGACAATAAATTATTTTCCTACGAAATTCATATTGGCAGCATCATATCGGTCTCCGGTAATTGTTCCCAGCGGCACGATCGATTCTAACCGGGATAACTCTTTTTCAGTCAGCTTAATTCCCGCTGCGTCAATATTTTGCTCTACATATTTAATTCGCTTTGTGCCGGGAATAGGCACATGACCCTTTGAAATAATCCATGCGATCGCCAGTTGTGAACTACTGATGTTTTTCTCCGCTGCCAGAGTCTGAATTTCTTTTGCGAGTAAAAGATTTTTTTTGAACTGCTCTCCTTGAAACTTGGGAAGGCTTTTTCTGAAGTCATCGCTGGCAAAGTCGTCAGGTGATTTGAGTTCTCCGGTAAGAAAACCTCTTCCCAGCGGGGAGTAGGCCACCAGACTAATTCCCAATTCATGCATTGTTTTCAGAATGCCTTCTTCTTCCACACTTCGCTCGAATAACGAATATTCAGTTTGCACGGCAGTGAGCGGATGAATAGCGTGTGCACGTTTAATCGTTTCTGATCCTACTTCGGATAGTCCGATGTAACGCACTTTTCCTTCTTTCACTAGTTCAGCCATGGCACCAACGGTTTCTTCAATGGGTGTATTCGGATCGAGACGATGCAGGTAATATAAGTCGATGTAATCCGTACCCAGGTTTTTCAATGAGCGTTCTGCCGCCTTCTTCACGTAGTCTTTCTTTCCGTTGATGTTCCAGGTCAGTTGCTCGTTGTCATCTACTTCATATCCGAATTTGGTAGCAATGATGTATTTCGACCGGTTACCTTTAATTGCTTTCGATACTAATCGTTCATTGAGCAATGGTCCATACAAATCGGCTGTATCCAAAAAATCACCACCCAATTCCAGTGAGCGGTGAATAGTAGCAATGGATTCTGCTTCATCCGCTTTACCATAAATATCGGCACCGGCAATGGGGGTCATACCCATGCATCCCAATCCGATGGCCGGAATGACTAATCCCTGATTTCCAAGTTTGACTTTCTTTACGTTTTCCATAATTATTTTCTGTGATTAACAGATGCAAAGTTGAAGAGCCCGGACAACTAACCTGTATCCAAATCTCGGGTTATCGTATCCGGATTCGGGAATAGCTCGTGCAGCAGGTTTGAGACGATTGTCAGGTGATAACACCTGACAAGGCGGTAATGCCCAAAATCTTATATCTTGATCTTGTTCAGCATCGTCTCCGCAGGGCGATGCTGCGAAAAAATGTCTCCCATCTAATTCCTATCTTTAAACCATGCCATCAAAAATTGAAATCAAAATAGCCAATACCGAAGAAGATTTTTTACAAGCAAAGACATTGATTTCCGAATACATCATCTGGCTGGGTTTTGATTTAGCCTTTCAGAACATTGATAAAGAGATGAATGATCTTCGCAGTATGTACTCCAAACCGGTAGGCGGACTACTGTTGGCAACAGTGGATGGTAAAGCTGCCGGTGTTGCTGGCATTCGAAAATTTGAAGGAGACGATTGTGAACTGAAAAGAATGTTTGTGAAGGAAGATTTCAGAGGGTGTGGATTAGGAAAAGAATTGATCCTCAGGGCAATTGAATTGGCAAAAGATCTTAAGTATAGGTGCATCAAGCTTGATACAGCCGAATTCATGAAAGATGCCATCAGCTTATACCAAAGCAACGGCTTCGTTGAAATTCCTGCCTATCGTTTTAACCCACATGAATCAGCACGTTATTTTGAATTACCGCTTCGCCCGTGAATCTGTCATTAATTGACACATCTTCAAATTAACAAATCGACTAATTGATCTCCTGCTCCACCCAAACCAGGTTTTCAATTTTATATCCAAGCCCTTTTGCAATGGTCAGGTATTTGTTCTGCACACTTTCGGGCATAGTTGTTTCGCGTGACAATAGCCATAAGTAATCCAGATTTCTTCCGGCAACTAATGCATACTTATAGTCTTTGTCGATGGCAATTACATTATATCCTGCATAAAATGGTCCGAAGAAAGAAACTTTCAGTTTACCTTCATCGGCATCACCGTTAGGTTTAGCCTTCCCGATACTTTCTTTCCATTTCTCATTTTTGTAATCGTATCCTTTGTTGTCTACTCGAATGGAACCATCTTCATTCAACGAATAGGTGGCGGTGACATTCTTCAGATTATTTTCAAAGAAATAATTGAAACGGGCGATTTCATACCATTTGCCCAGGTACTTTTTGGTGTCGAACGGTTTCACTGGAACCGCGCGTTTGGGTATTGATTTTCTCGAATTGATAGCGACCACAGCAGCAGCTGCCGTAGCTACTACAGCAGCGCCAATTGCATATTTCTTTTTCATAAATGGTAGATATAAAAAAGTGGTGCCTGATATTATTGATTAGCCGAGTGTGAGACAGTCTCGGCTTCTGTCAGTCTAAGCTTGTCGAAGACAAGCTCATGATTACGGTAATCCCCAGTTTCATTCTCCCACACCTCAGTTTCGTTTTGCTACACCTCGCTGAGATATCGGGATAAAATCGGGTTTCTGCCTCTAC
>JBGATZ010000488.1:0-3358 GCA_044228905.1 Cyclobacteriaceae bacterium | reverse complement strand
GCCCAGAAACTGAAAAACCAATTGCATACGTGAACTGCCCAATGATTTGCGAATTCCCACTTCCTTTGAACGCTTAATCGCTTCCGCGGTAGTGAGGTTAATAAAATTGATGCATGCCGTTATAACCAGGAACAATGAGATTACACCCAGGGATATTAATACGGAACGTGGAGTAACGTTGTAGTTATAATTGCTATAACGATCATCGAAATGCAATTCACTCAACGGTTGCAGTGTATATTTGAACTCGTCATCGTTTCTATCGCCCAGGTATTTTGTAGCAAAAGCAGGAAGTCGTGATTCAATAGTGGCTGGTTTTTCACTGTCCTTCAACAGAAAATAACATTGTTCATCGCTCCATACACTGTTCCATCCGTGCTCATCCAATTCTTTCTTCACGGTGATGTGAGACAACATCAAATTGAATGGAAAATCGGTATTGGAAGGATAATCTTCCATCACCGCAGTGATCTTGTATTCCGCTTTATCGTAAACGATCACTTCGCCAATTACATCTTCCTTACCAAAATAACGAAGAGCAGATTTTTTCGAGATGATGGCTTCGTTCGGATCATCCAGTCCTTTTGCTGCATCACCCACCAGAATTTTACGATCAAATATTTTAAAGAACGAGGGCTGAGTATAAACCACTCCGTTGTCCTCGCTGTACTTCTTCATTTCACCATTGGCTTGCGGAATGCTTACCATTGTTCCACTGCGATAAGAAGTAAACACTACCTCTTCGGCTTCAGGGAAATCATTTTTAAATGCTTCAGGAAAAACAGCAGGTACTCCCGCTGAATAACCTAATCCATTATTACCTTTTGATTGATGCGTCACCCGATAAATTCGGTCGCGCTTTGAATGAAAATCATCAAAACTGATAAAGTGTGTGATGACCAGGAAAAGCACAAGACTACTGGTGACACCTAATGTAAGGCCAGAGATATTAATAATAGTGCTTCCTTTCTGTCTCCAAAGATTTCGAAGAGCGGTTTTCAGATAATTTCTAATCATAACTGGATAAGTTCTGCTGCTAAGATGTAGTGGGTGGTAATAAAGTTGAAATTTTAAGCCAAGATTAGGCCATCACCAAAAACGCGGTAAACATAAGATTTTCACTATTTTATTGTTCGAAGGTGAATAAAACTGACCGATACCGGACGGGAATTTATTGAAGAAATACTGCGTTTATCACCTTACAGATTTATCTTTGAAGCATGATTCAGCAAATTATTATCGGAGTCATTTTCATCGCTGCTCTCTTCTACCTGGGCAGAATGGTTTTACGTTCTTTCCAGACAAAGAAAGGATGTGAATCGAATTGCAAATGCGAGACTGCAAGTATCAGTCTGCCTAAGAAGAATTCCTAAGCCCAGATCTTTGTTCCTTCTGTACAGTTGCGACACATTTCTATTTCGCTTCTCGAACGAAGTAATGAAGTACGGAATTCATTGTATTTTTCTCCGTTCCAGATTTCTTTGAACGAGCTCTTGTTCAGATCACCCAAAACAAAATGAGCATCTTTATCAAAGCAACACGGCACCACCTTACCATCCCAGGTTATCACACAACTGTGCCACATCTTCCAGCAATGATCAAGCAGCTGGTTTTTAATTTCGTATTCTCCTGAAGACGTTTTTTTGTAGCGTGAATATTTATCGATGGTGGGAATCAAATCAGAGCCATTTTTATAATCGTAGATCTGTGCGGTCTTGAATGCTACCTGATCTACTCCTAATTCCTTCGCCAGTTTCCTTACATCTTCTACCTGATGTTCATTCGGTTTCACTACCAGGTATTGAAAAATAACATGAGGAGTAGCCGATTTCAATTGTTTCTTCCAGCGAATGATGTTCTTTGTTCCTTCGATGACTTTGTCCAGCTTTCCTCCTACCCGATACGATTCATATGTTTCCTGAGTAGTGCCATCAATTGAAATAATCAATCGGTCCAGACCAGATTACACCGTTCTTCTTGAATTCTCATCATTGAGATAATGAGCATTGGTAGAAGTGGCCGTGTTAATTTTCTTTTTCGAAGCATATTCAACCAAAGTAAGAAACTGAGGATTGAGATAGGGTTCACCCTGAAAATAAAAAATGAGATAAGGTAAAGTTGGAGCGAGCTCGTCAATTACTTTTTTGAACAAATCATTCTGCAACATCCCCGTTGGTCGTGTGAATGAACGTAAACCGCTTGGGCATTCCGGGCAACGAAGATTACAGGACGTAGTCGGCTCAATCGAAATACTGATTGGCAATCCTTGAATGACTGGTCTGCCCGTTGCCCTTGAATAAAGATAACTGGATACAACCTTCGCTGCATTACTGATGCGATCCCATGAAAATTTGGACATCAGGTTGGCGCTATCTGAAAACGAACCCCTCATTGCTTTTGCATTGGCAAGGTAATGATAAATTCAGAGCCCTTTCCATACTGCGATTTCAGATCGATTTTGCCACTTAGTTTATCAACGGCCTCTTTTACAATGAAAAGACCGAGGCCGGATCCGGCTGAACGATCGGTTGCCCTGAAAAACATATCAAACACCCGGTCAATTTTATCAGGAAGAATTCCGGTGCCGTTGTCAGCTATGCTCAAAATACAATTGCCATTTTGAATAACTGCTTTTACTTCCACCCAGGGATTTTCCTGTCGCAGATTATGATACTTTATTGCGTTTGAAATAATATTGGATAAAATAACTTTCGTACGACTTCGGTCAAGGATTACAGATTCTTCCGGAGCAGAGATGTAAACATCAATTTGTTCTGTGCCATCCATATATTGTAAGTTACCGATCACTTCCTCAGCCAGTTCTTTCAATTTTATTTCTTCATAGTTAATGGCCGTTCGCGCATTACGTGAATATTCAATAATTTCTTTAATGAATTCGTCCAGTTTGGAAACACGATCTCCGATTAATGAATAGTATTTCTGGTCATTCGCGTTTTTCGTCTCCGACAGTGCCACACCCACCAACCCCTGAATGGAAAGTAGTGGCGCTCTCAGATCGTGCGATGCGCTGTACACAAACCGATCCAGCTCACTATTTATTTTCTCCAGATCTTCCTTTTTCTTTTGCGCATCAGCTGCATACGAATGAAGAAGCTTCTCTGATTTTGCATTCGTTTTAATCACAAAATCGAAACAAAGCGCAATGATCGTTGCCGCAGCAATCTGGTTAATGATCATATTTCTTTGCCCATGCGTGGAAAGAGAAAGCTGATGATCACCAAACGGCTTAAAGTCTGTAAGAATTAAAATCAGAATCAAAACCACAGGGATGATCACAAAAATCCAACGCCACACGTTCTGATCATGATCGAAAACTACATACGCAATGGCAATCATC
>JBGATZ010000487.1:0-3392 GCA_044228905.1 Cyclobacteriaceae bacterium | reverse complement strand
GTGAGCACAATGGAGTTCGGTTGTGCCAGTGCTTCTTTTGCATTACCAGAAAGTAGTTTCAGATCAAAGACATCAAACACTTCTTTGTCGGTGACATACGCATGCGCGGGCCTGAATTTTTCGGTGCCGATGCGTACATACTTGCGTTCCTGATTTTGAAAACGAACTAAGTTTTTAACGGCAGGAATTTCATTGGGCAGTTCATTGATATAATCTGTAGGAATACGTGCCCACTGTGAGGCTTCACCTCCGGGAGGAGAGTAGCGATGTGTAGCACGATAGATGCGATCAGCATTTTTATTGAATTGTTCGTAGTGCGTTTCGAAATACACATACAAAGCCGCAAACACGAAGACGGTGAATCCAACGGCAAGACCCAGGAGATTTAATAACGTGTAGGTTTTGTTTTTGTAGAAACTCCGCGCAACGATTTTGAGGTTGTTGCTGATGAGGCTGAAGGGTTGGGATGCCATAAAGGAAGGGTTTGAGAAGTGAAGATCGGAAAAAAGATTGTCATTCTTTCTTTAGTCATCCCGAAACGGAGTGAGGGATCTTTGTGAAATTTTCCTTCATTCATCGTCTCTCAAATAGGACAATGAATTTACGCTTCTCGCTTTTCAAAGTAGAAAGAAGTTTCTTCGATCAGCGACTTAATCAGGTCCCCGGCTTTTGTGTGCTTTAATACCGGAGCGATTTGTCCTCCCCAGAATAAAATCATGTCCCACTTTTGTTGCTCTATCGCAGCAGTGCGTAAGTGTGACATGCATTGTGTTTGTAGTGGGAATGGGAGAAAGTCTTGTTGGTCTTTGAACAGTTCCTTTGCAATACGACTGGTAATCCCTCTTCCAAGCCTTCCGGTAAAGGCGCGCGACAACGTAGTGTAACGGGCTTTATCTGAAAACAACATTTGCCGGTGAATCGCAGTAGCATTTGATTCGTCTGTAGCCAGAAAAGCGGTGCCGATCTGCGCGGCATCTGCCCCGAGCGTCAATGCAGCAGCTACTCCTTTTCCATTGGCAATTCCGCCTGCAGCGATCACTGGTGTCTTTACTTTTTCCTTAATGAGTTGTACCAATACAAATGTTCCAATGGTTGACGTTTCCGCAGAAGCAAGAAACGAAGGCCGATGACCACCTGCTTCAAATCCGGAAGCAATGATCAAATCAACTCCTGCAGATTCCAAAGCGATCGCTTCATCCAATGTGGTGGCTGCGCCTACAGTAACAATGCCCAGTCTCCGGCATTGTTCCAGGATCTCCGAGGAAGGAATGCCAAACATAAAACTGAACACAGGGGGCTTCTGATGAAGGATGATCTCCACCTGATTTTCAAACCGTGATTGAAATGGTTTCGGTTTTTCAGGTAACGCAATTCCTGCTTCATCAAAGTATGGTTTGAACAACTGCTGCGCTTTTCTGAATTGCTCGTCTGATACTGTTCCATCAATGGCATCTGTATCAGAAACCCATAAGTTGATGTTATATGGTTTATTGGTGACTGCCTTGATTTGCTTGTCCACTTTCAGAATTTCTTCCGGACTCATGGTGTATGCACCGTATCCCCCCAATCCTCCTGCGTTGGAAGCAGTGGCGACCAATTCAACGGATGAAAGATTTCCACCGAAAGGTCCTTGTAAAATGGGATAATCAATGCCCAATAGCTTGGATGCTTTAGTCTGATACCACATAATTGCACAATTTAGTCAGTAATATCGGTCATCATCTTATTCACGATCACCCACCGGTTATCAATTTTATGAAATGACAGGAAGTCATCATAATTGAAGTCATACATTTTTACGTGTACTTTCGCTACCGCAATCGAATTGATGACCTGAATGGAATGTATAGTTCCTTTGAAAGGTTTGCCTGAGTCTTTCGGACTTTGACGATTCTTCACGCCATCCAGGTATTGATCCAGTGTCTTGGCATAGGGCTGTCCCTTCACGTCACCAAATAATAAAGTGCCGGGATGAAAGATACTTTTTAATCTTTCTGTATCTCCCTCGTAAATGGCTCCGAAATAATTGGTTTCCAATGCGTGTCGGATAACCTGAATGTCTTGTTGGTTGTTTTCCATGTTAGTAGTGTTTTGAGCGTTTGCATTTAGTAATGAGAAAACCAGGAGTGTAAGAAGCAGTATTTTCATACTACTTCTTATCTGCTGTAATTCCTTTTTCGCGCAATACAGATACTTGCTCTCCGGCAAAGCCCCAGTTGTCCAGCTCCACCTCATCGATTACTACGTGTGTTAGCTGAGGATCTTTGTTCAATACATCGGTAATCACATCGGTTACTCCTTTGATCAGGGCTTTCTTTTGATCCCTGGTTACTCCTTCGCGGGTAAGTTCTATTTTAATGTATGGCATAATCGTTTTTGGTTGTGCTAAAGGGAAGAGTTATTCTTCCATTTTAGCGGTTAATGAAATTGTTAGATCGAATTCATTATAGATGAGTGTATCACCTAAGTTGGTAAAGAAATTGCCCGAGCGGAATTTCATGTCGTAAAGCGTGCGATCGATAATCAGTTTTGTAGTTGCTGTCAACTGATTTGCTTTTATGTTGACTTCAGCGTCAAACTCGACAGGATGTTTGATGCCTTTGATCGTGAGGTAAGCAAGTACATGATTTCCATTTGCCGAAAAGACATCCAGTGTTGCTTCAGGGAATTTTTGTGAAGAGAAGAAATCATCGGAAGCAAGGTGCCCGGCAAACTGTGCATTGGTTTGTGGATCAGTGATATCGTCAATTTTAATGGAGGTGGTATCCACTACAATTTTACCTCCGGCTAGCTGGTGGTCTGTAAAAATGAGTTCTCCTTCTTTAATAACGATCGTGCCGTCATGTGCACCGGTTACTTTTCTTCCTACCCAATGAATCTTACTTTGAGCAGAACTGATTTTAAATTTTTGTGTTTTCATTTTTTTTCTTGTTGTGTTAATTACTGTACAAATAAACGGTGATGTTTCAGGCAGGTCGGGTGATATACATCACATTTGAAGAGAAGGGAGGCACGAAGTGACATAGATCACTTTTTACGTTGTAATTCAGAGTGAGTGAATTCTGATAAACAAAAGAGGTCGCCTTCATGATGAAGACGACCTCCGGTTTCACTGGTTATTTCTTATAAAGGAGCAGTCACCGACATTTCCACATCAATATTGCCACGTGTTGCTTTGGAATAGGGGCATGTCTGGTGTGCAGCTTCGGCAATCGCCCAGGCAGTGTTAATATCAAGGCCGGGCAGAGTTACATTTAATCTGGCGCGAAGTGAATAGTCATCCCCGGTTAAAATCAGATCCACTTCTGCATCAACCGCAGCTTTTTCAGGAAACCGTATTTTCATTTTTGCTGCAGCCAGTTGCATGGCTCCGATAAAACAAGCTGACCAGC
>JBGATZ010000486.1:0-3378 GCA_044228905.1 Cyclobacteriaceae bacterium | reverse complement strand
GCAACCCCTTCCACGCTCGGGTTGGATCGCATTGCAGGAGTAGCAGGGGCGCTGGATCTGTATCCTCAAAACAATTGCCTGATCATCGATGCCGGCACCTGTATCAACTACGAGTTTGTTGATGACACAGGAAAATATCATGGTGGTGCAATTTCACCTGGAGTACATATGAGACTGGAAGCGATGCACAAGTTTACCGCACGTTTGCCGTTAGTGACTAATAACCCAGGAGCACCATTGACTGGAGATAGCACAGAAAGTTGTATGCAAAGTGGAGTGACCCATGGAGTGATCTCTGAAATTGAAGGGATCATCGATAGATATCGCCAGAACTACCCCAACCTGGAGGTAATTCTCTGTGGCGGTGATTATTCGCTTTTTGAAAACCAACTTAAACCCTCCATATTTGTAGCCCCCGAACTGGTCTTGATCGGATTAAACCGGATTTTACTTCACAATGTCACTATTTAGCAGGGTAATTATTATTGTTTTTCTGGTTGCAGCAGCCAGTAGTTTGGTGAACGGCCAGGCAGCACGTAGCCCCTTCTCTTCTTTTGGCGTGGGAGATTATTATGGAAGTGCACTGGCCCACAATCAGGGTATGGCAGGATTAGGCATAAGCAATCCCCAATCCTGGTATCTAAACAATCAGAATCCTGCTCTGTTGGTATTTAATCAACTCACTACATTTCAGGCCGGATATGTGGGTGAGGTGCGAAGAATTGGCAATGGAACCAGCAAGGAAAAAAACGGAAGTGGAAATTTAAATTATCTGCTGATGGGATTTCCTATCAAGCCAGGAAGATGGGCAACCTCTTTTGGCATTATGCCTTACTCAAGCGTCAACTATAAACTCACGTACACACAGGAAATAGAAAATACATTAAATACAGTTAATGTATTGGAACAGGGATCAGGAGGGATCAATCAGGCATCGTGGTCGCACGGTGTAAGTATTAACAGAAATATTTCCGTAGGTGTGAGAGCGAATTATTTGTTCAGTTCTATTGAGCGAACTTTTGACAATTACCTGGTGCAGAGTTCTGACCTGACACTGGTTGTTCCTTCTATCCGCACACGGCAGAACTTTTCTGATTTCAGTTTTACCGGAGCACTCTCTCTAAGGAAGGACTCGCTTACACGTAAGAACCACCGGCTAAATTTTGGATTGGTTTATGACTTCAAAGCCAATGTAAAAACCAGATACTATGAAGCTGTTGAGCAGAAAACGGGAACAGTTGCTACTGACACGTTGGTCAGCAATCGCATCGGGCAAACTACCTTACCCCAAACACTGGCAGCAGGAATTTCATTTGGTCGTCCTGATTACTGGACAGTGGGTGTAGATGCTACATGGCTTGACTATTCTCAATTCCGGGACATTAACGGAAGTAATAATGGCTCTACTACAGGATGGAAAGCCGCTTTTGGCGGAGAGTTCGTTCCTGACCCTACTGCATTGAGTGGTTACCTGAAAAGACTTACTTACCGCGCTGGTGTTAGCATGGAAAACTATCCGTATCTGGTGAATGGCAATTCTCTGCGAGACATTGGCGCGAATTTTGGATTATCTATGCCCGTAAGTCGCTATTCCAGTCTGGATATGGCCGTAAAATTTGGCAGACGAGGAAACGTGGATACAAACACGATTGTTGAGAATTACTTCAAAATCTATTTCGGAGTAACATTTGGTGATCAGTGGTTTATCAAGAGACGATTTGATTAATTGAAATTGTGAGTATTAACACAACAAAGGCTGACCGAAAGAAGTCAGCTTTTTTATTTACCATTTTGCAATGCATGTAGGCAGACAAATAGTGAGATACCTGGCAATCGTTTTGTCTTTGCTTGCTTTCTATTGCTGCGAAACGGAGCAAAAAAAGCAAGTACAGATCTATGAAGGTCCGCTTGAAGAAATGGAAAACGTAGATATGCTCTACACTGAAAAAGATCACCTGAAAGTGAAAATGGTTGCCAAGAAAATCTATAAACTCCAAAACGGTGATCAGGAATTCCCGGAAGGGCTTTATCTGGAATTCTATGACGAGTTTGGAAAAACATCATCTACGCTTCAGGCCAACAATGCTTACTTTTTCAAAAATGAAAATCAGTGGAGAGGCCGCGGAAATGTGATCGTGAAGAACATTGAAAAATCACAGCAACTCAATACGGAAGAACTATTCTGGAAGAGGGACACAAAAAAGATCTTCACTGAAAAATTCGTGACCATACGTGATATGTCTGATGTGATCTACGGAACCGGGCTGGATGCAGACCAGGACCTGGCTAATTATACGATCACGCGCGTGGAAGGAGAATTTGAAGTGAAGGAAAATTAATTCATAATGAAACTGGTTGACGTACTCATACTCTCCCTGGCTGCTGTTTTTGTTTTCATTGGTACCTATGAAACGATCAACTTTGGAATAGGCACAGGCTACTGGTCTGTAATGATGGCTGTTCTTTTGCTTTTCGTTTATGCCTACCGTAAAAGGGCGAAAAAATAGCCTTTTTCTATTCCGTTCTGCTGCCTTTCAACAGGGCGGTATTATTCACTTACCCAAGTCATAACTGACTGAAAATCAACATAATTATTTCGTTTATTATTGGTTTTGACCTTTGTCAGATACGGATAACGGTTTAAATTTGCGGTTCTTTAAAAATTACGTTACGCTTAAACTTTACTTATTGATATGGCACTGATCGGAACTTTGAGAACTAAAATGACCAAATGGGTAGTCGGGGCTGTGGCTTTGGCCATGGGCGCCTTTATAGTAGGAAGTGACCTGTTTGGAAATGGTCCTCGCTCCATCTTCGGAGGCAATAGCAATAACGTTGGCGAAATTGCAGGAAGCTCCATTTCATTGGAGGAGTTCCAATCTGTAGTACAAGAGCGCGAAAACAATTATATCCTCAGCTTTGGCCGCCAGCCAGGCGAACGTGAATTACCAACACTTCGTCAGCAGGCGTGGGATCTTTTGATCGCCAGAAAGGCAATTGTTCCACAATATGAAAAAGTAGGAATTCTTGTCACTAATGATGAGGTCTGGGATATGATCCAGGGAAAGAATGTAGATGAGAACATTAAATCATCTTTTATTGACTCTGCGGGTAATTTCGATCGCAACAGACTCATTCAATATCTGCAATCAATCAATTCTATGCCGGCCGGTTCTGAAGCACGCGTTCGCTGGGATATTTTCAAAGCAGATTTGATGCCTGCACGTGCCCGTATTAAATACGAAAACCTGTTGATTAAAACGGGTTATGTGACGGAAGCAGAAGCTGAAAAAGATTACCATGTTCAGAATGACGTAGCTGAAGTAAAATTCCTTTATGTGCCTTTCTTCGCTATCAGCGATTCTTCTGTTAAGATTT
>JBGATZ010000485.1:0-3389 GCA_044228905.1 Cyclobacteriaceae bacterium | reverse complement strand
TCGGAACATTGATGCTGGCATCCGATATTCTTACGTTACCCTTTCAACTCTATTCCACCTTTGTGATCGAAGAGAAATTTGGATTTAATAAAACCACGCCCAAAACATTCATTACCGACAAACTTAAAGGTTATGTCCTGGGAGCTATTGTCGGTGGGGGTCTTCTTTCATTGATGATTTTCCTTGTTCAACAAATCGGCCCTTCATTCTGGATCTGGTTTGGAGCCATTGCAAGTGTATTCATCCTGCTTGTGAATATGTTCTACACATCCCTCATTCTTCCTTTATTCAATAAGTTAACTCCGCTGCAGGATGGCGAACTGAAATTTGCCATTGAATCATTCGCAAAGAAGATCCATTTTCCCCTGGATAATATTTTTGTGATGGATGGATCAAAACGTTCTAAAAAGGCAAATGCATTTTTCTCCGGTATAGGCAAAAAGAAAAAGATCGTATTGTATGATACGTTAATCGAAAATCATACTACCGAAGAATTGGTTGCCGTACTCGCTCACGAAGTAGGTCACTTTAAAAAGAAACACATCATCTGGAGTTTAATGCTATCCGTTGTTCAGATCTTCTTCATGCTCTTTGTTCTATCTCTGATGATCTTCAATGAGAATTTATCGTTGGCATTGGGAGGAAGTCAGCAAGCCATCCATCTTAATCTTATGGCCTTCGGAATTCTATTCTCTCCTATTTCCGGTATCACAGGTTTGTTAATGAGCATCTACAGCCGCAAAAATGAATTTGAAGCGGATGCTTATGCACGCGAAACATATGATGGTGCAGCCCTATCCAATGCTTTAAAGAAATTATCTGTAGATAGCCTAAGCAATTTATACCCGCATCCCGCTTACGTTTTTTTCCATTATTCTCATCCTCCGCTGCTGCAACGGTTAGCGGCATTGAAGAATTAGTGCAACACGGTAGCAACAAACGGTTTTTTTTAAAGAAAAATTCTTAATGCAAACCTGTTGCACGGCATTGGCCTATAAATTTACTCCTGAAGTAAATACATGGGGCACTCACATAATCATAGTCACTCGCATAGCCATGGTCATGATCACCATCATCATGCAGTAGGAAACATTAAAGTAGCATTCCTCCTCAATACCGGATTTGCTATTCTTGAATTATTCGGTGGATTATACACGAATAGTATTGCTATTCTTTCTGATTCACTTCACGACTTTGGTGATAGTTTATCATTGGGTCTCTCCTATTACTTTCAGAAAAAATCCATTAAAGAAAGAGACGAGACTTTTTCGTATGGATACCGGAGATTTTCTTTACTCGGTGCTTTCATTAACTCGCTGGTGTTGGTTGTAGGATCTATATTTATTATCCAGGAATTGATTCAACGGTTTATCCATCCGGAACCATCTGATGCTAAAGGCATGCTCATCTTTGCATTGATTGGAGTTGCCGTAAATGGAGCTGCCATGCTTCGATTAAGAAAAGGAACTTCTATTAACGAGCGCGTAGTGTCACTTCACTTCATCGAAGACATATTAGGATGGGTAGCTGTGCTAATAGGAAGTATCGTAATGCTATTCGTTGATGTCCCGTTACTCGATCCAATACTTTCGCTAGGGATCACCTGCTTTATTTTATTCAATATTTACAGAAACATGAAAGCAGCTTTCCGGATTATACTACAAGGCGTTCCTGAAAACATTGACCTGGATGCCATCAAACAAAAAATAACTTCATTAGTCGGAGTAAAGGATATTCACGATGTAAGAGTATGGACCATGGATGGCGAATACAACATCCTTACGCTACATGTAGTAACAGATAAAAATACCACCGAAGAAATCGAAGCTTTAAAAGAAGATGTCAGACATTCTCTTCTACACTTAAACATTGCACACACCACCATAGAGATTGAACCTCCCGGTGTGCACTGCGACTTAAAAGAAAAGTAAATCTGAGATTCTAGTGAGTCAGCTTGATCTCTTTCGGACATTCCGCTTCGCACGCACCAATGTTGGTACAGTTTCCAAAGCCTTCTTCATCCATTTGATTGATCATCGCTATTGCTCTTTTATCACGTTCCGGCTGACCTTGTGGTAATAAAGCCAATTGAGAAATCTTTGCAGACACAAACAACATGGCGGCAGAGTTAGGACAAGCAGCCACGCAGGCGCCACAGCCGATGCAAGCTGCTGCATCCATTGCTTTTTCTGCATCGTCCTTATTTACAGGAAGGTTGTTTGCATCCTGAGCCTGACCCGTATTCACACTTACAAAACCACCAGAAGCGATGATTCGGTCAAATGCTCCTCTATCGGTAACAAGATCTTTTACAATTGGAAATGCTTTTGCTCTCCATGGTTCTACATAAATGGTATCTCCATCTTTGAACGTACGCATATAAAGCTGACAGGTAGTAGCTGCGTGATGCGGTCCGTGGGCACGTCCATCGATGTACATGCTACACATTCCACAGATCCCTTCACGGCAATCATGGTCAAAAGCGATTGGATCTTCTCCTTTGCGAACAAGGTTATCATTCAACACATCCACCATCTCCAGGAAAGACTGATCCGCGTTAACACCATCAATGGTGTAATCAACCAGTTTACCTTCTGTGTTCGCGTTCTTTTGTCTCCAGACTTTAAGATTGAATTTCATCTTCTGTTATTTATAAGATCTAACCTGCATTTCAATATTCTCGTACACGAGGGCTTCTTTGTGTAACACTGGATTTCCATCCACAGAAGTATGCTCCCATGCAGCTACGTAGGCGTAGTTTGCATCGTCACGCTTCGCTTCACCCGCATCCTGGTATTCTGTACGGAAGTGACCACCACACGACTCATTACGGGTTAACGCATCGATTACCATCAATTCACCTAACTCGATGAAGTCTGCTACGCGGTTTGCTTTGTCTAATTCAGGATTGAAGTCTTCAATTTGTCCGGGAATGTTAACGTCTTCCCAAAACTCCTTGCGTAGTTGCTGAATCAATGTACGTGCTTTCGTTAATCCTTCCGCTGTGCGTGCCATTCCGCAATATTCCCACATAATCTTTCCGAGCGCTTTATGGAAATCGTCAACGGTGCGTTTGCCCTTTATGCTAATCAATTTCTCTTCGCGTGAACGTGCTTCTTTTTCGGCTTCGATAAATGCAGGATGGTCTGTAGGAATTGGTTTCGTGAAAATTTCAGTTGCCAGATAATTACTAATGGTTGCCGGTAACACGAAGTAACCATCACTTAACCCTTGCATCAATGCCGAGGCACCCAAACGGTTTGCTCCGTGGTCGCTGAAGTTTGCTTCGCCTGAGCAATACAAACCTTTCACGGAAGTCATCAATTCATAATCCACCCAAAGTCCGCCCATGGTGTAGTGAACAGCTGGGTAAATTTTCATTGGAGTCT
>JBGATZ010000484.1:0-3395 GCA_044228905.1 Cyclobacteriaceae bacterium | reverse complement strand
CTTTCATCATTGAGGCAGATGAAGTTTTAGTGGAAGATCTGGGAACGGCATTCAACGTAAAAGCTTATCCGGAAAGCGATACAGTTGAAGTGATCGTAGAAAGCGGAGAAGTACAAATCTACACGCTGAAAAACCCAGGACTTCATTTGGGTGCCGGAGAAACAGGTATTTATAGTAAACGCTCACGCGAGTTTACAAAACTTGCAAAGGTGGATACTAATGCATTGTCTTATAAAACGGGAGTATTCAGTTTTAACAAGACAGATCTGCGGAGCATGTTAAATAAGATCAATGAAGTGTATGGAGTCCAGGTCAAATTGGGCAATGAGAAGTTGGCGAATTGTAATATCACTGTTGATTTTAGCAATGAAACACTGGATACAGTGATTGATGTAATTGCAACAACCTTCAACCTCACGGTCACCAAAAAGGATAAGGAAATTATCCTGGATGGTGCCGGATGCCAATAATGATTTGATGAGATTAATCTTTACCCTCCTATCCATAGTCGTTGCCCTTTCCGCATTTTCGCAACGCGTTCCTATTCTGGAACGAAAGATTACCATCTCATTGACTGATGAAAAACTTAGCAATGCACTCACACGAATTGCCCAGGAAGGGAAGTTTTCATTTTCCTATAACACGTCAATTATCACAGAAGATCAGCTGGTGACTGTTAATGTTACCAATAAGTCCATTCGTGAAGTGATGAATCAACTCTTCAAGGGAACAATGGACTATAAAGAAAAAAGCAGCCATCTTATTCTCACCAAAATTCCAATAAAGAAAGCTGAAGCAATTACTACAGTTGTGATTATCAGCGGATATGTGGAAGATGCGGAAACAAAAGAGAAATTAGCAGATGCCAGCGTGTACGACAAAAAATCCATCACCTCTGCTGTAACCGATCAATACGGTTACTTCAAAATGAAGCTGGATAAAAAAGATCAACAAGCTTCGATTGCCATCAGCAAAAAGGACTATAAGGACACATTGGTAACTATTACTGCACCGAGCAATCAATACCTGAATATTTCCATCACTCCGATTCAAAAGGACTCTGTAATTGTTAAGGCCGAAACCATCGCTATCGACAGTACGAAAGAAGAAGAAAAGAAAGAACAGGAATTTACTCTGCCTTACGAAGATGATCCAAACATTCAGAATATCAGTGATACGCTATATCGTTTCGTACAGGTTTCTCTTTTTCCCTTTATTGGTACTAACGGCCGACTGAGTGGGAATGTGGTGAATGATTACTCCATTAACATTTTCGGTGGTTACTCAGGGGGAACTCGAAAAATTGAATTGGGTGCCTTCTTCAATCTTGACCGTGGAAACGTAAGATGGATGCAAATCGCAGGATTTGGAAACCTCGTTCGTGGTAATGTTTTCGGAATTCAGGCTGCTGGATTCTTCAATGTGAATGGCGGATCAACAGTTGCTGCTCAATGGGCAGGCTATGTCAATCTCAATTTCAACGACTTCAGTGGAGTACAGTCATCCGGCTTTACAAACATTAATCTAAAATCTGTACATGGTGCATCTATAGCTGGCTTTGCAAACATTACTAATGGAGAATCACGTGGAGTGCAAATCGCTGGCTTCTCGAATATTCAAAGAGGAAGCTATAAAGGTTCACAAATTGCAGGAGCAACCAATATTGCAGGAGATATCGATGGTTCACAGATATCTTCTTTATTTAATCGGGGAAAAAAAGTTCGAGGTACTCAAATAGGGCTATTTAACTACGCTGATAGTTTGGGTGGAGTTCCCATTGGCTTGGTCAGCTTTGTAAAAGAAGGCTATCATAAGATAGAGGTTTCTGCAGATGAAGTCTTTTATGCGAATGCAGCCTTCCGCACTGGTGTAAGGCAATTCTATAATATTCTCTTTGCAGGAATGCAGGTAGATGTTACTGGTGACACAAAAAACATCAATAATAACGAAGAGGTATGGACGTTTGGATATGGATTGGGTACCGCACCGAAACTTAACCGTTGGCTCGATTTAAACATTGACCTTACTTCTCAACACGTGAATAAAGGAGATTTCACTGAAGAGTTAAGCTCACTGAATAAACTTTATGTGGGATTGGATTTCCATGTAGCAAAGAAATTTTCTATTGCAGGAGGGTTAACGCTCAATAGTTACTTTACAAAGACAACCTTCACTGATTACCCTGTGCTGTTTAATGATTACAAGCCCGATTACATTTATGATCATACCTATGGCAACAATACGAATGTGAAAATGTGGTTGGGAGGAAAGATAGGATTACGATTTCTGTAATTACAAGCATGAGAATCCTGATTTTCATATTGCTCTTTCTTTCTTTTGATCGCTCATTTGGGCAAAGCGCATCTTCATTGCTGGAAGAAGGTCTTCGTTATGAAAAAGAATTCAAACTTGAAGAGGCATTGAAAAAATATGAAGCAGTGCTGAAACTTGAACCTCATAACATAGAAGCATTGATTCATGCCAGCAGGATGACCTCTAATATTGCAGGTCGGATAAAAGATACCGAAGAGCGAAGAAAAAAATTAGTTGTTGCCGAAAATTACTCACGTGGTGCCATCCGGCTCAATCCAAAATCTGCCGATGCACGCTTCAGTCTTGTACTTACAATGGCGCTTCAATCGGAAGTAGCGCCAAGTGCAAAAGAAAAAGTGAAAGATGCGAAGATCATTCGCGAAGAAGCTGAAAAAATAATTCAGCTCGATCCCACTTACGCATTAGGATACTTTGTATTAGGTAAATGGCACATGGAGGTAAGTAAGTTCAATTGGTTTGAACGCACCGCCTGTGATCTATTCCTGGGAGGGTTTCCGGAAAATGTGTCGATGGAAGAGTCCATTAAAAATTTTAACAAAGCACTTGAGCTGGATCCCAATCAAATCATCATCCTTTACGGACATGCCTCCGCTCTTCATTATCAGAAAAAAGATAAAGAAGCTATTCGTGAGTTAGAGAAGGCAATTTCATTGCCCATTCGCGAACCAGACGATGAGTTTCGCAAAGAGAAGTGCAGAGAACTTTTAAAAGAAATAAAAAAATAATTCAGAGTCATAGGGGGTTGCACGCAATCAATTGTCATAAGCGCGTAACACAAACAACCTTATGACATCCCTAAGATTAATTCTGGCAAGCCTTGCATTAACTTTATTTACAGGCTCCGCACAGGCACAGCAACTCACACAAACCATCCGTGGTTCGGTTCTCGATAAAATATCAAAAAGTACTTTGCCAGGAGCCAACATAGCCATCGTTGATTCGAATCCATTTATTGGAACTACTACTGATCCTGATGGAAATTTCAAACTGACTAAGGTACCGGTGGGATCACACACGATAAAAATCTCATTTATCGGTTATAAGGACCTTGTTCTTCCAAA
>JBGATZ010000483.1:0-3400 GCA_044228905.1 Cyclobacteriaceae bacterium | reverse complement strand
GTACTCATAACTCAGCGAAGATTTTTTATTCAGGAAAGCCGAGCTTCCATCGGGCAATGTATCGCTAACAACAAGAGCCTCGGATTTCACAGCGAAAGTCTGAACGGGCGGTGAATAATAGTTGTATGCAAAAAGTCCTGCGAACAGAATTAACAGGAAACCGGCAGCAATACGAAGCGCTTGTCCGAATCCAAAATTGCCAAGCCTGCGTTGTTTGGTTTCCTTCCGATTGTGCAGTTTAACCTGCATGTTTTTCCACGCAGCGTCTGCATCAAACTGCAGCTGCACCTGGTTGGCCGAAGCCCTGTCAAAAATGAGTTTAATCTGATTGAAATACTTTTGGTTTGCCTCACTTTCATTAATCCAGTTTTGCAACTGAACCTGTTCTTCAGCAGAAGCTTCTCCGGCAAGTACTTTGCCAATCAAATCATCGATATCGTCTATTTCTTTCTCCACGTCACACAATCCAGTCTTTCATAAATATCAAAAACAACGGAAGGTAATCTTTCAATTGAACCCGCATAATCTTCAGCGCCTTCCCCATCTGGTTCTCCACTGTCTTTATCGAAATATTAAGTTGATCTGCAATTTCAGCGTATTTCAATTCTTCAAAGCGACTGAGTTGAAATACCAACCGGCATTGCTCAGGCAAAGCCTTCATCGCTTCAAATATTTTTTGTTCCAGTTCGGAAGAGATTACCGATTGGCTCACCCCTTCATGCATTGGTTCTCCGCCTGCCATTTCGTGAGCAACGTGCTGCTTCTTCACTTTTTCATGCTTGATCACATTGAGGCAGGAGTTGCGTACCATCCGGTACATATACGACTTCATGGAGGTCTGAATCTCAATCGCCTGCCGTTTGTCCCATACGTTGATGAAAGTAGACTGCACCACTTCTTCTGCCTCGTCCCGATCATTCAAAAACGAGTAAGCGTAGTTACACAATGGACTATAATAGGTGCGAAATAGCATCTCAAAAGCACTTTCGTGGCCCTCTTTCAGCGCGGTTAGTACCTGTTGCTCTAATAAATCCACTGCTTTTGTTTCGATGACAGTGCAATTTACGGTTTTGGGCCGTTTGGGGTTATGACAACTGTGCGGAGAAGTACCCCTATGGGGGAATAAAAAAAATTAATGGCCTTGATTTCCACTCTGTAAGAAGCTGAAACCAAGGCCATTTATATCGAAAACTCAGAAATTATTTAGCTGACGGAGCTTCGAACTTATAAAATTGAGGAAGTTCGGAATTGTCTTTAAACGTCACTTTCAAATCATTAATGATTCCTGTTTCAAGACTATATACCCATCCATGAATAGCGGGTGCACCACGTTTTGACCAGGCGTTTTGAATGATAGAGGTTTTACTTAAATCGTAAACTTGTTCCATAACATTCAGCTCAATGAATCTATCTTCTTTTTTTTGAGGGTCAGCAATTCCCTCCAGTTCGTCCTGATACATCCGGTACACATCCTTAATATGACGAATCCAATTGTCGATGATTCCAAATTGTTTTTGTCCCATAGCAGCTCTTACCCCACCGCATCCATAATGGCCACACACAATCACGTGCTCTACTTCCAATACGTTTACTGCATAGTCAAGTACACTCAACATATTCATGTCGGTATGCACAACCATATTGGCGATGTTACGGTGAACAAAAATTTCACCCGGGTTGGTGCCTGTAATTTCATTGGCCGGTACACGACTATCAGAACAGCCAATCCAAAGGAATTTTGGTTTTTGAATTTTAGAAAGACGGGAAAAGAATTCAGGATCTTCACTGAGTTTCTGACTTACCCAGGCTTTATTCTGTAGCAACAATTGCTGATAATCATTAGTGCTTTCCTTAATACTGCTCATATTTCAATATGTTTTAAGTTTACTTGTATGTTTTTGGTTTTTGATGTTTCAATAAAATCAATAATCGTTTCCCTCACGTCATGATCGATAAAGTGAGACATGCTTCCATCAATTGTGATAGACGAATTGGAAGGAATGCTGATAAAGACATCACGTAGTGTTGCCTTATTGAGAAAGGATACATCTTTGGTAAGTCTTAATAAGAAATTATTCCCCTCATTCACCAGTATAACAGATTCCTGAAAATTTGTTTTAAGAATAAAGAAGATTGCCACCATTAATCCAATGAAAACGCCCAGTAGCAGGTTCGTGAAAACCACGGCAAGAACGGTTATTACAAAAGGTAAGAACTGTGACCATCCTTTCTGATACATATCTTTATAAAGATAAGGTTTTGTGAGCTTGTAACCTGTTACAAATAAAATGCCTGCCAGCGCAGCAAGGGGAATCATTTGTAAGACGCGGGGAATGAGTAATACAGAAAGTAAGAGAATAATACCATGGGTAATGGTAGATGCCTTGGTTCTTGCGCCAGACTGTATGTTGGCCGAGCTTCGCACTACAACTGAAGTTAAGGGAAGCCCTCCGATTGCTCCGGAGAGCACATTGGCAACACCTTGTGCCTTCAACTCTCGGTTTAGTGGAGTGATGCGCCTGAAGGGGTCAATCTTGTCACTCGCTTCAATATTTAGTAATGTTTCAAGGCTGGCCACAGCAGCTAGCGTAAAAGCAACGATCCATACTTTTTGATTTAATATCTGGCCAAAGTCAGGGAAAGTGAAGAAAGCAAGTATGCTTCCTTCTTCCTTAAGGGTAGGCACATTTACCAAGTGTTTTTCTGTGATGATAAAATCCGGAAATGTCTGAATGAACAATAAGTTCAATAATACACCCGCAACTACAGCAATTAATGCAGAAGGTACGGTGCGGAAAAATTCATAGCGTTGCAGTGCTTTGGTTCCCCACAAGATCATGATCAAAACCGAAAAGATACTTACCACTATAGCACCGGGAGTTAAATAATCCCAGGCATTCATTAATTCAGTTAACGTATTTTGTCCGTCATTCTGAAAGAAGCTTTGATCTCCTTCAAAATCTGCATCGTATCCTACGGCATGTGGAATTTGTTTAAGAATAAGGATGATTCCTATTGAGGCAAGCATTCCTTTCAATACGGAGGCCGGGAAAAAGTGCCCGATAGCACCTGCCTTGAGAAAACCCGCAATGATCTGGATGATACCAGCAAGAATGACGGCCACCAGAAATACTTCATAACCTAAGTCGGTAATGGCGGCTAAAACAATTGTAGTTAAACCAGCCGCGGGACCAGACACACTCAACGGAGACTTGCTGAGAATCCCCACCACTATTCCTCCTACGATGCCAGTAATAATTCCCGAAAATAAAGGCGCCCCTGATGCCAACGCAATACCCAGACACAGAGGCAGTGCCACCAGAAAGACCACTACGGCAGATTTAAAATCATACTTGAAATACTCTTTGATTTCCATAAATAAAAAAGATAATTACAAAGG
>JBGATZ010000482.1:0-3405 GCA_044228905.1 Cyclobacteriaceae bacterium | reverse complement strand
AGGATGAAATGAGAAATGTACTCCGTTGATCGTAATTACTTCTCCATACTTGACCGTTTGAATATCTGGGTAATTCAACCGATACTGAATCACCGGCTTTGCGGATTCGGTACACAGATATTTTTTATGTCCCCAACGCGCATGATCAGAATGCCCATGAGTGATCAATGCCTTATCGACCGGTTTCCATGGATCGAGATAGACATCAGCCAGAGGACAATAGATTCCTTTGTCGGTGAATTGAAGTAAGCTCACAAAATAATTTATCTAAACAGTCTCATTGTATAAATAATGAGACCAGGCGTTTTGTTCAGATATTCAGCCTGATTCTGAAAACTTTCTACATCAGTAGGTAAGCCAGGTGACTTTTGACTTTCCCCTTTCAGTCAGATTTACAATGAGAATATTGTCGTAATCGGTGTCGTCAAAGTCCTTGTATTCCTTCTCCTTGCCAGTAAGAATATTAGCTATAGCTGGAGTTGTGTTGGAGTGCCCACAGATCACTACGGTTCCTCCGGGAAATTTCCTCAGGATCTCATCAATCTGTTCAGCTTTCATTGCATCATAGGTGATCACGGAAATATCTTTCGCAACGGCCAACGGTGCAACCGTATTTTGTGTTCTCTTGAATCCGGTGGAGTAGATCGCGTCTACTTTTACTTCTTTCAAAAGTTTTGTAAGAGCCATCGCCCTTGATTTTCCAGCTTCTGATAATTCAGGATCTTTTGATCCATCACTCATTTTTTCAGCATGACGCACAAGAATGATGGTGGTTGTTTCCTGTGCGTAAATGGCGGACGCGGACAAAAACAAAACGAAAACGAGAATCTTTTTCATGACTATTTGAATTGACTGCTGATCTTTTCAGGAATTTTACAACCTTCCTTCTGGCGTGTATCTGCCAGGCTGAAGATTCTCCACTTGCCATCCTGTCCTTTAAAAAGCTGAAAGGCGTCTACTCCGCAATGTGAAAAATTCTTTCCAAGGTAGAACGCGTACTTTGTCCAGACCTGAGCCAGGTTACCATCAACCTGTACTTCCGTATCCCAGATAGGTTCACTCCATTTTTCTGCATGAGGCGTTCCTACAGCCTTTAAAAAACCCTCAATAGATGATTCATTTCTGATAGCCGGATTACCACTTTTGTCAGTAAAAACTGTTCCCATGCTTACCGTTTTTGCAAAAGCAGAATGAACCATTGCACTGTCTCCCAGGTTCATACCGGTAAATAATCTGTTCACTGGTTCGAGTACACTTTTCTTTTCATCTGCTGTTTGTGCGGTCAGTGAAAAGCTGATGAGTAATAAAAGGATGCATGAGTATTTAAGCATAGAGAATGATTTGATCCCAAGATCAATAAATCTTCCGAAAAACACCCTACCAGTGATCGAAATGATCCATTTAACCATTTGGGATTTTAGTCTTATTTTTAACCTGCTAAAACTCTACCCATGAGATTGAGTCTTCTTGTTGTTATTCTGCTATCAGTTTGCTTTTCAGCCTATTCCGGATCAATTGATAGCCTTCAAAATGTGTTGAAAACCGCCAAAGGCGACCTGAAAGTGAAGACATTGAACGAGCTTTTCAGGGCGCATATGAATATTGATCCCGTTAAGGCAATTGGCTATACGCGTGAAGCCCTTGCACTGGCTACAGAAATTGATGACCGAAAAGGGATGGCAGCTTCCTACAACAACCTTGGAGTCGCCTATCGCAACCAGGGAGCGCTTGACAAAGCCCTCGAATACTATCTCGTTTCTCTGAGAATCTATGACAATCTGAAAAACAAGGAAGGCGTTGCTACCACCAAGAATAATATTGCCAACATCTATTCTCTTAAGAAAGATCAGGGTCAGGCGATGAAATATTTCGAGGAATCGCATGCGCTGTTTACAGAAATAGGAGACCAGGAAAAGATTATTGGTTCTATGAACAACCTGGGAAATCTGCATAGTGATTTGCAACTCTATGAGCAGGCGTTGAAGTATTATTCTCAAGCGTGGCAACTCAGTGAAAAGAGAGGTAAACCGTTCTCAAGCCCGTTGAATAACATAGGAAATCTCTTTTACAAACAAGGCAACTACCAAAAGGCTGTAGAGTATTATGAACGTGCGCTGGATCTTGCCAAAAAAGAAAACGACAATCTCACTATTCTCAACATCACCGCCAGCCTCGGTGAAGTCTATGCTAAGGCTGGTCAGCCCAAACCCGCGCAGGAATACCTGAGTCAGGCATTGGAACAAAGTAAAAATCTTCAGGCTTATATTTTTGAACCTCAAATTCTGAAAAGCCTTGCTGCGAATTACTACAAGCAGGGAAAATCAAAAGAGGCATACGAGACCATGCTACTTTACGACCGAGCTAAAGATAAAATCTATGGTGAAGAGAGTAGTCGCAAGATTGCTCAGATGGAAGTAGCCTTGGATATCCAGGAAAAAGAAAAAGAACTTGATCAACTGAAAAAAGACGATGAGATCAAAACACTGCAGTTGAAAAACACACGAATGATCATTACTTCAGTGGTACTGATCATTGTCGTAGTCTTCTTACACCAGAAGAAAGGCAAAAGCTTAATCTCTTCACAAATGCAACGATCTGAAGCCCGCCTGATCCTGGACTCCATGACCAAAAGTGCCAGTCTTTTAAGGCATATGCGCACTATTGAACTAGTGATGGAAGCCTACGCAGAAAAATTTGGTGAGGATAAAGAGGAATGGGCCGTTGCCGGCCTTCTTCATGATGCCGACTACGAAGCTTATCCGGATAAACACCCACAGATCATCGTGGAGCAACTCAGAGTAAAAGGGGAAGAGAAGATCGCCCATGCCATCTCCGCTCATTATACCAAATGGAATGTTTCCTACGATACCCGCTTAGACAAAGCATTGCTGGCCTGTGACGAGCTTACTGGCTTTATAGTGGCCTGCGCTCAGGTAAGACCGGAGGGAATTGCCAGCCTGGAGGTAAAATCTGTTGTTAAGAAACTGAAAGACAAGACGTTTGCTGCAAAAGTAGAGCGTGACGAGGTGTATAAAGGTGTAGAATTGTTGGGGGTTGAATTAAACGATCACATTGCCTTTATTATTGATGTACTGAGAAAAAACAAGCAGGAACTTGGAATTTGAACAAAATTTTAGGTTTGCCTTTCCGGAAATTGATGGCTAACCATTACCTTTGAACCACATAAAAACAATACGAATATGTTTTACCAAGTAGTAGGAGACGGAGCTAACCTTTTTGTAATCATTGTAGCGGTAATTATCGGTTTTGCTTCAGCGCTTGGATTCGTCAATTTCCAAAAGACCAAAAGAGAAGATCCGAAAGATTAATTTCTTTCATCACGTATAAAGTAAAAGTCCTGACGGAAATGCCAGGACTTTTTTATTGGTTTTAAAATTCTAATTA
>JBGATZ010000481.1:0-3410 GCA_044228905.1 Cyclobacteriaceae bacterium | reverse complement strand
TTGTCTCTGTATCGTTGATTACGATCGCATTCAGCAATCCTTTACCCCGTACGAGCGTGATGAGATTTGTCTTTTTGATCAGCGCATTCATTCGCTCACGAAAGATGACTCCTAGCTTTTCAGAATTTGCTGCGAGCTTTTCATTTTTTACTACCTGGAGGGCTTCAATACACACCGCAGCCGCTAGTGGATTCCCACCAAAAGTGGAGCCATGTTCACCTGGCTTAATCACAAGCATAATATCATCATCAGCTAATACACAAGAGATCGGAATAACTCCACCCGATAATGCTTTGCCCAGAATGAGGAGATCAGGTCTTACGTTTTCATGATCGGAGGCTAACATCTTTCCTGTACGTGCAATGCCCGTTTGAATTTCATCCATCATGAATAACACGTTATTCTTTTTACATAAATCGCTTGCCGCTTTCAGATAACCTTCTTTTGGAACGTAAACACCTGCTTCTCCCTGAATCGGTTCAATCCAAAGAGCACAAACATTAGGATTGCTCAACGCTTTCTCCAGCACACTCACATTGTCGTAATCAACAATTTCAAATCCGGTCATTAGCGGACCAAAGCCATTAGTAGAAGATGGATCTGTTGAAGCGGAGATGATGGTTGTCGTGCGTCCATGGAAATTCTGTTTTGCTACAATAATCACCGCCTGATTGGCAGGAATTCCTTTTTTAGTATAACCCCATTTGCGCGCAAGCTTGATCGCTGTTTCGTTGGCTTCAGCGCCACTGTTCATGAAGAGCGCTTTCTGATAACCGAACGTTTCGCAAATGTATTTTTCTGCGGGTCCGAGTTTATCGTTATAAAAAGCACGTGAAGTGAGTGTAAGCTCTTTCGCTTGCTCGATCAACGCATTGATGATGCGAGGGTGGCAATGACCCTGATTCACGGCACTGTAAGCGGATAGGAAATCAAAATAACGTTTCCCTTCTACGTCCCAGAGAAATACTCCTTCTCCTTTGGTAAGAACAACCGGAAGCGGATGATAATTGTGAGCTCCGAATTTGTCTTCCAGCGCAATTGCTTCGCTACTTGATGTGATTGTGTCTACCATAACCTTGACGTTGAAAGGTAAAGGTAGAAATTAGACGCTAATCTGCCTAGATCAATTCTCCTTAAAACGTCTGATCATTGCCATGGTAAAGCCGATCATCAAGACCCCAGTACCAAGCCAAAGGATATTGATATAAGGTTTTTCCATCGCTTTAATGATTACAAAATCCTTTTGACGTGAGTTTGTACCTAAACTGAATTCACCAGTTTCCGGATGAATATTTAATAAAGCGATTCGCACGCCCAGATCGTTAATTTCGGAAGGAAGTCTGCCTACTTGTGAACGATCTCTGATCAGGAAAATAGGATCGGCCTGGTAGGTATCGCGTTCACCCTGCACTTCGATAATCGCTTTTACTGCAACGTCTTCCTTGTTCAACTCAAAGCCTTGTATTTCATCAATACGGTTTACTTCTTTAAGAACAGCAACATAATCATTAACAAAAAATTGTTGGCCTATCTTTACAGTGGTCTCCTCCATTTTACTCCATTCCGGTTCTTCTTCCTTATTCATAGGAGCAGACACATACGTATAGATGTCTCTTGAAAAATCTTTCTTGAGATCAGGCGAAGCAACAAATCCTCCCATATTCGGATTGACCTGCACACGCGGATAAAGTGTGGTTACTTTGTCTCCTCTGCGGAATTCAATTTCATAGTAGGTGTTTTCAGGATTGATCTCAAACTCTTCATTTGCGCTGAAGAGTTTTTTGCCATTGTAGGAGATATCTTTTTTCGCTACTACTTTGAAAGGATTCTCCGTCAATTCAATATCATTTCTTTTAATGAAACCACTTTTATGCTTGGGCTCGATTCGTTCACCCAGGAACTCGATTTCATAATCGGCCATCGTGCGCGGCTCATTTACAAAAAGGATGAGATTATCACGATTGAATTCGTCCCCTGCTTCTTTGGAAATCAGGAGCCCTGTATTATTAAGAGAAACAACTCTTGAGTAACCTGCCGAGAACAGAACTCCAATCAGCATCAAGCCTACACCGATGTGCGCGATTGCACCGCCTGACAATCTCGGATTGGCTTTTAATACACTGATCAGAATTCGGGCACAGGAATAAATGATGTATGAACCAGCGAAAAGAAGGAATGCGAAAGAGATATTGTAAACCTTTAGAACATTGATGATGATGATTGCAATGAGAAGGGCAAACAAAACAGGCGTAATTAACTCTTTCAATTTCTTCTTCTCCATTTTTCCCCACCAGAAAAATTGTGCTGTACCAGACAGAATACAAAGCACTACCGCAAACCATAATTGTACATAAGAATAAAACTGGATCGCATTTTCTTTAGGAGCCATATTTCCTTCCCCACCAAAGATCTTGCTGATCGAGTTATATACCGGCTTCGATGTTTCGATGATCACTTGGGCGCCCATCAAACATAGTGTAAGTACACCCATGAAAATCCAGAACTCGCGAGAGTAAACGGTCAGCTCTTTTTCGGAGACAGGAATATGTTTCCACCGGATAATCAGTAACGCAATTGCTGCAACAGTGAAGAATAGCAGATAGATTAACAACTGACCAGACAAACCGAGGTCAGTGAAGGAGTGAACGGAACCTTCACCCAGAATTCCGCTGCGGGTTAGAAAGGTTTGATAAAGAATCAAAACAAAAACGGCAATGACTAAGATGAATGAACTTCTCAACCCAGCATTGTTGCTTTTGTAAGTCATCATGGTGTGAATGGCTGCAATAAGAACAAGCCACGGAACGTAGACTGCGTTTTCAACCGGATCCCAGTTCCAATAACCACCAAAGTTTAGTGTTTCATATGCCCAATAGCCACCCATTAAAATGCCTAATCCAAGTATAGCTCCGGCAAATAATGTCCACGGCAATGCAGGCTTTGCCCATTCTGCATATTTTTTATTCCACAGCCCTGCAATGCCAAAGGCAAAAGGAACAAGCGTAGCTGCGAAACCAAGAAATAATGTAGGGGGATGAATCACCATCCAGTAGTTCTGTAATAATGGGTTCAGCCCATTGCCATCTTTTGGAATAAAATCAGGTTGTGTTTTGAAGATGGGATCCTGCATTGCATCTCTCAACAAAATGAATGGAGAGCTTCCGATCTTAAAATCTATTCCCGGAATAACCACTCCTAAAATCATTGACACCAGGAAGGCTTGAACCAATGCAAATACAACCATCACAGGTGCCTCCCATTTTTTTTGTGTACTAATAAGAATCAGTCCGAGTATAGCGTGCCAGAACATCCACAGCCAGAAGCTTCCTTCCTGTCCGTTCCAGAAAGTGGCGATCAGGTAATAAACAGGAAGGTGCGAATCGGAATGACTGTATGCGTAATTGTATTCG
>JBGATZ010000480.1:0-3423 GCA_044228905.1 Cyclobacteriaceae bacterium | reverse complement strand
ATCTATATTAAATGTTACACCAATGTTTTCAGGTGGTGCTTCCCGGATAAATGTCAGAAACCTGAATCGAATGCCTGAAGAGTTACGTATGGTGGCTGTTCCCATAAATGAACTTTCATCCGCATAGGAATGGATGATTACATCGAAAGGATTATTGCTTTCCGATTCAAACGTGATCGTGTTTAGTGATGAAGAACGGACGTGATTGAGAAAAATGGATTCCTGATAGGTCCCTGGTCGGATCCTGAAAGTGACGGGACCGCAGATCTCGGTTGCCAGATTAAGCATTGTGACTGCTTCACTAATTGTGGCAAAAGTGGGAGATACCCCTCCTATTGTATACACACCACCTGATACGATTGACATATATGCAAATCCATTGAACAAATCCGGGTCACCTTCATTCCTAAGTACAATCTCAAAGTTGGTGACTGGTGCGGTGAATGTGACTGGTGCGATGATCACTGGGGAAGTCGCGATAGTACCTACAGGGAATGGATGGCCTAGCACCATACTCAAATGGTACGAAGTGCCATTCTGAATAATTTCATAGGGAATAGGTGAATTAGCAGGTATATCAGTTCCTGAAAGATTCGCGATCGTCATTCGAAACTGGCCGCACGTACCGCCAAAGGACTCGGCTGTTATTAATTGAAGATCGTTATTTTCTCCATTGGAGAAAGCCATGCTTCCTGAGAACGCGGTGAGCCAAAGAATAAAGAAAACGAGTTTGCTATAAAGATTTTTCATTATGCTTTTTTTTACAAACCTATGTTTCTGTTAGCGCTTCTGCTGGTAGGCAGGATACATTCTCATGAAGATCTGTAATGAACAAGTCCTGCTTCCTGCTCAACATCACTGTCCCTTATTGGCATCAACTTATTTGTGTTCAATTGCCAGGAATTGTTCTTTAAAAAAAGACACCTAACTGAAAGTAGCGGGTCAACAACAAGCAATACAACTACGCATGTTCGTTGGTCACCCAATCGATTCAAATTCAATCACTACAATCAGATTATTGCGATTGGAACTGTCTGCCGACAAAGGCAGGCTCAGGCTGACATGCACCCAAGGCTGACACAAAAACAAAAACGCCAGGCAGCTTTCACTGCCTGGCGTTCTCTCTAAGAGTAGAACTAATTAGTTCAGTTTCTTTTCTAGTTCATCTACTTTGGCTTGTGCTTCTGCCTTGCCAAGTGATACTGATTTCTTGTACAGTTCTAATGCTTCCTTGTATGTATCTTTCTTCTTACGAGGAGCAAGCTTGGTACGTTTAGCAGCTTCTTCTACCGCTTTACCTCTTTCAAAGTACGCATCCGCTTCGCTCATCTTGCTCGATACCATCAATTCCTGGATGCGGGCTTCGATCAACGCCAGCTCTTGTTGCTTTGCGGTGATCTGCGCTTCCTTGTCGGAAAGCTCAGCTTCCTGAAGACCTACAGTTGTGATCAGGTTTTGGTTTTCATTCTTCAGTTGATCTACGTTAGCCTGAAGGGTAGCGATCTCTGCATTGCGTGTTTCCAGGTCTGCTTTCAATTTCTTGATCGTAGCCGCATACGCATTGGCATTGCCTTTTGATTTCTTCAATGATTTCTCAAGGTCTTCGATTTTGTTCTGAGTATCCTTCACATACGAATTGATGTCCTTCATGCGTGATGTGTAATCATCGTAGCTTGTTCCTTCTACCATGTTTACGCGCAACAGCTGACGGTTGGCATCAATCGAATCCATCAAAACACCTACCTGGCTCAGGGTCTCAACAAACTGTTGATTTTCCTGAAGGGCGGTTTTCAACGAATCCACTTCACTCTTTAATTTATCTTTTTCTGCTCCCCCACAATTCATCAATAATGCACCTGCAGACAGGGCAAAAAGAAGTCTTTTTAGCATAACGGTTGTTAGTTTTATTGTATAACAAAAATACACCCCTTTAAGCCTTACCTGAGTGAAATCAAAATAATTTTTCGTCCATTTATCGAAATAGTACGCATTGGCTTAGATTTGCATCGTTTTAAGCATTCCTGATATTCAATGCCCAAATTGATCACCACGCAGACGCGTATCGCGGACCTGGGCAAACCTCGGATCTTCACTGTTAGTGGTGGCCCCGGAGGGTGGAAAATCTCAAAAGCATTGAAGGACTTAAAAGCAAAGGTCGTTCTCTTCGGCCACGGTAATCACTCCCTTTTTCAATCGTCATTTTACCCGGCAGATACTATCGCAAGGGATAATGTGGTCAATGACCCAAAAACATTAAAGTTCCAGGGCTTCATTGCCTGGTTAGTTTGGGTGTTCATTCAATTGGTTTCCATTATTGGCTTTAAAAATAAAATTCTCACATTACTTATGTGGATGTGGAGTTATTTCTCTTTCGATAAAAGCAACAGGTTGATGATAGATCGGCCTAAAGAAGATATTTGATTTTAAGTCATGGACTCTAAAAATGCGCACCGACTTTCAGTAGCCGGAATTTTGGTTTCACTGGGAATTATCTATGGTGACATTGGAACTTCTCCACTGTACACGTTTCGTGCAATCATTGGTACCAACCAGATTACCGAAGAACTGGTATTAGGCGGATTGTCGTGCGTCATCTGGACGCTCACGCTAATCACTTCCGTGAAATATGTTTACCTCGCACTCAATGCGGATAACAAGGGTGAAGGTGGAATTTTTGCGTTATATGCATTAGTAAGAAAGTATAAAGCGGGTTGGGTAATCTACCCTGCCATCATTGGTTGTGCTACACTAATTTCTGATGGATTCATTACTCCGGCATTCAGTATCTCGGCTGCGATTGAAGGTCTTACAATTAACTATAAAGACTTTCCTACTGTACCAATCGTCATAGGTATTCTGGTAATGATTTTTGTATTCCAGCAATTCGGAACTACCGTAGTTGGAAAAACATTCGGGCCGATCATGATGATCTGGTTCATTACGATCGCCATTTTTGGAATTATTCAATTGCCGGGGCACATGTATGTGTTCAAGGCAATCAACCCGATGTACGCCTGGAACCTGCTCACCAAGTTCCCACATGGATTCTGGTTATTGGGTGCAGTATTTCTTTGTACTACGGGAGCAGAAGCAATGTATTCTGATCTTGGTCACTGCGGAAAGAGCAACATCCGTGTGGGCTGGGGATTTGTAAAAATTTGCTTGTTGCTGAACTATGCTGGACAAGCCGCGTGGTTATTGGAGCGCAAAGGCGCTTATTTAGAAGGCGATACTCCTTTCTATTCACTTGTCCCTCCTCCTCTTTTAAACTTCAGTATTTTCATCGCTACGATGGCTGCGATTATTGCGAGCCAGGCATTGATCTCCGGAACCTTCACGTTGGTGAATGAAGCCATGAAGCTAAAACTCTGGCCAAGTACACGCGTACGTTACCCAAGCCAGATGAAAGGACAAATTTATGTT
>JBGATZ010000479.1:0-3425 GCA_044228905.1 Cyclobacteriaceae bacterium | reverse complement strand
AAACAGCTTCTTATAATACTTTTCATACAGAGGTTTAAATGCCTGTGAATCAGTCTTTGACTGCTCTATAATTTTCTCCTCATCCCAGGTCTGCTCCGGATTTCCGACTTCTGCATTTGGAGTGAGAGGATTGTTTTGCATCTGTTACCTTAACTCTGTAAGCGGTAAAAGATACACACCAGATGAGACTTTTGGCAGAAAATATTACACTCGTTCCGCATATGCGGTAATCGATGAACTTTTTATAGATGATGAATGTAATTTCGATAAGTCTTTTAATCATACGGTCATGAAAGTATTAATCAAACTTCCCGGGATCCACATCAACCCTATTTATCGCGACCTGATCATGGTAATGACTGCAGGACTTCTTATTGCCATGGCGCTTGTAACCATTGGCTTTATCATCTTCCACTAAAAAATCGATCCTGTTGTCTTTAAGTTAAATCTGAATGGGATGGGCGGCTTGCTTTGCTTTGGCAATATCCGCAACTTGTGTTTACGTTAAAAACATAACCCAACATGAAAAACTTAAAGATCGTCTTAGCTGCTATTATTATGGTGGCAAGTGCTGAATTCACTTTGGCGCAAAAATTACCTGGCCTTGATCCTAGTCCGGCTGATATCGCTTATCTGCGCCAGGATGGCAGAGGCACTGCTGCTGTTGCAAAAGTTATTTACGGTCGGCCGCAGAAGAAAGGAAGAACAATGCTTGGTGGAACGGACGCTTATGGTAAAGTATGGCGGCTGGGCGCTAACGAGACGACAGAGATTAAACTTTTCAAGGACGTTACCTTTGGCGATAAGTTGATTCCTGCTGGTACGTATTCGTTGTATGCTATTCCTGATAAAGCGGAATGGACTATCATCTTCAACTCGAAGCTCGACACCTGGGGAGCTTATGAATATGAAGAAGGCAAAGATGTGGCTCGTTTCAAAGTGCCTGCCGGAAAATCAGATGCAGAAATTGAAGCATTCACGATTACTTTCGATGGAGGTAAAGGTGCGGCTACAATGTTGATTGGATGGGAAAATACTTTGGTGAAAATACCGGTGAAATATTAATTCTGATGACTGAAAAGAAAAACCCCGGCTGGACATCAGCCGGGGTTTTTTATGAAGCATTGTCTTTAGGGCTTATTTGCTTCGATCCATTCTTCGCCATCTTCAAATACTTCTTTTTTGAAGATAGGCACTTTCTTTTTCAGTTCGTCCATGATGAATTGACAGGCCTCAAAAGATTCCTTACGATGCTTGGAAGAAACAGCAACGACCACAGCAGTTTCACCCGGAATTAGTGTACCGATGCGATGCGACATGGCGAAGCCCAGAAGATTCCATTTTTGTTTTGCCTCAACTTCAATTTTTTTGATTTCTGCTACTGCCATTGGCTCATAGGCTTCGTACTCTAACCGCACAACTTTTTTGCCTTGGGCTGTGTTTCGGATATTTCCTATAAAAGTGTTCACTGCGCCTGCTCCCGAATGTGAGGCGGAAGCAATCACTTTATTGATGTCTATTGACTTATCAGTAATCTCGATCATATAATAAATCATCCTCCGCTTACTGGTGGAATCAGGGCAATTTCGTCTGTTTCTTTTAATTGCTGATCATCTTCTGCATACTGCTGGTTTACCGCGATAAACAACGATCGTAATCTTTCCAGCTTCGGATAAGAAGTAGTAAGATACTGTCTTAAATCTGCTACCGATTGACCATTGATCTCTACCTTCACTTCCCGTCCACCAAGTATATCGCTGGTAATGCCAAATGTTTTGAGTGTGTACTGGTTTTTCATGGGTCTTTCGGTAACGAAATTACAATTTAGCGTGTTAACCGGTTGTTAAGAACAGGGGTTTTATGTCTATTATAAATAAAAGAGATCAATTTCTTTTCAGGAATTCGATAACTTTCCAAGTGTTTAGTGCATCCGATGCAGCAAATCTACGATAATCACGGACGACCAATCAATTACCTTCGCTTAGCAGTGACGGACCGGTGCAATTTGCGTTGCTTTTACTGTATGCCGGAAGAGGGGATTCATTACCTGCCTCAAAAACAGCTGCTAACCTTTGGCGAAATCGAAAGATTGATTCGAATAGTAGCTTCATTAGGCGTATCAAAAATCAGATTGACAGGTGGAGAGCCTTTTGTGCGCACTGACCTTATGGAATTGATTGGGAGTATCACGGAAATTCCTGGTATTAAAGAACTGCATCTCACCACCAATGGAGTATTGACAGCTCCATATATTTCTGAACTAAAAAAATCAGGAATAGCTTCAGTGAATCTTAGCCTTGATACGCTTGACCGTGAGCGATTCAAACTCATTACAAGGAGAGATGAATTGGATAAAGTGATGGAGACTTACCGGCTTTTGCTGGAACATGAGATTCCGGTGAAGATCAATGCAGTAGTGATGGAGGGAAAAAATATTGAGGACATTATTCCCTTAATCGAGTTAGGAAAAAACAATCCGGTATCGGTTCGCTTCATTGAAGAAATGCCTTTTAATGGTGAAGGAAGTCATTACACCTCTTTAACATGGACTTACCGAAAAATTGTCGATTACATCAAAGAGCATTATCCCTCTCTTGAAAAAAGTACAGATCCACAAAATTCAACAGCCTATCACTATCAGGTTCCCGGGTATAGAGGAAATATTGGTGTCATCGCAGCATTCAGCCGCACCTTTTGTGGTACCTGTAATCGAATTCGTATTACAGCGCAAGGAGAATTAAAGATCTGTCTTTATGACGATGGCGTGATGAATATCAGAGACCTGTTGCGATCAGGAGTTTCGGATGAACAGATAAGGGCAAATTTTCTGAAAGCATTTGGGCAACGACCCAAAGATGGATTCGAGGCCGAGCAAAAAAGAAAAGATCATCAGCCCGTTCATGAGTCAATGTCAACTATTGGAGGATAATAAAAACTGAGAATGGATTTCTACCTGCTTATTTTTAGTTTCTTCATCATAGCATTGATTTATTCTTCGGTGGGTTTTGGCGGAGGTTCCAGTTATCTGGCATTATTGGCGATTGCCGGAATCAATTTTGAATTGATTCGTCCTGCTGCTTTGCTGTGCAATATTGTTGTGGTGACGGGAGGTACATTCATTTTTTATAAAGAAGGACTCATCGATTTTAAAAAGAGCTGGCCATTTCTGGCGGCAAGTATTCCATTGGCTTTTCTGGGAGGATACTGGCCGATCAAAGAACACACCTTCTTCATTATTCTGGGAATTACATTGGTGATCGCGGCTTTAGTTCTTTGGTTTCAGGATGCCATTCAATCGGAGAGTAAAAATTATAAATCGGATAACGTTGCATTGAATGTAGGCTTGGGCGGAGGAATCGGATTTCTCTCCGGATTAGTGAGTATTGGCGGAGGAATATTTTTATCACCAATTCTTCATTTCATTC
>JBGATZ010000006.1:0-27068 GCA_044228905.1 Cyclobacteriaceae bacterium | reverse complement strand
AAAATGGAGTAAAAAAACAACAGAAGCAATTGAAGAATAACTAATTTTAAAACACTAATTCTGGCAGCACTTTTCTGACATCAACTACTGGTGGTCAATTTGCTCCGGATTCAGGTGGTCAATTACACCGGATTTTGCACTACGGACAGCGATCCCTGGGTATGTATTTAATGATTCCAATCAACTCATCATTATAAACAACGTCAACTAATGCTCATGAAAAATTGTTTTCTACGTACTCAACTAATTGTTCCCATCCTTCTTTTAATTTCAGTTCAGGCATTTAGCCAAAAAATAACAATCAGTGGATACATAAAAGATGCAGATACAAAAGAAGCCTTGATAGGAGCTACTATTTATGAGACCAAACTTCGAAAAGGATCTACAGCAAATGAATACGGCTTTTATTCATTAACCCTTCCGGCAGCCGACACTCTTAATGTGATAGCTTCTTACACTGGCTACAAACCGGAAGCAAAAAAAATAGTTTCGACTAAAAATATTCGTTTAGACATTTTGCTTACTACCTCTAATCTTTTAGATGAAGTTGAAATTACCGCTACCCGAAATGATGATAATGTAAATAAGTCTCAGGTGGGAGTAATTGCAGTCCCCATGCGTGAGATTATGAACCTACCGGTATTAATGGGAGAGCGCGATGTTTTTAAAGTAATTCAATTATTACCGGGGGTTCAACAAGCACAGGAAGGTACTACTGGGATTCTTGTAAGAGGTGGCAATACTGACCAAAATTTAGTGCAGCTTGATGAGGCAACAGTATATAACCCCAACCACTTATTTGGACTTGTCAGCGCATTCAATATCAACTCTATTAATAATGTTCAGGTCATCAAGGGTGGCTTTCCTGCGCAATATGGAGGTCGGTTAAGTTCTATTATTGACCTTACTATGAAGGATGGAAATAAAGAAAAGTATCAGGTGGAAGGCGGCATTGGATTGCTTTCCACAAACCTTACAGTGCAAGGGCCAATTATCAAGAACAAGGCTTCCTTTATCGTATCGGCCCGTAGAAGTTATCTGGACTTGGCTGAGAGAATTTTCGTTCCAAATAGTACCACATTATATTCATTTTATGACTTTAACGCAAAGTTGAATTTTGAATTGGGAAAAAATGACAAAATTATTTTAAGCGCGTTTAAAGGTCGTGACAACGGAAAGTACACAGGAGCAAATAGTTTAAATTACGGTATAGGCTTTGGAAACAGTACCGCTACTCTAAGATGGAATCACTTATTCGGAAGTAATCTATTTTCGAACACATCGGTTATTTTTAATAATTACGACCAAGGATTAAGCACTACGCAGGGCAATTACTATTCCTTGCTTTACACAGGTATAAAAGATGTAAATGCTAAGATTGACTTTACGTGGATACCAAGTCCTAAACATTTGGTAAAATTTGGGGCAACCTATTTTTACCATACTCTTTTCCCGGCTGCATATTCATCTAAAATTCCTAAGGCAGGGAAGAATCGGGTTGTGATAGATAGAAGCCTTATACCCAAAATATATTCCGATGAAATGGCAATTTATGCCAATCACGAGTGGACTCTTTCTGAATCATTTGGTATTAATTATGGAGTTCGCGTTCCTTATTTCATTTCTTCTAGTAAGACCTACGCAAGAATAGAACCCAGGGCTACTGCAAAAATAAGTTTAGATCGAACTACTTCAATCAAAGCTTCTTATACAGTAATGAACCAGTTTCTTCATGCTGTGCCCTACAGCACCGCAAGCTTGCCAACTGAGGTTTGGATATCATCAAGTAGTTTGGTGAAGCCGCAAAATAGTCAGCAGTATTCGTTGGGCTTGTTTAAAAACTTAAAGGCGAATTTGTATGAACTAAGTGTAGAGGGATATTATAAACAAATGAAAAATCAGGTGCTTTTTAAGCAAGGCACTCAATTGACATTGGCGACTGATATTGAAAGTCAATTAACCTTTGGGAATGGCACATCGTACGGAGTTGAGTTCTTTGCAAAGAAAAGCTCAGGTAGACTAACAGGTTGGTTTAGCTACACCCTTTCGAAAACTACTCAGGTATTTGCTGAATTAAATTTCGGAAATCCCTTCCCGTTCACCTATGACAGAAGGCACAACCTATCTATTGTTGGCACATATGACATTAGTAAAAGATGGTCGGTATCTGCCGATTTTGTTTTTCGTTCTGGCAGTGCTTACACTCTTCCTCCAGGCAGAATTCCAGTTGCGGAAGATGGGACTTTGTATGATGGATCTTACAATGATTATACAACTCGAAATAATTCTCGGTTGAATCCCTACAATCGACTCGATGTTAGTTTTTCTTATAAAAAGGCACGGAAGATTTTTGGGAAGAAATACGATAGTGAGTTAGTCTTTGGGGCATACAATATTTATAATCGCCAGAACCCTTATTTTGTTTACTTAACTGTTGATCCGGTGACTAAAAAACCGCAAGCCATACAGGTTTCTTTGTTACCTATTATTCCAAGTATCAGCTATAATTTTAAATTCTAAAAAAATGCACACTGATAAACAGTTCATAAAGAACATCTTTATATTCTCCATAGCGGCAATTATATTTAGTTGTCAAAAAGAAGTATTTGTCCCACAGCCTCCTTACGCTGGCAAAGTAAGCATACAGGGAATTGTGGAGCCTGACTCTATTCCTGTGGTTTACTTTAACAGAACAGTTTCATATTTAACAGGGAGCACAAATACCACCGACATTATCATCAGAAATGCCCTGATAAAAATAAGTAGTCTCGGGGAATCTGATATATTAAAACTGGATAGCGTGTATAGCAAGGTAGACTGCCGATTTAATTACTTTTATAAGGGAAGCATTAAATCAAAAATAAACACAACCTATACGCTTGAAATAACTGACGGTTCGAGAATATATTCAGCTACAGCCAGCACTACACTTTCACAGGTTAAGATTGATAGCGTAACCTATACTCCAATTTTTAAGGATTTATATGGAGAACATGAAGGTGTAATTGCCTATTTCAAAGACATACCTAACGAGAGCAATTACTACCGCTATGAAATGTTAAGGGAGGTCGATTCAACTGTTAAGCGAGGTGAAAAGAAACTTTACGGTTCTTGTTTAGCAAATGATACCGTACTGTTTAGGGAACTTGGGCGATCTGTTTATGCTGACCTAAATCTTGAAGGTTCACAAATTAAGATTGTTGCAGAGCCTGCATTGTCTCATACACCAGACAAAACAAAAGGATATTATGTAAAGGGTTTGGTGCGTATTCAAAGCCTTGACAAAGCTTCTTACGAGTTTTACGATCAGATCGACCGTCAAAAATTGGGTGTATCCAATCCTTTCGTAGAACCGTTCTTCCTGAGAGACGGTCAGTTTGGGAAAGATGCTTTTGGATTTTTTGGAAGCAGGGTAAGGAGTGAGCCGGTATTATTTACTTTCCCGGAATAGAATCTAATTTTTAAGGATTTATAATGGATAAGTTTTTCTAGTAAAACATATTTACAATTTTTTTCTTTCTGATCCTCAACCACTTACCCAGGGTCCTGTTACCCTTGTAACTGTTTTCAAAACGCTTCTAAGTATTCCTTTGTGCCATAATCAACAAGGTTATGGCCGCAACAATAATTACACCCGAAGATGTGCCATAATCAACAAGGTTATGGCCGCAACAATAATTACACCCGAAGACCTGCAAAATTTCAAGCAGGAATTGCTAGCTGAGATACAAAAACTCTTATCTCAAAGACAAACAACACCCAACCGTAAGTGGCTCAAATCAAATGAGGTCAGGAGGCTGCTATTGCTTTCACCCGGCACTCTTCAAAACCTTCGCATAAATGGAACCTTGCCTTTCACCAAGATTGGCGGAGTCATTTTCTACGATTATGACGACATCCAAAAAATGATCGAAGAGCATAAGCGCAATCCACATGCTATCGGAAAGAAATTAAATCCCTGACAGTATGATCTGGATCATTTTCAAACGTCTTCATTACTACGATCTGATTAGGGTAAAAACCGGTCTTTCGGTTTTAGCAAGATGTACGTTTGTTAACACAAACGTACCCGTCCTCCTCCCGTCTTGCAGTCGGTTGGAGGAGTCAGCCTCGGAACTCGGCTTCCTTGAAATCAAAGATTTGTTTTATGGGACGTAAGAGGACGACAAGAGAAAAATACACCCATTTGGTTGGGGTCCGGATTTCTGAAAGGTTCTATAACAGGCTTGAAGAAATACGGAAGAATTCCAATTGCCAGTACGTGTGCGAGGTGGCAAGAAGAATTCTATATCGCGAAGAGATCATTTGGTATCACAAAGATGCTACGATGGATTCAACTGTTGCTGAGTTGGCATTGATCAGGAAAGAACTCAACTCCATTGGCATCAACATAAACCAGATTACGCGACACTTTCATTCTGCGGATACTCCAGATCAGAAAATATTTCAGGCCCTTAAGGTTGTGGATGAGTACAAGAAAGTCGGTCAAAAGCTTGATCGTGTTATGGATGTCACTTCAGAGATCACAAAGAAATGGTTGCAAAGGTGAACACAGGACAAAACATATTGGGACTCCTCAACTACAATGAGAACAAAGTGAAGGAAGGCGTTGCAAAATGTATCCATGAGAATCAATTCGGTTGCAATGTGGATCGCCTAAATTTTTACGATAAGTTGAAGACCCTCCAGGGATATATCAATCGTAACCACAGGGCAACAACCAAGGCAGTACACATTTCTCTCAATTTCGATCCATCCGAAAAGCCCAACAAAGATTTGCTAAAAGATATTGCAACGAAGTACATGGACAAGATTGGATTTGGTTATCAGCCCTATCTCGTCTATCAACACTTTGATGCAGCCCATCCTCATATTCACATTGTAACTACCAACATCCAGGGGGATGGTAAGCGAATTATCCTTTACAACATCGGAAGGAATCAGTCAGAAAAAGCAAGGAAGGAATTGGAGAAAGAGTACGGTCTGGTTCGTGCAGAAGGAAGAAAGACAAATCAAATTGAGAACATTAATGCAATTGATGTTAAGCGCGCTGTCTATGGCAAGCTCGAAACAAAAAGAACGATCTCAAATACAGTACGCTACATCACAAGAAACTATAAGTACACTTCTATTCCTGAACTGAATGCCGCACTCAAGCAATACAATGTGATGGCTGATCTTGGAAAGGAGGGCTCACAAATGAATCTCAAGAAAGGGTTACTCTATAGGATGAACGATGAACAAGGGAAGAAAGTAGGAATGGCCATCAAGTCGAGCTCGATTTACGGTAAGCCAACTCTTGCGTTTCTTGAGAAGCAATTCAAACTCAATGAAGTCCTCAGACGACCACACAAAGAAAGATTGATCAACTGTATCGACAATGCATTCGGAAATAAACAGACCGTATCAAAGTCATCCTTTGTTCAATCCCTAGGTCAGGAAGGAATCTTTGTGGTCTTCCGTCAAAATGAGGAAGGAAGAATTTACGGGATCACTTTCGTGGATAACAAAACAAAAGTTGTATTCAACGGAAGTGATCTCGGCAAAGCTTATGGAGCCCAAGCAATTACTGACCGGCTGACCGGTTTATCAAAGCCGGATTCGATAAAGGTTCAACCTCTTATAATCACTTACGAAGCAAAGCCAGAGGAGAGAGACTCCGCTTTGGAAGAAACAATCAAGGACCTGACTACGGCAAGACAATTTGACTTTTCATCGCCAGACGCGGCAATGAAAAGACGCAAGAAGAAAAAGAAGGGTCGTTCACTTTAAATATAGAAAGACATGGCAGCGAATACCGAGAACGAACAGGCATTACAGAAGATCATCGACTTTATCAGGTTGTTGAGCATTGTTATTTTGTTATTGCACTTCTATTTCTTTTGCCACCGGGCATTTGAAAAATCTGGCTTTACTTTTGAAATCGCTGATCAGGTAATCAGATCAGTCTCTGCCACTGGATTGTTCAATGGAATCTACTTCTCTAAACTTTTAACATTAGGGCTTCTGCTTATATCCCTGATCGGAGCCAAGGGAAAGAAAGATGATAAGATCAGTCCGGCCAGGGCACTCTATTTTATATTGAGTGGCTTGGCCTTGTTTCTTCTCGGCCATTTCATTTTCAAGTTGACCATCGAGGATAGGGCTGAAGCAGGAATTTATATCGGCATTACTTCGCTTGCCTATCTGTTGATTTTAACCGGGGGAACACTTCTATCGAGATTGCTTCAGATTAAACTTCGCAATGACATCTTCAACAAACTAAATGAATCCTTTCCCCAGGAGGAACGATTACTTGAAAATGAATACTCAATAAATCTTCCGGCAGCATACACACTCAAAGGCAAGCGAAGAACAAGCTGGATTAATATTATCAACCCGTTCCGTTCATCGCTTGTGATCGGCACACCGGGAGCTGGTAAATCCTACTTTGTAATCAGACACATCATCACCCAACATATCCGGAAAGGCTTTACCATGTTCATTTACGATTTTAAGTATGATGACCTTTCGAGAATAACCTACAACACACTCTTAAATAATCACCATCGCTATCAGATCAAGCCCAAATTCTTTGTCATCAACTTCGAGGATCTGTCCCGCTCTCACCGTTGCAATCCTCTTGACCCTGCCACGATGGAAGATATAACGGATGCTACCGAATCTTCTCGTACAATAATGCTCGGCCTTAACCGCGACTGGATTAAAAAGCAAGGAGACTTTTTTGTAGAATCACCGATCAACTTTGTAACGGCCATCATCTGGTTTTTAAGAAAGCATGAAGACGGTAAGTATTGCACTCTTCCTCATGTTATTGAATTGATGCAATTGGATTACCCGCATCTTTTCAAGTTGTTGAGAACAGAGCCGGAAATTGAAGTGCTAATCAATCCATTTGAGTCTGCCTTTAGGAACGAGGCAATGGAACAATTAGAAGGCCAGATCGCCAGTGCCAAGATAGGAATGGCACGACTCTCTTCACCTCAACTCTATTATGTATTGTCAGGGAATGATTTCACACTGGACATCAACAATCCTGATGACCCCAAAATTGTCTGCATGGGTAACAACCCGCAAAAGCAGCAAATCTATGGAGCTGTGCTCTCGCTTTACATTTCCAGGGTCATCAAACTGGTCAATAAAAAGAAACAACAAAAGTGCAGCTTGATATTCGATGAATTTCCTACCATCTACTTCAATGGTATCGATAGCCTGATTGCAACGGCAAGAGCAAACAAAGTTGCTACTACATTAGCCGTTCAGGATTACAGTCAATTAAAGAAGGACTATGGCCGTGATCAAGCTGAGGTGATCATGAATATTGTTGGAAATGTGATTAGCGGACAGGTTGTGGGCGAAACCGCCAAACTCCTATCAGAGCGTTTTGGAAAGATCGTTCAGGAACGCGAAAGCATTTCCATCAATGCTGCGGATACATCAATCAGTAGATCTACACAATTGGATTCAGCTATCCCACCCTCCAAGATAGCTTCTCTTTCTTCTGGTGAATTTGTGGGAACAGTTTCTGACGATCCCGATCAAAAGATCGAACTGAAAGTATTTCATGCCGAAATCCTTAACGACCATGCAGCGATAAAGAAAGAAGAAGATGGCTATAAGCCCATTCCTGCCATCCGCAAAATCAGTCACTACGAAATCCAGGAGAACTATTTCAAGATAAAAGAAGATATAAAGCAGATTACTCAGTCCAAAATAGGTTAGGAAAATGAAAACGCAAGACATAAAGACACTTTCAGACGAGCTTCATCAGAGTATGAAAGAGCAGCTTGAAGCTATTGCCTTAGAGAACCAAGATGTTACCACAAAGGCAAGCAAGTCATTGCTGATAATCAAATCAGGTCTCAGCAAACTGAAAACATTTGTTCATCAATACCAATTCAATGAAAAACAGGAAGAGATAGAGTTCTTCAAAGAGATCAAACCTATTTATGCCAGCCAGTATTACTATTACGAAAGAATACTTTCTTTGAAAATTGATGAACCTATCGGGAATCATGAAGAATTGCTGGACTTCTACCATGGTGAACTAAATCACATACAAGATTTCATAAGGCAATACCGGGAGTTCCATCAGTACTGCCTCACCAATTCAACTCACTTAGACGAGCACTATTTTACACGCGAACATAATTCAACCCAAAGCCCGGATGTTGACGTGAAATTTTCTACAGGTTACGATACTATACTGGCTATTCTGTTAGCGAATCGAATGTTGAAGGACTATTTGCTTTCTGCCATTAAGAAGATCGGAGTAGAAGCAGATGGAGGATCGCAGTCCTTGCTTACATGGACTGGTCCCAAAACAGCACTCATTGAATTGATCTATGCCTTGCAATCTGTAGAAGCATTCAACAATGGTAAAGCGGACATCAAACTTATTGCGTCATCTTTTGAGAGTCTCTTTAATACGAGTCTTGGCAATTATTACAGAGTGTTTCAGGAAATCCGAATTCGTAAAAACGGTAAAACTAATTTCCTTGATCAGTTAAAGAACAAATTCATTCAGCGTATGGATGAATTGGATCAAAACTAAGTCACTATTAAAAACTGAATTATGGAAGACCAACAAAATGAAATCTCCAACCTCGATTTACCTATTAGCAATGTCATTCGCGACACGCTGAATGGGTTAGTGAAACAAAAGCAAATAGAAATTCTTGGAGCAATGTCTGAGGATGAGTTTGTCAGTCATCGTGTGGACATCTACCTGCAGGAAATCGAAAAGGCCATGCACAATGGCTTTGACGAATTAGGGTCAAAGGAAATTGCACTCTCGGAATGCCTGGCCGGAATTAGCGAAGACGATGGCTAAGTTGTCTAAACGCGAATCTTATCGGAACAGCTTGATGCTGTTAGGCGAATTGCTGAAGCAAAATCCGTCAAAAGAGGAGCTTGAACAGTTGCAGTTAAGTGGCTTTGGTGCGTTAAAAGAATTATTACTTCCTCTCGACAATCGGTCGGCATGGACTGCGGAAGACTTACGCTATGAAAAGGAGGTCTTAGAATTTCATCGTCTTTTAAAAGATCATTTTGGCGATCAGCATAAAACTGCCGTTGCCAGCCTGAAGAATAGTGTACTCTCTTCTTTCTATACTCCCGCCTTCATTGTTGAGCCAATAGTTGAATCGGTTAAGCGAAATAGTTTAAAGATCGATTCTATTCTTGAACCAGCAGCGGGTACTGGAAATTTTATCAGATCATTGAAGAACCACTTTCCCGAAAGTTCAATAACAGCAATAGAGAAAGACAGCACTACATATCAGATATTAAAATCAATTCACCCTGAAATTGAAGCCATTCATTCTGGTTACGAAGATTTTAGGAATAAGAATTTTGATTTGGTCATTAGCAATATCCCTTTTGGCAATGTAAGCGTGTATGATAATCAAATTTTCAAAGAAGCTATTCCGGCAAAGGTCAAGGCAACTACCCGCATCCATAACTACTACTTCGTAAAATCATTGGACAACCTGAAAGAAGGCGGGACGCTTGCATTTGTTGCCACCAATGCGTTAATGGATAGCCCTGGTAATAAAGAAGTAAGGCAACACCTGATGAAGAATGCCGATCTGATAACCGCCATCCGTCTTCCGAATAATGTGTTTGAAGAAGCTGGAACATTTCCTGTTACTGATATTATTTTCCTTCGCAAGAATTCCCATAAGTGGAACGCCTCTCCGGTTGAAAAGCTATTCATCGAATCCCAAAAGATAAATGTCCCAGATGAGAAAGGCTTATCAGTTGAGGTTGACCTCAATGCTTACTATAAAGAGCATAGCGAAAACGCGCTCGGAACATTCATTGCAGGTGGCCAATATAGAGGCGATTCGCTGGATATGCTTCCGAGGGAGGGAATAAGTGAAGGAGATATTCGTCAAGCTATCGCTTCGCTGATTGACAAAGGTTATCAGCAGCTAGAGCATACCGTTATTCCAGATCATAGTCATGAGGAAAAACAGAGCCAGGAACTTAACAGGCTGCCGCTTGATCATCCTGATTATGATTTGCTTAAGAGAGGAAACTTGCTTGTACACCAGGGAAGGGTAGGAGTGATTGATTACGAGGGAGCGGAAAAGATTATTACCCCGCAGTCATTTATCAAAGACGTTGACAGGGCTTTTCAATTCACCGGGTTGCGCAATGCGCTGGTCCGATTGGTTCAATCGGAAATGGATGTGGACGAGACGGGAATGAAAAGATTAAGAGAAGATTTGAATACCTGCTATGATCTCTTTGTCTTTCGTTACGGAAATCTCAACCATCCTTCCAATAAGAAATTGCTTTTGCTCGATGCAGAAGGATTCAAAGTTCTTTCGTTGGAGAGGCTGGATGGCAAACAATATGCGAAAGCGGATATTTTTTCTCGTCAGATAAATAATGTCGTTCGTTCGTATGCTAAACCTGAATCATTAAAAGATGCAGTTCTGCTCTCATTGAATGCACATAATGGAGTGGAGATCGATTTTATATCATCGCTTCTGCAAAAGGACAGAAAGGAAATCATCCGCGAAGGACTTGATCACGAGATTTTGTTCAGGGATATTGAAAGCAACGCAAACGAAAAGTATGTTACGAAAGATGAATTTCTTAGTGGCAATGTCGTAAAGAAAATTGAAACATGGGAAAATCTAAAGGATTCTGATAAAGTAACTCTAGATTATCCTGAGTTGACTGAAAAAGACATCGACACACACCTTGAACGACTAAAAGAAGTCCGACCCGTTTACCTAAAACGCGAGCTTATTGATATTAACATCGGTGAGCGATGGATTCCACTTGATATTTACGAAAGCTTTGCAGAACACTTATTTAAAGAGAAGACGGAGATACAATACCTGGAATCAACCGATTTATTCCTCGTTAATGTTAACGGATACAGCAACGAGGAGAATATTACGTATGCTGCCTCAACACACAGTGGCAGGATTTCAGGAAGCAAGATTATGGAGTACGCCATGGCCGACACTCAGCCTTATCTTCAAATACGAATTCCCAACACCGATCCGCCACAGTATAAGCCCGATCTGGACGGGATGAAAAATGTAGAGATGAAAATCAAGGAGGTAAAAGATGAGTTTGAGAATTTCTTGAACAACCGCGAGGATATTGCCCAACGCATAGAGGAACTATACAACCGTAACATCAACAACACAGTCAAACGAAATTACGATGGATCTCACTTGCATTTGGCAGGCCTGAAACATTTCTCTCCGCGATCACACCAGAAAGATGCTGTTTGGATGTTGCTGCAACAAGACGGTGGAATCGCTGATCACAAAGTTGGGGCTGGTAAAACGTTAATCATGGTAGCAGGTGCAATGGAGATGCGCAGACTTGGAATCGCACGGAAGCCAATAATCATTTGCATGAAATCCAATGTGGCAGATGTGGCGCGTGATTTTCTTAAGTCATATCCCAATGCAAAAGTTTTGGCTCCCGATCCACAGAAAGATTTTACAAAACAGAAACGACAACGGATTTTCGCCAGCATAGCTGCTAATGACTGGGACGCAGTTATTGTCACCCACGATATGTTCATGGCCATTCCACAAAGTCCACAAATCAAAAAGGAGATACTGGAGCAAGAATTGAACAATCTGGAAGATGACCTCCATGCTGTATCCGAAAACCGATCTCTTTCTAAGCGCGTGTTGAAAGGTCTTGAAAGTCGTAAACAAAATCTTAGTGTGAGAATTATGATTGCGGATGCAGCTATCCAGCGTGATGAAAATATTCTTGATTTCGACAAGATGGGCTTTGATCACATTTTTATAGATGAAAGTCAGGAATTTAAAAACCTTCACTTCACCACGCGTCATCAACAAGTGGCTGGTCTGGGCGATCCTTCCGGAAGTCAGCGTGCCCTTAATCTGGAGTTTGCTATTCGCACTATCCAAAAGAAAAAAGGAGAAGATAAAGGTGCAACGTTTTTATCAGGCACTACCATCAGCAATAGTTTGGTAGAGCTGTATTTGTTATTCAAATACCTTCGACCTGAGAAGCTGAAAGAACTTAACATTAATTCCTTTGATGCCTGGGCCAAGATGTATGCACGAAAGAGTTCAACTTATGAATTCTCTGTAACAAATGAGTTAAAGATGAAAGAGCGTTACCGTGAATTCATCAAAGTGCCGGAGCTTGCGAGGTTTTATGCAGAGATCACGCACGTGGTCAACGATCACAACCTGAGTATAGAGAAGCCGAATGTTGATAACATAGTGGTGAATATTGATCCTACTGAAACCCAACAGCAATACACACAGAAACTTATCAATTTCACTAAAACCAAGAATCCATCGTATGTTGATCTTGCCCTGAACGAAAAGGAAATGAATGCTTTCATGCTCATCGCTACCAACCTGGCCAAGAAGATGAGCATTGATATGAGGCTCATAAATGCCGGGCAATATTCGTTCGAGTCGGACGGTAAGATTGCTAAGTTATGTAATACCGTTGCTACTGAGTATAAGGACAGCCAGCACTACAAGGGTACGCAACTTATCTTTAGTGATATTGGAACGCCTGCCGGGAATAGCTTCAATTTATATCAGGAGATCAAACGGGTATTGGTGCAGGAACACGGACTAAAACCAGATGATATTCAGTTTATCCATGATCACGATTCAAAAAAGAAAAAGGAAGTATTGTTTAAAGATGTTAACAACGGTGATGTGCGAGTGCTGATTGGTAGCACTAAAAAGTTGGGTACGGGCGTTAATGTTCAGGAACGTGTCATCGCCATGCATCATCTTGACATACCCTGGAGACCAAGTGATCTGGAGCAACGCACCGGCCGTGGTGGTCGTCAGGGTAATCGTATGGCGAAAGAGTTTCGTGATAATACCGTTCGCAATTATGTGTATGCTGTGAACAGAACGCTGGACGCCTATCAGTTCAACATCCTTTCCAACAAGCAGAAGTTTATCAGTCAGATCAAAAACAGTTCTATTGACCATCGAAAGATTGATGAAGGCGCGTTCGATCAGGAAGGTGGCATGAACTTCGGTGAATACGTGGCACTGCTAAGTGGTAATACCGACTTATTAGAAAAGGTAAAACTGGAAAAAAAGCTTTACGACCTCGAACGCGGTTATCAGGTGTTTCTCAAACGCAAGTCAGAAGCGGAATTTTATATCGGTTTGAACCTGCGCGACATTAAAACAAAAGAGGTAGCGCTGTCAAAACTTGAATCCGATTGGAAACCGATTCAATCAATAGACCTTGAAAAAATACCAAGTTTCATTAATGGCGAACCCATTGAGGATAGAAAAGCCGCTGGTGAATTGTTGCATGAGAAGATCAACAGCTTAAAGAAACAAGGAAGTAATCTGGAAAGTCCTATCGCTGAACTGCTGGACTTTAAACTTATCTATCATCCGATTCAGGCGAAAGTTTTTGTAGTCAGCAAAAGCGGTATGGTCTTCAACTATGCCGATGGCAAACTAAATGAAAATCCAGCTTTAGCAGGACGGTACATGATCGACTCGATCAAGCGTCTGCCAAAGGTGATTGAGAACACTCGGGAATCGATGAGCAATTGCCAGAAGAAGATCGACACATATCAGCACGAGCTTACGCTTGACTTCAAAGAAAAATCAGTTATCAAAGACTTAAAGCATCAGATTGAGCAACTCACCACCAAGTTGGAAAAAGCTTTCTCAGCAAAAGAAGAGCTGCAACTCACCACTGCGGAAGATCCCGCATCGGATTATGAAACACCAAAGAAACGCTATAAGCGCAAAATGCGAATCAGATGATTTACAATTAACCCTTATACTATGTACACAGCAACAGCCATAGCAAATTTCTTTATCGAAAAAGGAATACAGGAAAGCAAACCCGTTGACCAAATGAAAGTCCAGAAGCTCGTTTATTTCGCACACGGTTGGCATCTGGTAATAGCAGGGGAGCCATTACTCAATGAAGCCATTGAAGCCTGGAGATTTGGCCCGGTTATCCCATCACTTTACCACAGCCTGAAATATTCGGGCAACCAGTCGATCACAAAACGGATTGAGACCGCTACGTTTGATAGGGCAGTAGGTAACGATTCTAACAATGAGTTGGGTTTATTCTTAAACGGCATTTGGAATTTGTACGCGCCTTTCACAGGAATTCAACTTTCCAATATGACACACGAGGAAGAAACCCCCTGGGCAAAGATTGCAAAGGCGTTCGGCCACCAGATACCAGCCAATAAGGTCATTGACGACCAACTGATCAAAGGATATTTTTCAGAGCAAAAGAAAAAAGTTTCGCAGCCATGAGCCTGATTAGTGAAATTGATGCCTTAAGCGACCATCTTCAGAATGTATTTAAAGAGATGCGGAAAGTCCACGCACCTGATCCGTTCTCTTCCGGGGAATTACAAAACAATGAACTTAGAAAATTGGGCGAAGAACTGAAGGACTTAAGGCAAGACCGTGATGAGCGTAAGAGCTACGCCTCAAAATTGTATTGGCTTGTGTTGGTATGGCTTGTAATAATCTTAGTGATCATTATTTTTCAAGGATTGCACGTCTTGCCCGGTACTAGTCTCATTTTTAAGCTCTCTGATCTTGTGCTGATCACATTGATTACTACGACCACCGCCAATATAGCGGCATTCTTTCTGGTGGTTGTGAGGTATTTGTTTAGGCCTAAGCGCTAAAAGGATACCCCCTTTCCAATCCATTCATTTTGGAAATTAAAACCTTCCTTGTACTTTAGCGTTTGCTTAAATAAGAAAGTATGAAAAACACCTGTATAAGAGTATTTGCCGACATCAATCAGATAAATGCGTGTAAAGAAAAGATCAGCCACGTGGATGAGTCGGCCGAATATCTTGCAAATTCTCTTAGTCTGGCTGGGAATGCAGTGCGTCTTAAATTATTATTCCTCCTTCAGGAAGAGGGGCAACTTTGTGTTTGTGATCTGAGCGATATTTTAGGTATGAATATTTCTGCTATCTCACAACATCTGAGAAAATTGAAGGACGGAAAAATAATTACTTCAAAAAAGACGGGGCAAACAGTTTTCTACTCGGTTAGTCTTGAGTATGCCAACATCTTTAGGCCCATCTTTAAACTTATTACCGACAATAAAATTTTAGAATTGATATGAAAACTCAAATCGTGTTAAGTGTTTTGACTGCATTGACTGCATCCATGTGCTGTATAACCCCGGTTCTTGCTCTCGTGGCTGGAACAAGTAGCCTGGCAACCTCATTTCATTGGGTTGAACCATTCAGACCTTATTTCATTTCTGCATCGTTGTTAGTTTTAGGTTTTGCTTGGTTTCAGTCCCTTACTTCTAAAAAAGGGGAAGATTGCGACTGCGAAACACCAAAGAAAAAATCTTTCTTTCAATCAAGGGTGTTCTTGAGTGCGGTCACCATTATTTCGTTCTTGTTAATTACATTCCCAACCTACTCAAAAGTCTTCTTTAACAATTCAGAGATTATCTCGACACAAGATCAAAAAGTGAGTAAAAAACTTGAACTTACAGTTTCAGGAATGACCTGTGCAACGTGCGAGCTACACATTGAAAGTGAGGTTAAGAAATTACCGGGAGTTTCATTTGTAAAAGCGTCTTATGAAAAAGGATCGGCTACAATAGAATATGATGAACTGAAAATTAAAACTGACAAAATTATTGAGGCGATCAATGGAACAGGATATAAAGTTGAGAAATGATGGAAGCAACAGTGATTCTCAATTCTATAATTACCTGTCCTGTTTGTAGATTTAAGAAGGAAGAAGAAATGCCAACGAATGCTTGCCAATACTTTTACGAGTGCACAAACTGCAAAACCTTGCTAAAGCCTAAGCAAGGTGATTGTTGTGTGTTCTGTTCTTACGGGACAGAGAAATGCCCGCCAATGCAATCAAATAAGAGTTGCTGTTAAACTTTTAATCCCTCTTATATGAGGTAACATCTATGTAAAATTGCCGCCAATTTGGCTTCCGTGAAAGCAGAGGAAGCCTTATCAAGTCTTTTAAAACGTATCGGCTTGAAGCTTACCGAACTGCGTAAGCAAAAGGGCTACTCCAGTCACGAAGACTTTGCCTACGATCACAACATTCCCCGCGTGCAATATTGGCGGCTGGAGAAAGGACAGACCAATGTCACTATGAAAAGCCTGATCAAGTTGCTCGCTATCCATAAGCTTACGGTGGAAGAATTCTTTAGCGCCCTACCCAAAGAGCCCAGGAAGTAAGGCCCCATTTTTTAGGTTTTATACCATTGCGAAGGAAATGGCAGGGAAGCTACACTTGCCTCATATCTCATTAAAATTATTATCATTTGGGTATTGCCAATACCTATAAGCACTGGTAATTAAAGAACCGTCCCAAATCGTAATCTAAAGCTCTGCTCAATTTTGATATTTTACATTAAAAAAGTGTTAATTTTGGTATTATGAATACCCAAAATGAGTCAAAATTAAAGAAGATGCTTGACCAGCACAGGCAAGGGACGGTTGCCTTGCCCAAATGGCTGGAAGGGCTGGGTATCTCGCGCGACCTTCAAAAAGTTTATCGAAAAAATGGCTGGCTGGAAACAATGGGGTCTGGGGCATTCAAACGTTCAGGCGAACCGGTGACCTGGCAGGGCGGATTGTACGCCATTCAGCAACAGGCAAAACTGCCCATACATGCAGGGGCATTGACAGCGCTTTCCATGCAAGGCTTCGCGCATTATTTCAGGATGACGGAGGAAACTGTCTTTCTCTTTTCTCAACCACAAACCATATTGCCGCGTTGGTTTAAAAATTATGCCTGGGGATATCCCGTTCACCATATAAAAACCTCTTTGCTTTCGGAAGAACCTGGCCTAACACTGCATGAAGAAAAAAATTTCTCCATCACCATATCAACTCCCGAACGCGCCATGTTGGAATGTTTATATCTGGCTCCTGGCAAACTCGATTTGGTAGAATGCTATCACTTGATGGAAGGACTTTCCAACTTGCGTCCAAAGCTTATACAGGAATTGTTGGAGCAGTGCACTTCTGTAAAAGTGAAGAGACTGTTTCTTTACATGGCCAACAAAGCACAACACCAATGGCTTAGTTTTGTGGATCAGAAAAAAATTGAAGTGGGCAAGGGAGACAGGAGCATCGTAAAAGGTGGCGTGTATAATTCCGACTTTCAAATCAGTATACCCAAAGAGATAGCTTAATCATGATACTCGCCAAATATCGCGCACAGGTAGATTTGTTATTGAGCATACTGCCGCATGTGGCAAAAGAGAACAGCCTTGCTTTGAAAGGAGGCACTGCTATTAACCTATTTGTGCGCGACATGCCCAGGCTCTCGGTAGATATTGATCTCACCTATATCAATTGGGAAGATGACCGCGCTACAGCATTGCAGAATATATCTGATGCTCTTGGTCGCATAGAAGAGCGCATCAAGGCGGCCATTCCTGATATATCCGTAACAAGGGTTCCACCGGAGCAGGGCCAGGATGTAAAACTAAACTGCCAGACAAAACAAGCCCATATAAAAATTGAAGTGAACACTACTACCCGTGGAATTATTTTTCCGGTGCGCATGATGCAAGTGACAGACGCTGTTCAAAATGATTTCAAGAAGTTTGCGGCTATCAATGTTGTCTCGCACGGAGAATTGTTTGGTGGAAAGATATGTGCAGCGCTAGACCGCCAACATCCTCGCGACTTGTTCGATGTGTATCACCTGTTAACAAACGAAGGGATTTCAGAGGAGATCAAGCTTGGTTTTATCACTTTCCTGTTAAGCCATACGCGACCCATGGGTGAACTTATTCGCCCTCATTTGCTTGATCAGCATGAGGCGTTTGAGAATCAGTTTGCCGGAATGACAACCACGCCATTTTATTATACCACCTATGAAGCTGTGAGAGAACGGCTGATTGCTGAAATTTTCCAGTCCCTCACAGCCGATGACCGGAAATTTTTGCTGAGCTTTAAAAAAGGTGAGCCAGTATGGAACCTCATTCCGATTGACAATCTCCAACACCTTCCGGCAGTAAAATGGAAGTTGCTGAACATCCAGAATCTTTTAAAAAACAACCCAACTAAACACTCGGAGATGTTAAATGCACTCGAAGAAAAATTAAGGTATTAGCCCAAATTGTGTACTTTGTAATGTAGAATAACAAGAAATTAATGTTAATGCAACTTAGTCTCCTTACCCCAAGTCAATCGCTTAACAAAGCCTACCGGAAGGAGAAGGTGGGTCGTGCCGAAATTGAACTCTTTAAAAAGAACCTGAAGGAATTTATTGCTAGCATTGATCCTAAAGAAAGTGAGGAACATGTTAAGAACAACGTCACCAAATTTCTGTACGACACTTATTACAACGGTAAGAACCAGATCAATACGAAAGGCCGTATTGATCTTGCGATCTATGAAGATAAAAAGCCGGTAGTCATCATTGAAGCCAAAAAGCCGAGTTCATCGGACATGTTAAGCGTAAAGAACCTGAACGCGAAGGCCATGCACGAGTTGATACTTTACTATTTGCGAGAACGAATAGAAGAGAGCAACATCGATATTAAATACCTGGTAGCTACTAACATGCACGAGTGGTTTGTGTTTGATGCCAATGTATTTGATAAGATTTTTTATAAGAATAGTGCTCTTACGAAGGACTACATAGATTGGAAAGGCAAAAGAAAAGCCAATGACACAACCGATTTTTTCTACTCAGATATTGCAGCACCGTTTCTCAAAAACCTGAAAGAGGAAATCGTTTTTACCTGGTTTGATTTACGTGAAGTTGAAAAGGCTGTTACGAATAATGATCCTAAGGACGACAAAGTCCTTAAACCTTTGTTTCAACTTCTTTCACCGGCTCATTTACTAAAACAACCTTTTGCCAACGATAGTAATTCACTCGATACCAAATTCTACAGTGAACTCTTGCATATCATCGGTCTTGAGGAAAAGAAAGATGGAGGCAAGAAACTGATTCAGCGAAAAGAAAAGCCAGACGCGGGTTCTCTATTGGAGAATGCCATTAATACACTGATAGCAGAAGATCGTCTTCGTGAGCTTCCGCGCGAAGCTGCTGACTATGGCGAAAAGAAAGAAGAGCGCTTATTCAATGTAGCACTGGAATTATGTATCACCTGGATTAATAGAATACTGTTTCTGAAATTATTGGAAGGCCAGCTTTTGAATTACCATGGAGACAAGCGATATCGCTTCCTTGATTTCAAAACGATTCCTAATTACGATGAATTGAATAAACTGTTCTTCCAGGTACTTGCCAGGACTCACAAAGAACGGACGGGCACCACGCGAGAAAAATTCCAACATGTTCCTTACTTGAACAGCTCTTTGTTCGAAATAAGTTCTTTAGAAGCTGACGCACTGCGCATCAATAGCCTTGACGATGGCCAGAAATTAAAGATTGCCGGCAGCACGGTGCTTAAAACTGAGAATGGGAAGAAACGTGAAGCTGAAATACCTACGCTTCAATACTTGTTTGAGTTCCTTGATTCGTATGACTTTACTTCGGAAGGGAAAGAAGAAATTCAGGAAGAGAATAAGTCCCTGATCAATGCCTCTGTACTGGGATTGATTTTTGAAAAAATCAATGGCTACAAAGACGGATCTTTCTTTACGCCTGGCTTTATCACCATGTACATGTGCCGCGAAACTATTCGCAGAGCGGTGGTACAAAAGTTTAAAGAGGCAAAAGGTTGGAAACTTGAAACCTTTGATCAGTTGCATAATCAAATTACCAGCAAGGATATTGACAAAGCCAATGAAATAATCAATAGCCTTAAAATTTGCGACCCAGCAGTTGGCTCCGGACATTTCTTGGTTTCTGCATTGAATGAGATCCTCGCCATTAAATCAGAATTAGGTGTATTGGCCGACCGCAATGGAAAAGTATTGCGTGATTATTCTGTTGAAGTGATCAACGATGAACTGATCGTTTCTCTTGGTCAAAATGAATTCTTTGAATACAAACCAGGCAACAAAGAAAGCCAGCGAGTGCAAGAGGCGCTCTTTCATGAAAAACAAACCATTATTGAAAACTGTCTCTTTGGAGTAGACATTAACCCCAACTCGGTAAAGATTTGCCGATTGCGTTTGTGGATTGAGTTGCTGAAAAATGCTTACTACACGGCCGACAGTAAGTACGCTGAGTTGGAGACGTTACCAAACATTGACATTAACATTAAGCAGGGCAACTCACTGATTAGCCGCTTTGCGCTCGATGCGGATTTGAGCAAAGCACTGAAGAGCATTAAATACAGCATTGACGACTACCGTGCCTTTGTTAATAATTACAAGAATGCGACCGACAAAGATGAAAAGCGTGGCTTCGAAAAATTGATTAATCAGATCAAATCGGACTTCAGAACTGAGATTGACAAGAACGATCCCAAAGTTTTAAGGAAAAACAAACTTGGTGGTGACCTATTCAACTTACTGAACCAGGCTAAGGTGTTTGAGCCCACAGAAAAAGAAAAAAAGGAAACGGAGAAAAAGAAAGAGAAGTTAGAAGTTGAGATAAATAAACTTGCCGCAGAAATTAGAGAAATAAAAGATAGTGCTATTTATAAGGATGCTTTTGAATGGAGATTTGAATTTCCAGAGGTATTAGATAAGGAAGGAAATTTCATTGGTTTTAATGCTGTGATTGGTAACCCTCCATATATTCGACAGGAAGAATTAACTGTTTTTAAGAAATACTTCGAAAGCTCCTATGACTCGTTTTCTGGAACAGCAGATATATTAGTTTATTTTATAGAAAAAGGAATCTCTTTACTAAAACCCGACTACAATTTTAGTTTTATCGTTGCCAATAAATTCTTGAGAGCGGGCTTTGGTAGTTCACTTAGGAGTTATATTAATTCATTTCAAATAGTTGAAATCATAGATTTCGGTGATCTTCCTGTCTTTGAAGAGGCCACCACATATCCATGCATTCTGTCTTTGGTAAAGCGTGATCCTTCAATCGAATTCCGGGTCACTAATCCTGACACTCTTCCATCAAATAGTCTCAGTGAATATATAATGGCTAATAGTTTTCAAATTCATCAGAATGACTTAGGCCAAGAAAGCTGGAATTTGGTAAACAAAAACGTTCAGTCGGTTTTAGAGAAAATAAAGCTGGTTGGAGTACCCCTTGAAAAATATATTGAAGGAAACATTTACAGAGGAATATTAACCGGTTTGAATAAGGCTTTCGTGATAGATGAGATCACAAGAAACAAGTTGATTTCAGAAGATCCTAAGAGCGCAGAATTAATTAAACCATTTCTGGAAGGCAAAGACATAAAGAGGTATCAAAAACCTGCGCAAAAGAAATTTGTGATATTCTCAAGGCGAGGAATTGACATTGAGAAATATGCAGCAATTAAAAAGCATCTCCAAAAGTTTAAATCTGAATTGACACCAGGTTCGGTTGGGGGTAGGAAACCAGGTAAGTATCATTGGTATGAAATACAAGACTCCATTGCGTACTATCTGGAATTTGAAAAATCAAAAATTATATACCCTAACATCTGTATGAAACCTGAGTTTACATACGATGAGAGCGGTGTTTACACTAATCAAAAATGTTTTATAATTCCAATTGAAGATAAATTTTTACTAGGGGTCCTTAATAGTTCAATTACTTTCTTTTTGTTCAGAAATGTCTTACCAAAACTACGTGGAGATTTTTACGAGCCTAGCTATGTGTATCTAAAAGATTTTCCAATTCCCAAAGCAGATGATAAAGTCAAATCTAAAATTTCAAACCTAGTAGACGAAATTTTGAAGGTTAAGAGGAAAAATTCTGATACTGATACTACTGCCGTGGAAAAGGAAATTGATCAACTTGTTTATCAGCTTTATGGATTGACTGAAGACGAAATAAAGATTGTTGAAAAATAAAATTGAAATGTATCACAAATACCCTAAAGGATCTGAGTGGCGTAAATGGGATTTGCACGTGCATACCCCTGCTTCTTATTTAAGCCAGTACCCAGAAGATTGGAGCATTTATGTCAAGGAGTTAATAAAGGCGATTAAGAAACATGAGATTTCAGTAATAGCAACAGCTGATTACTTCACCATAGATGGGTACTCAGAACTACTGAGGTACTACGACAAATCAACAAATACACTTTCTGTCGGAACAGATTCAGTTGAGATTTATATCATACCTGGCGTAGAGTTGCGACTTAATATTTTTAACAGTAGTAACGACTCACTTAATTTTCACGTTGTCTTTGATCCGGATAAATGTGGGATCGATTTTATTAAAGAGAATTTTCTTGAAAAACTAAAGGTTAATTTTAGAGGAACACCGTACGATTTGCGTGAAAGAAACCTAGTTGCGATAGGTTATGCAATAACAGAAAATCAAGAATTGAATCTTACACGAGACTATTCAACAGTAAACGCAAACGACAAAGCTAAATACCTCCGCGCAGCATACAGCACGATAACTTTATCTCAAATTGATATTATAAATGCAAGTAAAACAATCACTGACATATTTGAGTCACAAAATATTCGTAAGAAGCCCTTTATAAAGATAATTGCTGGCAAAGGACATGGATCTCTGAAAAATTTAAAGTGGTTTGATCAGCAAAATCAATTTTCAAGAGTGGGGCTAACTAGAGAAGATTTAACAAATACAACCGACTTAATTTTTTCAAATGACCAAGAGGATATTGATTTCTATCTAGGAAAGCATTCCAAAGCTGATGCAGGCGAAATTCAACAAAGATTTGGGGCATTGAAAGGCTGTGTTTGGGGTTCGGATTGTCATTCCATAGGAACTTTACTACATCCATCAAATGGCAACACCTTTTTATACACTTGGATAAAGGCTGATCCTACATTCGAAGGCCTTAAACAAGTCGTTTATGAACCAGGTGATAGAGTCACTATTCAAGAGGAAAAGCCACAACAAAAAATCGACTATTTAGTTATCGACAAGGTGAAATTTAAAGTGAAAGGAGCCGAAAAACTCTTTTCAGATGATTTGATTGAGATTAATCCCAACATGAATACAATTATTGGTGGAAAATCTTCAGGCAAATCTTTGCTACTTTATCATATAGCAAAAACAGTAGATCCTCAGCAAGTCGAAGAAAAAATGAAAGTTGTTGGTGAGAAGGGCTACGAATTTGATGGCAAAGCCGATTTTGATTTTGAAGTTCAATGGAAAGATGGATATACCAATTCTCTAAAAGAAAGTCAAGAAAGAAAAATTCGTCAGATTACTTATGTTCCTCAAATGTACATCAATCATTTGGCTGAAGAGAAAGGAGAACATAAACTGAAGGGCTTAGTTGAGAGTATTCTTAATCAAAATGAAGGTTTTAAAACATTCATCGATGGACAAAAAAGCAAAATTCAGAATACTAATCTTGAAGTTTCATCAAGCATAAGCGCCCTATATGCTCTTCGAGAAAATTATAAGAACTCTGGAATTGAAATTAAGGCAATTGGTGATAAAACAGCGATTCAACTGAATATCGATAAAATTAAAGGAGAAATTGATGAATTAAGAATAAAAGCCGGATTTACAATTTCCGAGAATCAAGACTACTTGCGTTTGATAGCGCGTAAGGAATTTAATCAATCAAAAGTCACCCGATACCAGATATACGTTACATCAATTGATGACTACATCACCTACCTCGATGGTCTTATGTTGAATACTGTCGAATCAGTATCAAATAAGAAAAATGATGTTGGATTTGCATTTGATGATGATCCGGTAGCAGCAAAATTCATTAATAAAAACTTACAGGAAGATGCGGCTCAACTATCAAGTCGTTTTAATGAATTAAAAGAACGATACACAGAATTTATTAAGCAGATTCTACTTAAAATAGATAAGCATGAAGTTGTTCTTAAAGAACTTGAGGAAGAATTTAAACCATTTCTTACGAAGATCACAAATCAAAATCTACTTAAAAAATTAAACGAGGATTTGGAAAAAGAGCAAGCAAAGCTTAAGCAAATAGAAGAGAGAGAAAAATCGCATAAGGAAATCGCTGAAAATGGAAGAAAGACTCGAGATAAACTATTCGAGAATTATAACGGATTGCTACAACTGTATCAGGGCATTCTTGATAAACTTCAACAGGAAGAATTTAGCAAAATTGGCCATGATCTTGAACTAAAGACAATTTTAACATTTGACGTTAAGTTATTCACAAATGGATTTGGCAATTTGCTCGATGGCCGCTCGAATTTTAAGACCTTTTTTGGCGATTGTTTCAACGATAGAAATGAATATCAGTATGATCAAATGCTCCACAATAAAAGCATAGGCGAAATTTTTGAAAAAATATGGTCTTATGAGAAGCATGGAATAAAATTTAGATCAGGGGTGGATCCAAAGGATGTAAGTTCTAAGCTTTTCGAAGATTATTTCACGTTCAAATACACATTAAAGCAAAATAATGATGACATCCTGCAAATGTCCCCTGGAAAGCGTGGATTAGTTCTTCTTCAGCTTATTCTGCATTTGAGTAATGCCAACCACCCAATATTAATCGACCAGCCAGAAGATAACCTAGACAATCGAACTATTTTCAATGAGCTCAATCAGTTTATTAAGGACAAGAAAATACAAAGACAAATTTTAATAGTTACACATAATGCTAACCTTGTTGTTTCTACTGATTCGGAGCAGGTAATAGTTGCAAATCAGCAAGGGCAAGAGCATGGCAAAGGAAATAAGGAGTTCACTTTTGAATACGTATCTGGCGCACTTGAATATTCATTTAAGAATCCAAATTCCGTGGGAGTTTTATATTCTATGGGAATTAGGGAACATGTTTGTGATATTTTAGAAGGTGGAGAAGATGCGTTTAAGCGCAGGGAAATAAAATATGGATTTTAGAAATTGAGAGTCATTGATCTTTCTCCAAATCTACATAAGGCATTGGCCCATCGCATCTGATCAATTGTTTTACATTCTGGTTCGAGTAGTTTAGGCGCAGCCACTAAAATGCAAACGCTTTTTGCCCTGCTTGTCGCTACATTCAAACGGTTCGGGCTATAAAGAAAACCCATTCCACGAGGCGCGTCATCAGGCGAGGAACTGGTCATAGAGTAAATGACCACTGCTGCTTCCTGGCCCTGGAATTTGTCAACAGTCCCTACGGCAATATCTTCAGGAAGTCTTTCAATGAGTGCTGCCACTTGTGCATTATAGGGTGCCACTACTAAAATATCCTTTTTATTTAAAGGTCGCGTTTCTCCATCATCATTGGTCCATTTACCTTTAGTCAGAAGTTTTTCAATGATGTCTGCTACTACTTCAATTTCTTCTTTGGATTTATTTTGGTTTCCATAGTGCTCGACAGGAACGAAGAATAATCCACCTCCATCAAAAGGAGTATCACCACTAATCACTTGTTTTTCCAAGCCGGGTAATGATTTCAAGCGCCCTTCATAGAATACTTCTGAAGTAAATTCAGTAATGCTTGGATGCAGTCTTCGGGTTGTTTCAAGAAACAAACCTTTATCAACAGGCATTGTTTTCTTTCCATCAAGCAAATGATTTAATGCTGCTACATCCGCTCCTTCTGGATGCGCCCCGCGTTGGGGCTGTTCCAGTTGTTGCGGATCTCCCAGGAGAATCAGATTTTTTGCCGACCGTGAAGCAGCCAACACAAAGGACAATGACATTTGCCCGGCTTCATCCACAAAAAGGTAATCGAGCTTTTCGCGCGAGTCGTTGTGCGACCACAGCCAGGCAGTACCCCCAACTACTTTACCTTGCTCAATGGCCTCAAGTGCTTTCTTGTTATCTGTTACTTCTTCAATTCCATCCGGCAATTCAATACTCTTTTCTTTGGGCTTATGTACGAAAGTGACTTTGTAGTTTTTTTCTTTAGCCAGCGCATTGGCTTTGTTAAATAAATTCCGGATCACTTTATGACTTACAGCCGTCACCCCTACTTTCTTCCCCTGCTTCGCAAGTTCCAGAATCATCATAGCACCAGTATATGTTTTTCCTGAGCCAGGAGGACCTTGAATAGCGAGTACACTTTTGTCCAGATTGGATGCAATTCGCACAGCTCCCTTTACAGGATCTTCATTTAATAGCAGCAAAGGGCCCGTATCACTTCCACCAAGGTTGGGTCGTTTTTTAAGCAACAAACTTTTCGCGGCCGGGTATGGCCATGGTGCATACATGCCATGGAAGATTATGTTTTCGGCAATATCAAAAAGTGAGGACGCTAGTGGTTCAGGTGTTACTACATCTTCCTGGTGAACAGAATAGGGATGAATAGCAGCGGAGTCTTTTGTTTTCTTAATATCAACTGTGTTGTGCTCTTGAGATATTTCAACGACCGTTCCAATTTTTTCGCCTTGCACTTCAATAAGTGAGTCACCTTCGTCAATACCTATCTCCTGAGGCGGGAATCTGTAACGATGTGTTGGGTTCCTGTCTCCTTTTTTAAGCGGTAGTACTTCAACGAATTGAAGTCCGGTGATTGCTTTGCGTTCATCGAGCAAACTCTCGTGGTCTAGTTCATGGAGCCGGAAATATTCCCACCAGGCACTTTTATTTTCTCTACGGAAGTAATCAACCAGATTAGCCAAAAGCCACTTGGCTTTTTGTTCTTCATTGAGATTTGTTTTGTCAACGGGTAAGCCTTCAACCAATCCTTCAAACAATGATTGAGCTCTTGTTTCAATGTCCTTAACATTATCCTTAGGTTCACCGCTTTCCAATACAGGCCTGTTAACTGTATTTCCTTTCTGAACAAGTTCCTCGCGTAGCTTCTCAAGCCATTGGTGCACCGCCTCCGTGGCCAGGCAATCATCCTGGTTGTACTCTTGAACAATTTGACTTGTCTCCGGAGCCAGCGATGAAAGTTCGTTGAGTTCTAATGCACACTCCAGAGATCTTCGGGAAGCACCAGCCAAATGCAAATCTATTTTTCTTTCATAAGCCGTAATGAAAGCTCCCCTAAAAAGAGTAGCGATTAAAAATAGAGTTTAATCGTTAAAATTGGGAGAAAATGAAAAACACAAAATTCAATGAGAGCCAGATAGTTGGTATTCTCAAGCAACAAGAACAAGGCAAGAAAGTGGGTGA
>JBGATZ010000478.1:0-3436 GCA_044228905.1 Cyclobacteriaceae bacterium | reverse complement strand
TGAGGATAACATTAAAATACCCGATAAAGTCTGTTACCCCATAAAAGGATTTTCACCAGACCTCACCTGCATTTATAAACGAAATGATAAAAATGAAATTACGAGTATTGAATATAGCTCAAATTCCGGGAGAGCTTATACCGGCACAACACTGGTTGAATATGACGTGTCTGGACGGATTGCAAAAATTGTAAACCGGACTTCCTACTTTAGCTACGAGTATAACACTAACGGAACAGTGAGTAGTGAAAAATTCTTTTCAAGGAAGCCGGAACCTGAGCTTTTGATTGAAAAGTCATTTGAATACAACGCAGCAGGTCAGCTTATCAAAGTTATTTCTGCTTCAGAATATTATCCTGATCCCGAATATGAACGATATGAGTATAATCAGGAGGGAAATATTACAAAAGTTTATTATTCGAATAACGGAAGAGGAGAGACATTAACAGAAGAGTATTTTTCTTTCGACAAGAATAAATATGTGCTTCAAAAACAGCCATTTGAACACACCAGTTATTTAATGCAGGAAGGGATAATAGAAGTTACGAGCCGGTTGAGAACTAAAAATTGGGTGAACAATCCCACCTCTGTAAAATACAATGGTGTCTCTATTAATTTGTCATACATTTATAACGAATACGGATATCCGGTTGAGATTGTTGAAAGAGGAACGACTTATGAATTCAATTGTCCATAGGCAAAACCTCTAGGGGACAAACTCAAAAATGGTGATTGTGTTTCCCTCCTTTAAAGTAAGCATTCGTTCATCAGTGAGAATAACCTGATCGATGCCGGGCTGTAGCGGAAGTGTTCTTTTCTCTCCTGTATACAAGTCAAAGAAATGAATTTGATTGTTTTGAAGATAGTATAACTCTTCTCCCAGGAAATTTAAACTTTGAATTCCTTGTGTTTCAATCTTACGGAGCATTTTGCCCATCGTATTATATACGTAAATGTCTTTATTAGCATTAATCAGAAAAATAAAATTAAGATACTCTTTCATTGAAGTGATCTTTGGTTCAGGAATTTCTTTTATAATGCTGAACTCAATTGGTGCAGCTGCCTGTTTGGTGTTGATCTTTTCGAGATTCCAATCGGCTTTATCTAATACCCAAAGATTGTAATCACCGGAGATACAAATCAAAGAAGGCTCGATAGCCCAAGAGGGATCGATTTTTTGAAATTCGGGGGAGGGGTTATCCAGTGAGGGCGGCAGCCACGTGTATTCATTGGTGTCCATGTAATAAGTGAGCAGACGAATCGCATTGGTTGGATCAAATGAAGTAAGATTAGAGTTACCCTTGTATGCACCGATCTTCAAACCATTCTTATCAAACTTCTGTATTTCACCCGTCTTCAATACAAGGTAAAAATCCCCTGCGCGATCCACTGTTGCCAACCGAACAACATCGTCTGCTTTGAAAGATTTTATTTTCTTATCCTGTGCGAAAAGAGATGAAGTGAATAAAACGAAAAGAATCAAAAGAGATCTCATGAAAGTTTAATTGAAACTTTTCAGTTCAACAGTATTTACATTATAAACCGCGTAGGTAGTGAAATTAACCCACTCGCCAAGATTGATGTAGCGGCTGTTTTCTCCTACTTTAAGATCGAGTGGCAAATGACGATGCCCAAAGATATAGAAATCGTGATGGTCTTTTTTTTCCAGCTCTTTACAATAGGTAAGCAGGTATTCGTTTTCTTCGCCCTGAAATTTCTCCTCCTTCTTCATATTACTGATCCGACTGTTCCTGCTCCAGTAATTAGCAATGCCTATGCCGAGATTGGGATGAATTCGTGCGAATAGCCACTGACAGAATCTGCTGTTGAAAAACTTTTTCAGGAATTTGTACGTGTGATCGCCAGGGCCAAGCCCATCTCCATGGCCGATCAATAATTTTTGGTTGTCAATATGGAGAACTACCGGTTCGCGATGAATGGGAATTCCCAATTCCGTGGGGAAATAGTCAAACATCCACATGTCATGGTTGCCTGTGAAGAAGTGAATTTCAATGCCAGCATCTCTCAACTCTGCGAGCTTTCCCAGAAAGCGGATAAATCCTCTCGGAATAGCATGCTTGTATTCAAACCAGAAATCGAATAAATCTCCTAATAAGTAAATAGAGTGTGCATCTGATTTGATGGAATCCAGCCACGAGATGATGAGCCGCTCACGCTTCAGACTGGTTTCATGATCGGGAACACCCAAATGGAAATCGGATGCGAAGTAGACTTTTTTACCAGATGGAAGAGAGATGTTCATGCAACGCTGGACTGTTTACATAAATAAAAAAAATCGGGCACATTTCTGTACCCGATTTTTATTGTATTGATTTCTCAATTAATTATTTGACTCGGGAGTCGGTATCTGTGCATTTTCATGCGGAAGGGGATTCGCTTCTTCCTTCTTTTGTTCTTCCGATTTCCCGTTAGTGAATTTCTCATACGTGGTTTGCGTAGCAAAAGGACGCTTACCAATTAATCGCTCCAGATCAGATTGGAAAATGATTTCTTTTTCCAGCAACTCTTTCGCGATGATCTCCAGTTTATCTCTATGAAGTGTGAGCAATGCTTTTGTTCTTTCATAAGCAGTGTCAATGATCTTCTTCACTTCCTGGTCGATACGTTGTGCTGTGTTATCTGAATAGGGTTTATTGAATGAATACTCAGACTGTTTGGAATCATAGAATGAAATGTTCCCAATCTCTTTGTTCATCCCATAAACCGTAACCATGCTATACGCCAGCTTGGTGATTCTCTCCAGGTCACTTAATGCACCAGTAGAGATCTTTCCGAATACAATATCTTCTGCCGCTCTTCCTCCGAAAGTCATGCACATCTCGTCATTTAACTGTTCAGTCTGATAGAGGAACTGTTCTTTTGGTAAATACTGCGCATAGCCGAGAGCCGCGATACCACGAGGCACAATGCTCACCTTCACCAACGGATCAGCGTGTTCCAGGAACCAGCCTGCTACTGCATGACCTGCTTCATGATAAGCCACTATTTTCTTTTCTTCAGGAGAAATGATTTTTGTTTTCTTTTCAAGACCTCCGATTACACGATCAATTGCATCATGGAAGTCCTGCATTTCTACTTCTTTCTTATCCTTACGTGCGGCAATTAAAGCAGCTTCATTACATACATTGGCAATTTCAGCTCCGGCAAAACCTGGAGTTTGAGCAGCCAGTTTTTTCACGTCCACTTCTTTGTGCAGCTTGATTGGTTTCAGGTGTACTTTGAATATGGCTTCGCGGCCTACAATATCCGGTTTGTCAATGCTCACCTGGCGATCGAAACGACCCGGGCGCATTAAAGCTGAATCCAATACATCCGGACGGTTGGTTGCTGCCAGGATGATTACACCACTATCTGTAGCGAATCCATCCATTTCAACAAGCAATGAGTTCAGTGTGTTTTCGCGTTCGTCATTGGC
>JBGATZ010000477.1:0-3438 GCA_044228905.1 Cyclobacteriaceae bacterium | reverse complement strand
GTAACCCCATGGATGGGATTGTTTAACGGACCCGGTACATTGGGTGTGAACTCATCATTGAATGCAAATGGAGTTTTGTCCGGACCGAGTTCAACCAATCTTGCATTGCTTACACGTGATGTTCAGTTCGGAAGACCATTCACACGCATTCGCCCTAACATGCCCAGGTTAAAATCAGGACCTAATGCAGGCAAGAGTTATTTACTGGATCAGGCTTTTGCCGATCGCACCAATGATTCACGATACGGTAAAACATTTCAAACTGTCTGGCTCTTGAATTCAGGATCAGGTGGTGGCGGAGGACAAGCCGTAACCGGAACATATTCAGGTAATGGTGTTGTAGGATCAAGAGGCACATTGATTTGTGGAAGAGATACAGCAGTATGGTTTTCTGATTACGAGGTAGCAGGAGCGCCACAAAATTTTGGAGCACGTCCTTTCAAAGGAATCATTGTGACTCCTGAATTGCAAAACAATAATGTGTTTCCATACATGAAGAAGCTTGCCGATCCAAGCCGTGCATCTCAAAACGATCCATCCGCAAGACCTGTAGTGATTGCACGTTTCTCTGATGTGTATCTCATTGCTGCGGAGGCTGCATTCAAATTGGGCCAGGCTGATAATGCTGCTGCCATGCTTAACGTAGTGAGAAGAAGAGCAGCTTATCGTACAGGTGCAGGGTATGCTCCGGGTGGCGCATTCGGAACAACTACTCCAGCTACCATGGTGGGTGATCCGTATCCAACAGGTGTCGATTTAAGTATAGCTCAGGCGGCAGTAACTGTAACAGGTGCGCAGATAACATTGGACTTTATACTTGATGAACGTACACGCGAATTTTATGGTGAATCAATGCGCTGGCTGGATCTTGTGCGTACGCAATCATTGTTATCTCGTGTGGCCGCATGGAATCCGGTAGAAGCGGGCGTGAATATCAAAGCAACTCATGTACTCCGTCCTATTCCATTGGATGAGATTAATCTGGTAACTGTAGGAGAAAAATATCCGCAGAATCCGGGATATTAAAATCACTATATTGGTTTGAGAGTTAGGTTTATGGAAGAGCGATGAAATGTCGCTCTTCTCTTTTTAACACAACAAAAGATTATGAAGTTACTCTTCGGAATGGGGGTTATTGCTTTAATAAGCATATCAAAGATTAATGCACAAAGTCCAGACAAAGGATTGAAAGATTATTATGCCAGTTACTTTCCGATTGGGGTAGCGGTTTCTTCAGACGCATTGAATACTGACGAAGCTTTATTAATCACTAAGCAATTCAATAGCATCACTCCGGAGAATGCAATGAAGATGGGCTCGATTCATCCGAAAGAAAACCAGTATTACTGGACCGATGCCGATAAAATTGTACAATTCGCTCAAGCTAATAAATTAAGAGTGCGGGGACATGCTTTGTGCTGGCATGAGCAAACACCCGAATGGCTTTTTAAAGATGATCAGGGAAAGCAGGTAAGCAAGGATGTGTTACTTAGTCGATTACAAAAGCATATTACGGAAGTGGTAACGCGATACAAAGGAAAAATTTATGCATGGGATGTGGTGAACGAAGCCATCGCAGATGACAGCACTGTATTATTGCGCAACTCACTTTGGTATCAGATTACCGGTGAAGATTTTATTTTCAAAGCGTTTGAGTATGCACATGCAGCGGATCCCGGTGCACAACTTTTTTACAATGATTATAATTCGGAGAAACCAGAGAAGAGAGAGCGGATCTATCAACTATTGAAAAAATTATTGGATGCCGGTGTTCCGGTTCACGGAGTAGGTTTGCAAGGGCATTGGTCTTTGAATTCGCCCACCGAAAAAGAATTGCGTGCTTCAATTGAACGATTTGCTTCATTGGGATTGAAGGTGCAGATCACAGAGCTCGATGTTTCTGTTTATCCCTGGGAGAAGCTTAGAAGAGAACGAAGGGAAGGCGAGGGTGATGTATTTATGCCTGAAGCAGAGCAGAAACAGTTGCAACAGTATAAGATGTTCTTTGCTGTTTTTAGAGAATATAAAAATGTAATTACTGGTGTTACGTTCTGGAATATTTCAGACAGGCATAGCTGGCTGGATTCTTATCCGGTGAAGGGAAGAAAAAACTACCCGTTGTTGTTTGATCGGAATCTCCAACCCAAGAAAGCGTATTGGGAAGTAGTAAAGTTTAAGTAATGCAATTAATGTACGTCTCTCTTTGATTGACGATACGTCCATGGTGCGACAGCGTTTGGATCTTTCCATAATCCCTTCTTGTCAGTTCGTGCCTGCTCTTCAAGTTCATCCCAGCGTTTATTCGTGTCGTATTTTCTGTAATGCCAGGCCATTCCTTCTGAAAGTAAGATCTCGTTGACAATGGAGTTTTCGATAGTAACCAATCCGATTGTACGGCCATAGCGGTCCATATCTTTTTCGATCACTTTTACTTCTTTGTTGAACACCAGGTCAGACAAAAATTTCTTCGCATCATTGCCAAAATCCTGTTTGCCTTCGGGGCAATCAATTCCATAAAGCCTGACTTTGATTTCTTTTTTGGAAGAAGTTAACAACGTAAATGTATCCCCGTCAGAAATACCAACGACTTTGCCCTGAAGCTGACAAAATGCCGCAAAACTGAGTAGAAAGAAGAAAAAGAAAGTGGTGTAACGCATAGCTGAATGATAAACGGCAAATTAATACCATGGGTTCGCAAACATCTACGATAAATGGAATATATCGCTTTCAAAACAATGATCAGGTAAATTAATTCAAACAATCGATTGCATTTATTAATTGTTATTTCTACACTTGTTCTGAAATAAGACCACTTTCTGTATTACCGAAGGAATGCATCAACCGGTATTTCATAACGAACAGGATTTAATTGCTTCGCTTAAACAGGGAGACGAAGCGGCTTACAATTACATATTCAAACAATACTGGAAGACGCTTTACATTCAAGCGTTTACCAAACTGCAATCACGTGCTGCAGCAGAAGAAGTTGTACAGGAGCTTTTTGTTACGTTGTGGGAAAAACGGAACACTCTTCTTGTGAGCAACCTCACTCATTATCTCCGATTGGCGCTGCGTAATAAATGCATTGACCATATCCGTAGAAAAATTGCCAAAGAAAAGCACTGGACTTACTATCAATCTTTTCTTCCCCGTGATAGCAATAGCGTGCATGAAACGGTTTCTTATAATAACCTGATGGAAGCAGTTGAAACCCGTATTGCATCGATGCCTGAAAAAACAAAACAGATTTTTCAACTCAGCCGATTTGAAGGAAAATCTATTCCGGATGTGGCACAATCTATCCATCTCTCCGAAAAGGCAGTGGAATATCATCTCTCTAAATGCCTGAAAGCGCTCAAAGTCTATCTCAAAGACTTCGTATTAGTAGCGTTATTCTGTTTATATCTCTGAAAATATTCAATTTTTTTCTGACCCCTT
>JBGATZ010000476.1:0-3587 GCA_044228905.1 Cyclobacteriaceae bacterium | reverse complement strand
GAAATCAATAAGATTGCAATCTTCCAGCAGGTTATCTGTTGTCTTCAATCCAAAAAGACATCCTGAAAACAAGATGTCTTTGAGAATGACAACCAGGTCGGAGATTGTTATTTCCTGCTCGTTGATCATAAGAAAATAACGAGTAGCGCAATCAACATCACAATCACCAGAAAAATCAGATTCACAATAAACTTTACCTTCATATAACTCATTACTCTGTTAATAATTATCTCCACCCACCTCCCAGCGCCTTGTACAAATTCACCGTTGAGATAAACTGCTGCTTGCGGATATCTACCAATTCAAGCCGGGCCAGCAATGCGTTCTGCTGCGCCACAATAACTTCAAGATACGTGGCTCTACCGGTACGAAAGAGTTCAGCAGAGGTCTCAATCGATTCGGTCAGTGCATTTACTTCGTCAGTCTTGAAGGCATGAATAGTCTCCAGGTTTGCTATTCCATTAATATGATTATAGACTTCCGTGTATCCGTTTACAATGGACTTCTGATAATTATACAACGCTTCCAGTTGCTGCGCATTTGCCCTGCGGAATTCTGCCTTTATTGCAGCTCTGTTAACAACAGGCGTAGCTAACGTTCCGATGATGCCGTATACATATGATTCCGGTGTAAAGAATAACAGATTCGGTTTATAAGCCTGGAAACCAATGCTTCCGTTAATACTGAGTGAAGGATAGAACGCAGCTTTTGCTGCTTTCACATCTGCCCTTGATGCGGTTAACTCAAATTCGGCCTCTCGGATGTCCGGTCGATGTAATAAAATATCAGAGGGCAAACCTGTACTTATCCGTGCAGGTATTGATTCGTTAAACGATACACTACTTCGCTGTACTACTCCCGGATACCTGCCGGATAACAGATTGATTTCACTCTCATTTTCAATAATCAGCTGAAGTATTGCTACTCTCCTGCCTTTCGAATTCAATAGCTGTGCTTCGAATTGTTTCACCGCCAGCGTATTTACCATAGCCGCTTCTTTCTGCACTTTCACCAGTTCAAACGCATTTTCCTGAAGTGCAATAGTCTCGTTCAGAATAGCCAGCTCATTATCGAGTGCGAGTAACTCGTAGTAGTTGCGGGCTACTTCTGCGATCAGGCCCGTAACAACAAGATTTTTTCCTTCTATGCTGGCAAGGTAGCGATGCAGCGCAGAGCCTTCTTCTGACTTGTTTTCCCATAGACTTAGCTTCCCAGGCTTAGCAATGCGGGATAATAATCTCTGAGGTGATGGGCACGATCTCATCATCTTGCTCTTCAGTGTGATGTATCGCACCATCCATTGTATATAATCCGTATTTCCGCTGAGCAGCCGTTGCGGCTGCTTGCACTACCGGCCGCATTGCTCCTTTGCTTAGTAGAGAGTTGGACTGCGACATCTCAACTCTTCTCAGGGCCGTGAGTGCATCCCAGTTATTTACAAGTGCCGTATCCACCAATCGGATCAGAAACGGATCAGAGAAATAGGTTCGCCAGTTAACGATTGCCGAGTTAATCGAATCATTTTTTCCTGTGTACGACTGCGGCATCAGTTGCAGCGTGTTGTTCGATAAGTCCTGCGAAGACTTACAGCCAGCCATGAGCAGCACAGAAATGAAAATCAAAAAATAATGCTTACCTGTTCTCATGCGTGTCTCAATTCTTCCGTGTATGATTTCTTTTCATTGCGAGTAGATGACGTGTACCTGTCTGCGAGCGTTGCGAAGATCACGTACAGTCCCGGGATAAGAATTACGCCAAACAACGTTCCGAATAACATTCCGCCCGCGGCCGCTGTACCAATAGTGCGATTACCCACCGCTCCTGCACCGGAAGCAAACATCAGTGGAATTAACCCGGCAATAAATGCGAAGGAAGTCATCAGGATAGGTCGAAGACGCACAATGGCTGCTTCGATAGCCGCATCGAAAACCGTAGCTCCTTCCTTGTGTTTAATGGAAGCAAACTCTACAATAAGGATGGCATTCTTCCCCAATAAACCGATAAGCATGATAACCGCTACCTGCGCATAAATATTATTCTCAAGTCCGGTCAGCATTAGTAAAAAGAAAGCACCGAAGATCCCTGTTGGCAACGACAAAATCACCGGAAGAGGCAACAGGAAACTTTCATATTGAGCTGACAGAAGTAAATACACGAACATAAGACAGATGGCAAAAATGTAAACGGCTTCATTGCCAGCCAGCACCTGGTCGCGTGTAATTCCTGCCCAGTCAATTGCATATCCTTTAGGAAGTTTTTCTTTCGCCACTTCCTGTATAGCCATGATGGCGCTGCCGCTGCTGTATCCTTCATTTGCTTCACCGTTCAGTTCGGCAGACGGATACATATTATAACGTGTTACCTGGTCCACTCCATAAATCCGTTCCAGATGAACAAAGGCAGACAAGGGCACCATTTCTCCATCTTCATTTTTTACATAGAGCTTTAAGATGTCTTCCGGTTTGGAGCGATATTCAGGCAACGCCTGTACCATCACTTTATACATTTGCCCGTAGCGAATGAAGTTGGTTGCATATTCACTTCCCAGCAACGTCTGCAATGTTCCCATGGCGTTATCGATTGTCACTCCCTTCTGCGATGCTTTATCTTCATCTACATGAAGAAGGTATTGAGGATAACTGGCATCGAAGATGGTGAACGCAGAGGCGATCTCGGGGCGGTCTTTTAAATCAGTGATGAATTGATTCACCACACGTTCCATTTCCTTGAAATCACCTTTGCCCGATTTATCCAGCAGGCGTAACTCGAAACCACTGGCGTTTCCGTAACCGGGTACCGCGGGTGGCGGAAAGAATTCAATCTTCGCGTCTTTGATGTGGCTGGTTTTCTCAATGACAAGATCGGTGATCTCATCGACCGACTCTTCACGTTCATCCCAGTTCTTCAGGTTGATGAGGCAGGTGCCATAGGTAGCGCCTGTTCCGTCTGATAAAATGTTCGTTCCGGCCAGAGAAGAAACAGATTCAACAGAAGTGATTCCTTCGCACGATCGTTGTATCTCATCAACAATTGCTTTGGTTCGCTCGAGCGTTGACCCGGAAGGCGTAGTGATACTTGCATAAAATGTTCCCTGATCTTCATTGGGAATAAATCCGGTAGGCAAATGACTACCGATTATTCCTGTAGCGAAGCAGAATACCATCAAAGCAATTACCGTGATCACCCTGCGGTTGGCGATGTAACTTAAAAGCGCCTGATACTTTGCAGAGAGTCCATCATACCAGTCATTGAAATGTTGAAAGAACCGGCTCAGCCAGGTTTGATTAGCAGGAGTTCCATGCTCACTTTTCAGTAGTAGTGCACATAACGCTGGCGTCAGTGTCAAAGCAATTACGCCCGATAGTACAATGGAAACAGCCATAGTCAGAGAGAACTGCCTGTAAAATATGCCGGATGGTCCGGACATGAATGCCACAGGGATAAACACCGCAGACATGACAAGTGTGATCGCCATGATTGCTCCGCTGATTTCTTTCATCGCCTCTTCTGTTGCCTGTAGCGGGCCAATTGCTGATTTACTCATCTTCGCATGAACTGCTTCTACCACCACGATTGCATTGTCCACG
>JBGATZ010000475.1:0-3447 GCA_044228905.1 Cyclobacteriaceae bacterium | reverse complement strand
ACACCTGGCAAAATGGATCGACTCATGAGTCAGATTGATATAGGGCCAACGTTACTTGGTCTTTTAAACTTCTCATACACCAGTAAATTTTATGGATATGACATATTTAAATTGGAGCCTGGGCGCGAAAGGGCTTTTGTCAGTACATATCAAAGCCTCGGATACATGAAGGGGAATACGTTGATCGTTTTATCACCTCAACTAAAGGTTAATTCATTTGCAGTCTCGGAAAAACAGGAACAGACAGCGATAGAGGCAGACCAAAGAACGATTGAGGAAGCAATTGCCTGGTATGAAACCACCAGTTATTCATTTACACATGGGTTAATGAAATAGTTTTAGGTAACTTCTCCCGGTGGAACCATGAAAATTCTAATCATCGAAGACGAAAAACAATTGGTAAGGAGCATGGCGCAGTTTCTACGGCAGGAAAGCTATGTGTGCGAAATAGCTTATACAGCCAGTGAGGCTAATGAGAAAATTCTCCTTTTCGATTATGATTGCATCCTCCTGGACATATCGCTACCGGATGGGAATGGACTAAAAATATTGGAGACGTTAAGAGCCAATAAAAAAACTGATGGAGTAATTATGATAACGGCAAAAAGCTCCTTTGATGATCGCATAGCGGGGCTGAACCTTGGCGCGGACGACTACTTACCTAAACCGTTTTACCTGCCCGAACTTAGTGCCCGCATATCGGCAGTTATTCGAAGGAAAAGATTTGACGGGAACAACAAAATGTCTTTCCATGAAATTGAAGTGGATTTATTGGGAAAAACAATTAAGGTGAATGGAAGGGAAGTTGAACTAACCCGAAAGGAATATGACTTACTGGTATTCCTGATTGCGAACAAAAATCGAGTTGTATCCAAGAATGCCATTGCCGAGCACTTGTCGGGTGATGATGCTGAACTGATGGATAAATTTGACTTCATCTATTCTCACATAAAGAACCTGAAGAAGAAGTTAACAGAAGCAGGGTGTGAAGACTATATCAAAACAGTTTACGGACTAGGTTATAAATTTACTGCATGAGATTATTACAAGTTAGTTTGCGCAGGCTGCTGCTTTATTCCCTGATACTTGTGCTCATAAGCATTCCAGTCTCCATTTTCTCCATCCGCGAAATTATCAACGAAGAAGTTGATGAAACGCTCGCCCTTCATACGAATCAATTCATCAAGCACATTAAGAGCTATGAATACCTGGAAGACCTGGAAATGGACTTAAGGATATGGGATCAGCTTTCGTATGATATTGTGCTTACTCCTACTGAGCTGGTGACCTCTGCTCAGAAATACGAAACACTATCCATGTATGATAGTATTGAAAACGAATCGCATCCATTTCGAACGTTATCCACCGGCTTGGTGATTAAGGAAAAGCCCTATTTGCTGACTATCCGGATGTCACTTGTAGATACCGATGAACTTGTCGTGGCGTTAGGGATTGTTCAAGCAATTCTAATCGTTCTTCTTGCCACAGGACTATTGCTTTTAAACCGTTCCCTGTCTCGAAGAATATGGAAGCCATTTTACAATACGCTTGATCAATTAAAGGCGTATGAACTGGATAAAAGCGAATCTATAATTACAGAGAAGACAAATATCATTGAGTTTGATGATCTGAACAAAACGGTGAGCCACTTAACAGATCGGAACAGAAAAGTGTACCTGGAGCAGAAAGAATTTATTGAAAATGCCTCGCATGAGTTGCAAACTCCGCTCTCCATTTTTCAATCCAAACTGGATAACCTCATGCAGATTCCTGCGCTTACAGAAGCAGGTGCAGCAACTTTACTTGATCTGGAAGAAACAGCCCATCGAATGGTGAGGCTCAATAAGAGTTTGCTTCTTCTAAGTAAGATTGATAATGGTCAATTTAATGAAGTCGAAGAGATTGATGTCTCAAAAATGACAGAAACGTTGTTGTCCAATTTGCGCCCAATGGCAGCTACCGATAACATAATTATTCAGACTACACTTCATCCGTTGTCCATTAAAGCAAACCCTACTCTGATCGAGGTTTTATTGACAAACCTTTTTCACAATGCTATCCGGCACACAAATATAAATGGAAACGTGAATGTTGAAATTACAGGTAGAGTGCTCACGGTTGCCAATACCGGGAACCCGTTGAAAATGGACCCCAAAAAGATGTTCGAGCGTTTTAGTAAAGAGGGTAGAAGTGAAAATAGCTCTGGACTCGGACTAGCAATAGTAAAAAAGATCTGTGACACCTGTTTGTACGGCTTGCATTACAACTTTCAGTCTGGTATCCATACTTTTTCTGTAACATTTTGATTTCGTCAATTACAGATCCAGCTTTTATCCAGAATTGCTAAGAAACTTTGAGGGTTATTTTTAAGCTATGAAAAGATTAGGTGTCCTTATATTTTTACTGTCATTTACAACTATCGCTGTCGCCCAGGTAAAAAGTGTTACACTGTCGGGTGTTGTGAAAGACAAAACCTCTAAGAGCAATTTACCCTATGTGAATGTGGTGCTGAAACTCGAACGAGATAGTTCCTTCGTGTCGGGAACGGTGACAGACGATGAGGGTCGTTATACCTTAAGCAATGTAAAGCCTGACAACTACATCTTGGAAACTTCTTTTGTTGGTTATCGCGCATATAAAACTTCGATACTTGTTGGTAAGCTAAGTGAGTTTCTTGATCTCGGGATCATAGAGATCGAAGAGGATGTAACTACGCTCAGTGAGATTGTTGTGACCGGAACGCAGGATGCCGTTGCTGAAACCCTGGATAAGAAGACCTTTTCGGTAGCAGATAACGTCAATCAAAGCGGAGGTTCGCTCATGCAGGTGATGTCAAATCTACCAGGAGTGACCGTAAGCAATGAAGGAACTGTTCGATTAAGAGGAAGCGACAAAGTAGTTGTGCTGATCGATGGAAAACAAACTGCCTTGACTGGCTTCGGCAATCAACGGGCTTTGGATAATATCCCTGCTTCTGCTATTGAGCGCATCGAAGTTATAAACAATCCCTCCGCGAAGTACGATGCCAACGGGAATGCCGGAATCATCAACATCATTTATAAGAAGGAAGTAAAGGAAGGGTTTAACGGCAAGGTGGGTATGGCAGCAGGATTGGGAGCATTGTGGGTGAAAAAAGAAAGCTATCCGACCATTCGCCCGCAATATCAGGCAACACCTAAATTGAACCCCTCAGTTTCCATCAACTACCGGAAGAAAAAAGTAAATGTGTTTCTTCAGGTTGACGACCTCTATACAAAGACATTAAATAAAAATGAGTTTGTAGATAGATATTACGACAGCGGTGACACCGTCAGGCAACAAACGGTAAGGAACAGAACCACCAACATTGTAACAGGTAAAGGCGGATTCGATTGGTACCTCAACGAAAATAATACGATAACTGTGTCAGGATTGTTCAGTAGTGAAAAGATTCTTGATGAAGGGGAC
>JBGATZ010000474.1:0-3714 GCA_044228905.1 Cyclobacteriaceae bacterium | reverse complement strand
CTTCAGTTTGAAGAAGGCAGAACGTATGATGTATCAACGGACAAACCTTTTCGGATGCAATTAAAAAAAGGATGGAACCAGATTGGAAACCCGTTCACTTTTGACTTAAACTGGAGTAGGGTACTGACGGACAATAACGCTCCTTCAGGTGTCGGCCCGCTGCTGCGCTTTGAAGGCACCACACTTTCTTTTAAAGAGACTGACTTGCTTCCTGTATTTGGAGGAGGATTTGTTTTCTCCGAAGCAGATACAGAACTGATTTTTAACGTCACTCTTCAGTCGGAAAGCGGAGGAAGAAAAAAACAGCCAACAGAAGATCAGTTAACAGGTAAAGAATGGATGCTGCCCATCACGCTCCGTCAGGGACAACTACAAGTGGAAAGTGCAGCGGTAGGAATGAGGTCCGCGGCAAGTCAGGGCAAGGACCGCTTCGACCGGATGACCGACCCCCGGTTTATCCGCTATGTAGAATTGAATTCCAGAGTGAGTGCACTGGACTATCCGCTTTCAGGAAATGTGGTACCCGTCAATGATCACCACCAGTGGCAGTACGAACTGGAAAGTAACTCGAAAGAACCAGTGGATCTTTCGTGGGACACCGGGATCACCGCAAAAGTACCCGGCGACCTGGTGCTCAGGAATGAGACAACACTGGAACTGGTAAACATGAAGAAAGTGACCAACTACCGTGCTTCTCCCTCAAGTAAACTCACCATTTACTATGCAGACACAAACCGGGCTGCAGAATGGTCACAGGTTAGCATAGGACAAAACATACCTAATCCATTTACCACGCAGATCTCTTTCCCTATAGGTTATTTTATTACCAGCGGTGTAGTAGAAGTACACATCACGGATATGATGGGCAGATCGGTTTACCAGCACCAAATGAACCAGGTGAGCCCGGGGCTCAATGAATTTCTGTTTGGAATGGCATCGCCTCGGATGGATCCAGTGTCCCCCCTGGGGTTTACATCTACCGTCTTTACAGTTCCGATAAGAACGGCACAGTCATGCAGCGAACAGGTCAATTACTTAGAAGATAATTTATGAATCACAGAATGAATCAATACGTATCAGCCGCCGCATGCATGATGTTGCAATTGCTGTGCACAGTAGTGAATGCACAGAATTTATCCTCCCGTTCAAATGAGATCAATCTCATTAAGCAGAAGGAAAATCCTTCGCTCTCCACAGGCACGCTTCCATTGATTACATGGATCCGTCCACAGGAAGATTTTACCAGTAGCGTCTATGGCAAGATCGAAGTCAATGCCTCCGTAAAACTTTCATCTCCCGCTGCACGCATTACGCTGATTGCCGGAAGCATGGATGATAACGTGGTGTGGATCAAAAAAAATATCACCACCGAAGCGGGCCAGTTGTCGGTAAGCATTCGGATGCCCGTCACACTACCCGATGGATCTAACTACCTCGAATTGCAGGTGGAAACCGCACAAGGCGTAGTCGTCTCCGAAAAACGAAAGATCATGATCGGGGCAGGTGCCCTGGATAAAGTGCTCTCACTCGACAGAAAGGATGTAGCCTTATTGTTTGGAACAGATAAATATGATCACTGGACCGACCTGGTGAATCCCATCGATGATGCCCGTGCGATAGGTAAAGAGCTGAAAGAAAAATATGGTTTTCAGGTCGAGATTGTAGAGAATGCAACCGTGGAAGAGATCTGGAAAAAATTAAGAGAGTATAACGAGAAAAAATTTTCACCGCAGGATCAGCTGTTTATCTTTTTTGCCGGACATGGTCATTATGACGATACATTCGGAGAAGGATTTGTCGTGGCAAAAAATTCACTCGAACATGACTTGTCACGCAATACCTACATCTCTCATAACAGGCTCAGGGGAGTGATTAGCAATATCCAATGCAACCATATTCTTCTGACCATGGATGTCTGCTTTGGAGGAACACTGGATCCCGTATTGGCGCGAAGCAGGGGAGCAAGTGAAAGCCAGGCCACCGTCAATGAAATGCTCGTACGCAAGTGGAGCAACCGGACTCGCAAATACCTGACCTCCGGGGGAAAAGAATATGTCTCCGATGGTATTCCAGGTAAACATTCTCCCTTCTCTGAAAAACTGATTGAATCCCTGCGAAGCATGGGCGGCAATGACCGCCTGCTCACCCTGGCTGAAATACAGGTAGAACTCGAAAAACTGAAACAACTCCCGCGCATGGGATCTTTCGCAGACGACGAGGCAGGAAGTGATTTTGTTTTTGTAGGCAAGCGTCAGAACTAAGCACTTTGCTTAGCCTGTGCAACGCTACGGCACGGTAAAAGCGGATGGCCGAATACGCAGGGTTATTATTAAACCAACAGCCAGGTGATTAAGTAACGGACGGACTCACCATCAGGATCGATCCGATTAAATAATAACTATAACAATGTAACTAAAATGAAAAGACTAGGATTAGTAGGAGGCATCAGCTGGGTGTCAACCATCGATTATTACCGCTTGATTAATGAGGGTATAAACAGGGAATTAGGAGGACTGGATTTTGCCGATTGCATGTTGTATTCACTCAACTTCGGAGACATCTATCGTGCGAAATGGGATAATTCCTACAAACTGCTGCTCGAAGCATGCATTTCACTGGAAAGAAGCCAGGTCGATGGAATCGTCTTATGCGCAAATACCGCTCACTTGTTTGCCGATAAGCTGAAGGAACAGTTGACTATTCCAATCATCAGTATCGTGTCCGCAACCGCCAACGCAGTAAAAGCCCGCAATTTCACTAAAGTCGGATTGCTGGGCACCGCCTATACCATGGAAATGGATTTCTATCGTAAAGGACTGAGTGAAAATGGCATCACCGCCATCATTCAGGAAAAAAAAGAAACACGCGACTTCATTCAGCAGACACTACGCGATGAACTGGGTAAGGGAATTATCAAAGAGGAAACACGCAACGAATACCTCCGCATCATTGCCGAACTGACTGCCAGGGGAGCGCAGGGAATCCTTCTGGCATGCACCGAAATACCCATGCTCGTAAATCAATCACACGTTTCTGTCCCTGTATTCGATACACTTCAGATACATGCAGACGCAGCCGTGGACTTTGCGATGTCTTCCACATGCTGAATGTATGATCGTTAATCTTTAATCTATGATAACCCCAATACCTTTCCAAACCATTAACTGGTCACAAATTGAAAAAATAAATTATCCCGGTGTCAGCGGAACAGCAACCTGGCAAACAATGACCTACGAAGGACTGCGTATCCGCCTGGTGGAATACTCCAATAACTACGTGGCCGACCACTGGTGCGTCAAAGGACATGTCATCTACTGCCTGGAAGGCTCGTTCATCAGTGAACTGAAAACAGGTGAGAAATTTATCCTGACCAAGGGAATGAGCTACATCGTGTCGGACCATGCAAGTGAACACCGCTCGGTTTCAAACCAGGGTGTTAAACTGTTAATCATTGACGGAGATTTTCTGGTGGCAAGATCACCAGGAACACGTAGCCCCATCCTGTAATCAGATCGTCAACTATTCGTTACCTATAAAGGCTGATGAATAGTTGACGTAACAGGTAACAACAAATTAAACTTAATTCTTTTGGGTCAACTCATAGGAGAAAGGGGCAACTCCACAGTTTCCTGCGCTGGTGACCTGATCCGGAATATTCAGCAGGTGAATACCGTTCGCTGAAAACCCATGTGTAACATCGGTGAGATCATACAC
>JBGATZ010000473.1:0-3476 GCA_044228905.1 Cyclobacteriaceae bacterium | reverse complement strand
TGGAACAATTGACATTGATAAATTACCTATCGGTGATCCTACCCTTTCTGATAAAGAAATCATCAGCAATGAATCGCAGGAGCGAATGGGATTGGCAATCAAAGCCAAAGACGTTGAAAAACTTCAACGCATCTCCGAGCGCGAGCGTGCACCGATGTATGTGATCGGTACTGCGACAGGAAATGGTGAGTTTAAATTCATTGACAATAAAAAGAAAACCACTCCGGTTGATTTAAAAGTCAATCATCTGTTTGGTTCTTCACCAAAAACAATTCTTAAAGATAAATCTTTAGCTAACAACTTTGCAGAAGTAAGCTATGATGCATCGAAATTGAAAGAATATTTGGATCAGGTTTTACAATTGGAAGCCGTTGCTTGTAAAGACTGGTTAACCAATAAAGTCGACCGTTGTGTTACCGGCCGCGTAGCTACACAACAAACCTGCGGGCCAATTCAACTTCCGTTGAATAACGTATCCGTTATGGCTTTGGATTTTGTAAGCAATAAAGGAGTAGCGACCGGAATCGGTCATGCTCCGGCTGCTGCATTGATCAATCCATCAGCCGGAAGCAAAATGGCGATCGCAGAATCATTGCTTAACATTATCTGGACTCCGCTTACTTATGGATTGAAAGGAATTTCATTGAGTGCTAACTGGATGTGGCCATCCAAAACTGCGGGTGAGAATGCTAGATTGTACGAAGCAGTAGAGGTGGTAAGTGACTTTGCCATTAAATTGGGAATCAACATTCCAACAGGTAAGGATTCACTTTCAATGACACAAAAATATCCAAATGGCGAATCTGTAAATTCACCGGGTACAGTGATCATTTCTGCTGTCGCAGAGTCAAGTGATATTCGCAAAACAGTTTCTCCTGATCTTAAGCCGATCACTGGATCAAAACTGATCTATATTGATTTCTCGAAAGATGAATTGAAATTAGGCGGAAGCAGCTTTGCGCAAATAGTAAATCAGTTAGGTAAAGATGCTCCTACCATTAAAGATGCAAACTATTTCATCAACGCATTTGCTGCGGTTCAGCAGCTGATTCAATCAGACTTAATACTTGCCGGTCACGACATTTCATCTGGCGGATTAATTACCACTGTATTGGAAATGTGTTTCCCTGTTCCAAGTGTTGGATTAAATCTTAACCTGAAAGAACTCGGAAGCGACCTGATCAAAGTATTATTTAATGAAAACTCAGGTATTGTAATTCAGCCAAAGGATGAGAAAGTCGTAAGTGAAGCGTTGACTAAAAACGGAATTGATTTCAAAGTCATTGGTGAGGTGACTAATGAAAGAAGTATCAGCATAGCGCATTCAACTTCTATTAAGTTGGATATCAATTCACTAAGAAATACCTGGTTCGAAACATCTTATCTATTGGATAACATTCAAAGACCAGGTTATGCGGAGAAACGCAAGAAAAATATCTTCAATCAGAAGTTAGAATATAAATTCCAGAAGAAGTTTGATGGAAAGCTTTCTACTTATGGACTTGATCCAAAAAGAAGAACACCATCCGGGATTAAAGCAGCAATCATCCGCGAGAAAGGTGTAAACAGCGATCGCGAGATGGCTTACGCATTATATCTAGCCGGTTTTGATGTGAAAGATGTTCACATGACGGACTTAATGACTGGCCGTGAAGATCTGAGTGAAGTAAATCTGATTGTATTCGTTGGTGGCTTCTCTAATTCAGATGTATTGGGTTCCGCTAAAGGTTGGGCAGGTGCATTCTTATATAATCCAAAAGCTAAAGCAGCATTGGATAATTTCTACAAACGCGAAGACACATTAAGTCTCGGTGTATGCAATGGATGTCAATTAATGATGGAAATGGGATTACTCTATCCGGAATGGAAAGAGAAGATGCATCACAATGGCTCCGGAAGATTTGAGTGTACATTCATCAGTGTAACTATCCCTAAAAACAATTCAGTGATGCTGAAGAGTTATGAAGGAGCTCAGCTAGGAGTTTGGTTAGCACATGGTGAAGGTAAGTTTGTGTTGCCTGCAGATAAATCAAAATATGAAGTAGCTGCGAATTATACTTATCCGGAATATCCCGGCAATCCGAATGATTCAGACTTCGGTGTAGCTGCACTTTCGTCTCGCGATGGAAGACATCTGGCCATTATGCCACACATTGAGCGTTCATTGTTTACATGGAACTGGCCTCATTATCCGGCAGATCGTAAAACCGATGAAGCCGGTCCTTGGTTTGAAGCCTTTGCCAATGCATTTGCTTGGGTAAAAGAGAAAGTGAAGAAGTAATCCAAAAATTCACATAATCAAAACACAGCTGAACCGCTTTCAGCTGTGTTTTGTTCTTTTAGAGCATCTGATCTTTTTAAACTATCTTTGCATTATTACTCCTCATCGGCCTACGGTCAGAGGCCAATTGAACACAAACTATTTTCATGTCTTTTGAACAACTAGAACTTATTGAGCCTTTATTGAAATCTTTAAAGGCAGAAGGATACACTAAGCCAACTCCTATTCAACAGCAGGCGATTCCCATCATTCTAAAGAGAAAAGATCTGTTGGGTTGCGCACAAACCGGAACAGGAAAGACGGCTGCTTTTGCTTTGCCTACTCTGCAACTTCTTCATCAGGATGAATTGTATAAGAAAGGCGCTCCAGGCATCAAAGCTTTAGTACTCACTCCTACCCGTGAATTGGCCATACAGATCGGAGATAGCTTCACTGCTTATGGTAAGTTACTAAGACTTAAACATACCGTAATCTTTGGTGGCGTTTCACAGAAAGCACAGACTGATGCATTGCGTGCAGGTGTAGATATTCTCATTGCGACACCTGGACGTTTATTGGATCTGATGGATCAACGTTATGTGAATCTTCAACAAATCAAAATATTTATTTTGGATGAAGCAGATCGCATGCTCGATATGGGTTTCATTCATGACGTAAAGCGCGTGATTGGTCGTCTTCCACAAAAGAGACAGACACTTTTCTTTTCGGCCACGATGCCGACTGAAATTCAATCATTAGCAAATAGTATTCTCACTGATCCATCGAAAGTAGAAGTTACCCCTGTTTCTTCCACTGCAGACACCATTCAACAAAAGATCTTTTTCGTTGATAAGGGCAACAAGAAAAAACTATTGATTGATGTTTTAGAAGATAGTAGCATCGAATCCGCATTGGTTTTTACCCGAACAAAACATGGTGCTGATAAAGTAGTCAAGGATTTAGCCAAGGCAGGTATTGTTGCTCAGGCTATTCATGGCAATAAATCTCAAAACGCAAGACAAAATGCACTGACTAATTTCAAGTCTGGCAAGACAAGAGTATTAGTAGCGACCGATATTGCAGCCCGAGGCATTGATGTAGACAATCTTTCGCATGTGATCAACTTTGAGCTGCCTAACGTACCTGAAACTTATGTTCATAGAATTGGTCGCACTGGTCGCGCGGGAATGAGCGGTATTGCTTTGTCATTCTGTGA
>JBGATZ010000472.1:0-3479 GCA_044228905.1 Cyclobacteriaceae bacterium | reverse complement strand
ACGAAGGTCAGTGATGATTTTGTTTTTGGTACTGCTTTCTTTGTAAAGAATAATCCACCAGGAAGGAGAAAACAAATATTGCCAAAGGCTTCCATATTTAGGTTGAAAGTTAACCAGAGGAAGTTCTTTCAGGCAGCGTTTAATTTCATCGGAAGGGATATAGGTTTGAATAAAATCCACGACTTCCGCTGAGTGGCGGCTAAAGTTTTCAATCGATCTTGTAGTGGTTTTTCCCGTTGCAATTTCCCCAGCCTGGGATTGCATTTCTTTCACTTTATGAATGGCCAACTGGATTGCTTTATCTTGATTCATGAATGAGATTGCATTGTATAAGTTGTTGAAACAGAGTGTTATATGGTTTGATTGAATTTTGAAACTCAGTTCAAATAACAGAGCTCGTCTTTAACTTATAAAATAACGTTCCAGGTAGTTTGTGGATCTGGCTAGCCTTGCTGGAGTTGCTGCAGATTATGTTCTTTTTTTGGTCCCCAGTGTTCAACGGCATACGTGGTAAAATAATAATGTTGCCCGAAGAATTGAATGTTTTCTTCTCTCCATTGCTGCTGGGGGATTTCTGTTTTCCACTCCTTTTCTTTTTCAAGCTTTAAAAGATCCGCCCATTTTTTATATTCATCCGAGCCAAGATGATACATATCGGCATCCCGAATGATCATCTCATCTAACGTTTCAGGTCTCACAGAGAGTTTGGTGATGCGGATGAGCCGATCGACTTCAGCGATTACAGAATCTTCAATATGATTGTCTTTCAAAAAAGACGAGGCAATCTTCACGCTCTCTTCTTCATGGTTTTGATTTCCGTTGCAATAACCGGTATCGTGAAACCAGGCTGCAGCTACTACCGCTGAGGTCAGTTCAGGGCTGATTTTATAGAAAGAACATAGCTCTATACATTTTCTGACAACCTGCCAGGTATGATTGGGATTATGAAACGTGCGAAATGCAGGTAATTTTTCCCTGAGCAGATCGCTCACAAATTTCTCGACTCTGATGGACCATTCAGAAGAGTAGATCAGATTATCCACTTTCATAATTTAAAAACGATGAATCAAACTGATCACGCCTGTCTTGTTTGTATAGTTCGGTAATATTAACGTGGAGCCTTTCTTTTTATTTTTGCCCCACTTGTAACGATGAGTAAGGTACGCAATGTTGGTGGAAAGAATGCCTATTCCGGCTCCCGTCAATACATCAGAAATCCAATGCCGGTTGTTCATCATTCTCATTACTCCAACACCAGTGGCAATTGTATAAGCACCAATGCCATACCAGGCACTTTTATAGCCATACTCTTTGGAAAGAAAGGTGGCCGCAGCGAAAGCTTGTGCAGTATGTCCCGAGGGAAAGGAATTGGGAGCACCTGTGTCTGGACGCGGCTCGGCAATGAACTTCTTCAAGGGATAGGTAATGGCAAGCATAATTAGTTCTGATTTCAATAGCATAACCGTGCCATTAACAAAGTCATGTTTCGGTTTTACACCCGCCAATTGTAGTCCGTAAGCGACTGCAATAGGGCTATACTGGAGAAAGTCATCTTCGTGATGGCGGTAGAGGGGCGAGTATTCATTTCGTTCTTCTCGCAATTCATATCGGTTAATCAATGAATTACTTTTCATGGCATACCAGCCTGTTCCTATTAATAATGCGGGGATAACAAGAGATTTACCAACACTATGGCGATTGATCGGATTAGCCGTTCGTTTATTTTGAGGAGATGTAAATTGTGCAAACGCCACACAGCTATTCCAAAATAGCAAAACGATCAGACCAACTTGTTTCATTTAGGATGTCTTAAAACCAACGAATACAAAATGCTGTTACATTCTGAAGAAATCCTGAACTGATAGATTAAAATTTGTAATTATACCCCACACGTACCACCTGTGTCTCATAATAGTCTGTGCTGTTATAGTAGAAACCTGCACCGTACACCCGTTTTTTTACTTTAAGTGTATTCCCGATGTCAGTGGCATTAATGAAAAATTCACCACGACCTTGTTGAATAATCTTCTTGGCACCGAGATCAACTGAAAACCGTGAATACGTCTTTCCTTGCGGAACTATGTCAGGAGCGAGGTATACAGAGGTGAGCTGGATATCGATTTGTTTTTGCAAATGAAAAAGCCCGTTAAGCTTAATGCTGCCGGAATAAATCTGCTGCTCATCAGCAATGAATTCACTCTGAACTGGATACAGATTAGTCACTTGAAATCCGTCAACTACATTTTTGTATCCATTTAGATTAAGACTCAACACAGCCCATTTATTAATATTTTGTGAAAGAATTATCTCAATGCCGCTCGTCTGACTATTGCCTGCGTTTTGAAATATATTATAAATCAGATTGTTTCCGGGTACCATGCTTGCAATGCGTGTGATGGTTGATTCAATTCTTCTATGATATAGGGACGAATACAAGTAGCCATCGTCCCAACCGGATCGGTATCCCAACTCAAAGGTATTCGTAAATTGAGGTCTAAGCGCAGGATTGCCAACTTTAATGATCTCCGCATCATCATACTTTGGAAAGATCCGGATATCCACTTCGTTGGGACGATCTACTCTACGGTTATAAAATAGAGATAGGGTGTTATTGTCATTGATCTTATAAGCTGCACGAAGGTTGGGAAACGGTTGGACATAATCGTATCCGCTGCTTTGATAGGTGGAATGATCGGGATTCACTTTGTAATAGATGTTCACGTATTCAATGCGAAGCCCGGCTTCCAATTCATAATGGCTGTTCTCGAAAACATAATTCCCATATATGGCAGGAATCCATTCGTTATAATTTGCCCAGCCTCCGGCTGTCGTATCCAGTGGCGAATTTTGTCCCGGGTAGAATTGAATATTGGTGGGGATGTATCTTTTCCTGGTTTTAATACCTGTTTCAAAGCGACCATACTTCATTGGTTGTATATAGTCCATATTGAAGTCGCCTACATGCTCGTCTGATAATAATTTGAATGCATCAAGCCCGGTGTAGGAGGGAAGCACATTAGTAAAAAAATATTTCTCATTCTCCCGATGAAAAGTGTAATTCAGGCCGATGTTAAGAACCCTGCCTGGTTGGTTAAACTTATGCTGCCAGGAAGTAAAAACAGTAACTGTGGTTTTTAATTCATCTTCAAGGAATTGCCAAAGTCGCTGTCGCTCGGTTAGGTTAGCATTGAAAAATGGCTCATCGCCACGATCCAGTATCTTCTCGCTGCTGAAAAGTGCTGAAATAGTTAAAGTATTACGATCATTCTCGTACCAATCGAATCCAACTCTGCCTGTAGCGATATTAGTAGTACGATTTCGCTTGGTTTGCTGGCGAACAGTATCTCCATCATCGTAGTAGCGATCAACAAATTCGTTTTTGTTTAGTGTTTTTGTATAAAGATTATCTCCCTGAAAAAACAGATTCATCTTTTTTGTTCGATAATTGAGAGAAAGAGAGGGATTGACTTTAGGAGTTC
>JBGATZ010000471.1:0-3488 GCA_044228905.1 Cyclobacteriaceae bacterium | reverse complement strand
GATTGTAATCCTGTGGCTCGAATACAGCAGGAGAGAGCACAGCTACTCCTGAAGTCATCTCATCGATTCGCTTAAAACCTACCTGGTCCACTTCTGCGAGGTGACCAATGTTTTGTTTGATAGACCACTTACCATTTAATTTCTCTGATAAGTTTTTGTCATTAACTCCTTTCACCTTTTGTTCAATACGATAAATTGTTCCCTCTAATCTTTCGAGATAGAAAGGGAGCATTTCTTTAGGTAATCCAAAAGTAAACTGACGATCAAACCATTCGAATCTTTTCATTGCAACGAATCCACTTGGTACTTTTTATAAATCAGTTAATGATAACTCCATTTTGATATCACTCCGTTTGTAAGGCCCATCCACCGGAACTTCAACGAAACCGAGCCTTCGATACAACTTAATTGCTGGTGCAAGTTTAGTGTTGGAGTATAAAATAATTTTCGAGGCACCTGATTTCTTTGCTTTGGCGATCGCTGCTTTTGCCAGTTCATTTCCTAATCCCTTCGCCTGGAATTTTTCATCCACTGCCATCTTGGTGAACTCGTATACTCCGGGCTGAACAAACTTCAACGCCACTGTACCTACGATTTCTTTGTTAAGCGCAACCATCAGAATCTCCCCTCCCTTCTCAATGATGTGTTTGTCCGGATGTTGCAAGACTTCAAAATCAATGGGCTCCATCCAGAAGTATTTTTCAATCCATGTTCTGTTCAGGTTTTCAAAATAAGACTGATGTTTTTCTTCGTAAGGAAGTACTTCAATTTGATCAGCAGATGCGATTCTCTTCCTGAAAAAAGTATTGTCCAGTTTCATGGGAGGAAAAGATTCGGGCAAATCGCCTTTCGGAATTTCCTCAAAGCCGTTTTTACGATAGAATTTTTGTGCAGCAACAAAGAGCTCAATCGTTCCAAGAAATACATCCGTACATTTCTTTTTCTCCATCCATTGAATGGCCGTATCGAGTAATGATTGCCCGACATTAAATTCTTTCCCACGGAAATCTTTGTGAACAAACATTTTGCGCAACGCAATTTGTTGGTTACCAATATCAATCAATGCAATAGTTCCTACCACTGTCTTATCCACCAATGCAATCCAGAAGTTTCCGTTCCCTTTTTGATAGAAGTGGGGAATAGTTGCCAGATCGGGTTGTTGCTCTAATGTGATCGGCACTCCGAATTCATTACGCTGAATATTCAGAATTAATTCTGAAACAACCTGCTGGTATGTATTTGTATAAATCTCGATGCTTACATTTTTCATTATTCCCTTCAATTGCTTTTTAAAAATCCTCCATCGACAATTAAAAGCTTTACGCCTTTTTCAGAAACCGACCGATGCGAACTTAATCCATCAGAGACCTGATAACTCATTCCTGCTTTGAGCGTAAATGAAGTTCCATCGCTTAGTTCGGAAATCATTTCCCCTTCGAGACAATAGAGAATATGTCCCTTCTCACACCAGTGATCAGCTTTGTAGTTTGCAGAATATTCTACCTGACGAATGCGAAGGTCACCGTAATTTAATGACTTCCATACTGCATTACCTGTTTCGCCCGGATGATTGCTGACAGGCACGGTATTCCAATCCGTTACTGTAAAAGGAATTGTCATAATTAACTCGTTAACTGAACTTTTTTGACAACCCGTGCCTGGTAGCCACGATTGACTACGTAAATTCCGCTGATAGTAATCAACATGCCGATAGCAATACTCAGATTGAACCGTTCATTCAGAATAATCCAACCTAACAGAATAGCAACCAGTGGATTGATGTATGCATAGAGTGATACGATTGTCATCGGTAATTTTTTGATTGCATATTGGTAACAGGCGTAGGTGATCACCGAACCGATAATGATGAGATACAATAAAGAGTAAACGGCTCCTGAAGTCCACTGTATTTTGGAGTAGTCATCGAATACCAGACTCAATGGGATCAGAAAAATTCCACCGAAGAACATTTGCAAGCCTGCGTTTAGAAAGGGATTGCTATTTGTATTTCTTCTTTTGGTGATTACACTACCCAATGCCCAGCAAAAGTTGGAGATAAAACAGATTGCAATTCCCAGCGTATATCTCGAATCTGAGAATTCAGTAAGATGTTCACCAAAGATCAGAATAATCCCTCCCAGACCCATTGCCATTCCAATCATCACAGGTACAGATGGGCGTTCGTCCTGAGAAGATACCAGATTGATAAGTATCACCCAGATAGGCATCATGGAACAGATGATCGCGGCTAATCCACTGGATACATAAATTTCTGCATAGCCGATTAATCCATTACCAAGTGTAATAAGAAATAAGCCCCCAATGGCCTGGTTGACGATAACCTGCTTGTCCGGCCATTTCACCTTACCTACCGTAAGCATGATGGCGGTGAGAATTCCTCCACCGATAAGTTGCCGGATTACGCTAAACAGAAACGCAGGGAATTCCGTAACGCCAATGCGGATCGCCAAAAAAGTAGTACCCCATACGATGCAGACCATCGCGAGAGCAGCATAAGCAATAAAGGAGTTTTTAGAAAAAGAGGCAGTCATGTAACAAAGTTTGGTTTTAAAACGAAAACAGAACAGTTTCAGTTTCGGAATATTTGACCATATCAGTTTAGGGCAGTTTGAAAATGTTCTCCGGTGATTACCGGAGTTACTCGGGCTGTATTTTTCGTGTACCTGTGTAGACATCAATAGACAGTGCTGGACTAAACAAGACCTGTGATTTTGTACCAGTTTTGTACCCAGCTCATAGCTACAAGTTAATTTTGTCTTGGCATAAATGGCTAATGAAACTATCAAAATTGACATATCACAACGGTGCGGTAAAGGTTGAAGTCTACCAGAAAGGGCAGGAAAGGAGGCGCTGGAATACCGGAGTTCGTGTGGATAAGAAATTTTTGACAAAAGACAGATTCATCAAACCGAACGAGTTTGTGGAGTGGCAGACTTTGAATGTTAAGATCAGCGAAGAGAAAGAGCGTGTAGATAGAATAGTTCGTCAGGTGTATAAGGAGCGTCAGTATGTTGACGTGCTGAGGGTTTTTCAAATATTGAGCGCTCAGGAGGAAGCATTGAAGGCATCAAGTATTGCTGCGCGGAATCGCTCTCAAATAAACAATGGAAGTGTTAAGAAGAAACTGAACTCAGCAATTAGAGACTTTCAGAGTGCCATTGTTTTAAGTACGAAAAAACCGAAAGGAGTTAAGTATAGGAAACGATGGGAACTGATACCCGAAGAAGAGGTAAGAGATAAAGACGCTAAAAGAAAGGTAAAGTTTTTTAATGAACTTAATCTTTATCTATATAAAGAAGCTGAAGTTACTTCTGAGATTACAATAGCCAGACATTTCGTTACCTACTTAGCCGAAGGAACTTCCATTGGCTTCAATAACCTCAAAAGGCATCAACGAATTTTTGATTTCATGATTAATCATCCAGTTATGATTGATGATGTTAGTGATGTATGGGTAAGAAAATTGT
>JBGATZ010000470.1:0-3512 GCA_044228905.1 Cyclobacteriaceae bacterium | reverse complement strand
TTACTTGTGACTTAGCATCCGGGCGGAGGTAAGTCATTACTTTTCCTTCTCTGCGGATAACGGCTAACTCACGCAATAATAAGTGAGCGATCTCCAAAGGAAGCGGCATGAAGCTGTCTGTTTCATTTGTAGCGTAGCCGAACATCATTCCCTGGTCGCCTGCACCTTGCTCTTCTTTCTTTTTACGCTCAACGCCCTGATTAATGTCTGAAGATTGCTCATGAATAGCTGAGAAGATACCGCAGCTATTGGCTTCGAACATATATTCGCTTTTGGTGTAACCAATTTTTTTAATTACCTCACGTGCAATGTCCTGCACATCGAGATAAGCTTTTGATTTCACTTCACCAGCCAATACCACCTGACCGGTAGTCACCAGTGTTTCACAAGCCACTTTTGAGCTTGCATCGTAGGCTAGGAAGTAATCGATAAGTGCATCTGAAATTTGGTCAGCTACTTTGTCCGGATGTCCTTCGGATACCGATTCTGATGTGAATAAATAAGGCATAGTGGTTTTTTAATTTCTATTTAAGGTGGCAAAGATAGTAAGTCGCTTTGTATAGCAAAGACTAACTCATTGAATTAACAGGACTTAGGCAAGAAAGAGAAAGACCGCGGGACTTTTTGGCCAGTTCATTTTTTCATTTTTCCAAAAACTCACCTTACGGGTTTTTATTAATTCATTCTTTCCAGTGATATCGATAGCAATACTCAGAAGCGTATCCTGATGAAGATGCCTGATAAGATGATCGAAAACTGAATTATTGCGATAAGGTGTTTCTATAAAAACCTGTGTCTGATTTCTGGTCTTTGATTCCCGTTCCAGTTCTTTGATTTTAACAGCAGCTTCTTTGGCCTCAACAGGCAAATAACCATGAAAGGCGAATTGTTGCCCATTCAGGCCAGAGGCCATTAATGCCAGTAAAATCGATGACGGCCCAACCAGTGGAATTACCCGGATGTTATTTTGATGAGCATATTGAACGGCCAATGCTCCCGGATCAGCCACACCCGGACAACCCGATTCTGAGATAATACCAACATCTTTACCTTGTTCCAGAACTTTTAAGAGATCAGGTAATTCAGAAACTTTTGTATCCTTATTCAAAACCTCGAAATGAAGCGATTCGATAGAAGGAAACAGCTTAAGACTACTTAGGTATCTCCTTGCTGTTCGGATATCTTCAACCAGAAAATGCGTTAGTGGCCGGAGTGTTTCAATGACCTGTGGTGGAATAACGTTTAGCGTCTCCTCTGCAATAGGTATGGGGATAAGATAGAGTTTACCTTTTGTCATTTGCCCAGATAGGTAAGGACTATCTTAGCAAACTCCTGTGGATTCTCCGCCTGAACCCAATGACCAGTATTTATAGTTTGTATTTCTGCTTTCGTGAAGATCTTTTTTATCAGTTCCTCATCTCCAGGCTTATAGTAATTGGATTTTGCTCCTTTAATAAAAAGTGAACGATTACCATACGTTCCCGGATATTCCAGAGCCGCTCCGATCTGTTCTATGTTTTTATCGATTCCGCTGATGTTAATTTTCCACTCAAAACCATTTTCATTTCGTGAAAGATTCTTCAGCAGAAATTGACGGACATCAGGTTCCGGAACATGTTTTGATAAAAGCTGATCAGCTTCATTGCGTGATTGAAGTGTGTTCAAATCGATGGATTCAAGGCCCTCAAGAATCTGATCATGGTGTACCGGATAATATTTAGGTACAATGTCCACTACGATGAGGTCGCTCAACTTGTCCGGATTTTTCACTGCAAAGTTCATTGCCGTTTTACCTCCCATAGAGTGACCAAGAATGATTGGCTTCTCAATCGCGTGTTCGTTGATGAATTCTTCCAGATCCAGCGTTAATGCCTTGTAATTAAATTCATCACTATGAGGTGACTGTCCATGGTTTCGCTGATCAACCAGGTAAACTTTAAAAAAGGGAGCAAACGTTTTTGCATGCGAAAACCAGTTATCGGATGAGCCAAACAGCCCATGAAGAATGATTAATGGCTGACCTTGTCCGGATTCGCGAAAGAATAATTTCATCGTAGTTGATTTATAAGCTTCACCTAAAACAAAAAGTGAAGCGAAAACATTTCGTGGCGGCAATTTACAAACGGATTCTTCATTCTGGTATATTTGCCGCGGGTCGGCATAGCTGACCTTATTTTATTATATGCAATTAGTTAAAGACACCTATCAGCTTCAGGGATTGAATGTCACTGACATTTGTAAGCAATTCGGAACTCCGTTATATGTTTATGATGCAGATAAGATTGTGCAGCAATTGAAGACGCTTCAAACCACATTTGCAGAAAGTAACGTGAAAGTGAAATATGCCGCCAAGGCCTTGACTACCCTTTCTGTTTTGAAGCTCCTGAAAAGGAACGGATCCGGTATTGATGTGGTATCTGTAAATGAAGCTCAGCTAGCCCTTCGTGCCGGCTTTGAACCAAAAGATATTATGTTTACATCCAACAGTGTAAGCATCACTGAAATTTCGCAAGCCGTTGATTTAGGTATATATATTAATATGGATAACCTTTCCATTCTGGAAGAGTTTGGAAAGAAGTATGGAAACTCTTACCCGTGCTGCCTCCGGTTAAACCCATCCATTATGGCAGGAGGAAATCTTAAGATATCAACAGGCCACAGCCAATCGAAGTTTGGTATCCCTGTAGAGCAGATGGATCAGATCAAAGCACTGATTGATAAGTATAGAATTGTAATTAACGGTTTACATATTCATACCGGCTCCGAGATTAAAGACCTGGATGTGTTTATGAAAATGGCTGACATTCTTTTTAACCTGGCCATTGGATTCCCTGATTTGCAATTTCTGGATTTTGGTGGCGGATTTAAAGTGGCCTATAAGGAAGATGATCAGGTGACGGATATGCCTAACCTGGGGAAGAAATTGAATCAGGCGTTTAAGACCTTCAATCAAAAATATAACCGGAAGCTTGAACTGTGGATTGAGCCCGGTAAATTCATTGTGAGTGAAGCAGGTTATCTTTTCACCAGAGTGAATATTGTGAAGAATAATCCAACCATTACCTTTTTGGGTGTTGATTCAGGTCTTAATCACCTCATCCGTCCAATGATGTATGACTCATATCACGAGATAGTGAATGTTTCAAACACTACAGCACCAAAGAATACCTATACTGTGGTGGGCAACATTTGTGAGACAGATACACTTGGAGCCAACCGAAATCTGAATGAGGTAAAAGAGGGAGATATTCTCGCATTTAAAAATGCAGGTGCTTACGGATATGCTATGGCGTCAACGTACAATTCGCGTTTCCGTCCAGCCGAAGTTTTGGTAATAGACGGAAAGGCAAAGTTGGTCCGTGAGCGCGATACTATGGAAGATTTGCTTCGAGGCCAGATTGATATTTTCTAGTTATTCCATTTTCGTTCTTCCAACAGATGTGATCACTTCTTTTGATAACAAAAGAAAAATGTCTGGCTGTTCATAAAAGAACGAACATTCATTTATATTT
>JBGATZ010000469.1:0-3525 GCA_044228905.1 Cyclobacteriaceae bacterium | reverse complement strand
AGGCCTACTAATCCCAGGCTTTTCAAAAATTCTTTCCTTTCCATAGACAGTTTGTAAAGTTTTCAGGTATTTATTTCCAACTAAACGTAAAAGTGAGCGCGAATTATTGAAATAAAATTCAAATGAGATCAATGACGACAATGACGCAACGCAATTCAAAAATGAATATACAAATAGAATAACTGCTTTACTCGAGTGGTTCACGGTGTAGCGTAATTCGTAGGGATTTCGGTAATTTGGATCACTTAACAGAGCATTATGTTCCGATTTACACTCCTCGTTCTATTGATTTCATCCGCCTGTTGCTTTGCACAAATCCAAGTAACATCCAATCATCGGTTCCTGGAAACCAAAGAGGGCAAACCATTTTTCTGGCTGGGAGATACTGACTGGGAGTTATTCCACCGACTCACAAGAGAAGAAGCGGAAAGTTTTCTGGAGACCCGAAGGCAACAAGAATTCAACGTGATTCAGGCGGTGGCGCTTGCGGAGTTCAATGGGATTCGTCAGCCAAACCGTTATGGAGATCTGCCTTTACTCAATGAAGATCCCACACAACTTTCTATCACACCTGGTAACAATCCAAATAATGCCACTGAGTACGACTATTGGGATCACGTTGATTTTGTAATTGATAAAGCTGCGGAGAAAAAACTTTATGTAGGATTACTTCCAACCTGGGGAGATAAAGTTGCTCATCTGTGGGGTGATGGTCCGATTATTTTCAATGAAAAGAATGCATACATCTATGCTCAAACTTTAGCAAAGCGGTATGGCAGAAAGTGGAATGTACTTTGGATTCTGGGTGGTGATCGTCCCGCTGTTTATAAGTCAAACAAGGAAGTAACTGAAAAAGAGTTTGACGATCGTCCGATATGGAACGCCATGGCCAAAGCGATCGAAGATGAATTAGGCAAAGAAGCATTCATTACGTATCATCCTGCCGGAGGATCATATTCAACAACCCAATACATTCATAACGAACCGTGGCTGGATATGAATTCTTTTCAATCGGGACATGGTGCACGTGAAGCTGAAGCATGGGATTGGGTAAAACGCGATCTTGCAATGAATCCAACCAAGCCTACACTGGATATGGAGCCTTGTTATGAAGATCACCCGGTTAATCCATGGGATGGAAAATGGACACGACAGCGTGGCTACTTCACTGCGTATGATGTGAGAGCGCGGATCTACAGAGGAATTTTTGCGGGAGCCTGCGGAGTGACCTATGGACATCATGAGATCTGGCAATTCTTAAACAAAGAACTCAATGAGCCAATCAATGTTGGCGATACATTAATTCCCTGGCGAAAGGCAGCACAGGCTGAGGCCGCCAATCAAATGAGATACCTTAAAAAACTGATGCTATCCCGGCCCTACACTACACGTATTGGCGATCAAAGCCTGATTACTTCCGATAAAGGAACCACGTACGTTGATCTGATCTATGCAACATGTGATGAGAAGAGTTCGTACGCATTCATCTATCTGCCTCAAAGTAAATCAGTGAGTATCGATCTGTCTAAAATCTCAGGTACCACCAAATCAATCGGATGGTTTGATCCTCGTACCGGAAAATTCATCAAAGAAAAAGAGGTTAAAGGAAGTACTATTCAGTCTTTTCAACCTCCGAAAGAAGAAAGCTCAAATGGCTATCGGGATTGGGTGCTTATTATTGATGATTCCTCAAAGAAATATGCATCACCTCAATAGTATTTCAATTTCTGATTCAGTCACTATCTTTGACGGATGCCTTCGCAGTTCTTAACTATTCAATCCATCATTCAGGATACAGCTGATGTGAAATCGTTTGTCCTTCAGGAGAGTGGTGGAAAAATTCATTATAAACCAGGGCAATTCCTTACGCTGCTGCATCCCAAAGTAAAAGACGTACGAAGATCGTATTCGCTTTCTTCTCATCCTTTAACAGACAAAGCGTTAAAGATCACAGTAAAACGAATAGCAAATGGGGAATACTCGCGCTGGCTGTTTGATGATGCCAAAGTCGGAGACCGGATTGAAACCATTGGAGCATCGGGATTTTTCACCTTACCGGATGATCTTTCCTCAGAAACAACTATTATTCTCCTCGCTGCTGGAAGCGGAATCACTCCGATACTTTCGTTGATGAAAGAGATTCTTTTCTCCCGAAAAAATCAGATTGTTTTTATCTACAGCAACCGGTCAAAATCGGATACGATCTATTACAACGAGATAGTAAAGTTGAAAGAGCAATTCCCCGAAAAACTAAAAATGGAATTGCTGTTCAGCGACAATCAGAATCTGCTACGGGCACGACTTGGCAAACAGCTACTGTCACAATTCATCAAAACGCACGTGAACGATACTTCGAAAGCGTTGGCCTATCTCTGTGGTCCAAATGATTATATGCAAATGGTGATGATCACATTAGCTAATGAGGGATTCTCCACAGAAAACATCCGAACAGAAATCTTCAACACAGAAAAACAGAAAACAAAAAATCTGCCACCCGATACCGATCAACACCAGGTAGTCATCCAATACCACCAACAAACCTTTTCGTTATCCGTAAAATATCCCAATACAATATTACAAACCGCAAAACAGCAAGGCATTGATTTACCCTACAGCTGTGAAGCCGGGAGATGTGGTACATGCGCAGCTACATGCACCAAAGGAACCGTGTGGATGTCTCGCAATGAAGTGCTGCTGGATAAGGAAACAGACCTGGGAAGAATACTGACCTGCACCGGGTATCCTGTAGGTGGCGATGTCGAAATCGTAATTCGTAATTCGTAATTCGTAATTCGTAATTCGTAATTCGTAATTCGTAATTCGTAATTCGTAATTCGTAATTCGTAATTATTTATTTCTTAAAATCACTTTTCCTGGATATTTTTTTGTCACACCAGACGTATTGTAAACTTCTACCCCATTCACCCATACATTATTTATTCCGGTAGAAACCGTCTGAGGATCTTTAACAGTAGAATTATCTTTTACGGTATTAGGATCAAACAAAACCAGATCCGCATAATTACCTGGTTTAATAAAGCCACGTTTCTTAATGTTCAGATTCTCTGCGGCCAATCCGGTCATCTTATAAATGGCTTCCTCCAATTTGAGCGTTTTACTTTCACGCACATAATAATTCAACACTTTCGTAAATGCACCAGAGCCTCTCGGGTGACGACCTGATGATGCTCCGTCTGAACAAATGTTGGTGTGTTCCCATTTCATTAACTTCTTCACATCTTCCTCTTCCATGCTGGTAGCTACGATACTACCATCGCACTCTTCTCTTTTCTTGGCATCACACTGATCCAGTCGCTTAATTAATTCAATCAGCATTTTCTCCGGAGTTTTCTTTTCAAGCACCGCTACTTCCGCAAGGCTCTTGCCGCCATACTCAGGGTTAGGTTCATAATTACTAAAAATGATTCCTTCGGGTGACGTAATCTCTTTCAGAATCATTGCAGCTTCCTTCTCATCATTAAAATTTCGTTCCGGAAACAACACACGAATAGTAGAAGACCAATA
>JBGATZ010000468.1:0-3536 GCA_044228905.1 Cyclobacteriaceae bacterium | reverse complement strand
GGGGAAAATGATCAGTGAAAATCCTCCATCTAATGCCTTAATCATTTTATTGATGGGATCATTCTCGGGATGATCCTTATCGCGTTTTCTCTGAATGAGAAGCGTATTAATAAAATAATTACTCAGTGTCGTTTTCAGCGGAGTTGTTCCAAAATGATCTGCCGCTGCAACCGGTTTTACTTTGCCAATTTTACTCCAGGGCAACGAAGCAAGAATGGTCATCGTATCTAAATGGCTATTATGATTTGCCACTATGATGAATTGGCTTTCTTCTGAAAGAAACCGGCCACTATCAAACTTTACTCCTACAACTATCTTTAAAAAAAGGCGACTCACTACTGAATGAGTCAGCCACAACACAATTTTCTGCATCAATAGGCGAGATAATAAATCAAATGAAAGAACACGGGCGTAGTGTACGCGAGTGAATCAATACGATCCAATATTCCTCCATGTCCCGGAATAGACGATCCCATATCTTTAATTCCAATGTCGCGTTTCACTGATGACATCACAATATCTCCTATGAATCCGGAAAGGGCAATCATAAAACTTACAAAGACAAGCTGGTATCCTGCGAGTGGCGTAAGAAACCCCAGAAAATAACCGATTGTGGTTGTGCTGATCAATCCTCCAACAAATCCTTCCCATGTTTTATTGGGGCTTACTTTTGGAACAATTTTATGCTTACCTAATAATTTTCCACAGGTGAACTGCATTACATCGTTTATCTCGGTCAGAAAAACAAGGAAAAGCAAAAGACCCCTTCCTCCACTGGCAAAGCCTTCAAGCTTTGGTAGAGATAAAAGATATGCCATATGGCTCAGTCCAAAAACGGTAAGCATCAAAATCCATTGCAAGGATGACATGGATTTGATTATTCCGGCTGTTTCACCTTTCAGTACAAGGCGCATCGGGAGAAATAAGAACATTACAATCGGAATGAAAATGATAAAGGCACCGTACCAGCCAATGTAGGCGAGATAATACTGAATGGGGATCGAAACGTACGCCCAGAAGATAGCACGTCTGTCCGATTCGCGAAACCCAAGTACCGAATACAATTCACGAAAAGCAACAAAAGAGAGAAGTGCAATTGCGATATAAGAAAGTCTGGTATTGATTAACACCGCACCCAGCACCAGCAGGGCCATAATCCACCATGACTTTGTTCGTGCCTTTAATTCCGTAAGATTGGCGTTTGGTTTCAACTTACCTACGACAAAAAATAATGTAGTAGCAAAGGTCAGGATACCAAAAATTACAACTACTACAGTGACAAGGTCCCTGTTCTCCATAAAATCCATGTGAAAAAAATCTCTCATGTATGTCTTCAATTACAAGTTGTTCTTCCTTATTAAATTCGCTACGTTCATTAGTCTTCTATAGCACGTTGCCAAGAGTAAAGCATTCATCAATATAAGCATATAGTAAAATGCCGGACTATACCATATTGCGATGACGCACGTCACACTGATTAACGCCATACGATGTTGCTTTGCCATTGGTCCTGAAAAGTGATGACCGATGTTCAGTGAAGCTCCCAATGTACGGATGTACGCAGTGGCTATGGAAAGCGCAATAGCAAGCCACGCCAAATCTGTTCCAAAAGGCATCTCGCTAACGAGAAATCCAACGCCCAACAATGTAAGTGTATCACTTATGCGATCCGGAACTTCGTTAAAAAGCCCTCCGAGTACTGACTTCCGGTTATGCTCTACGGCAACCATTCCATCCAACAGGTTCATAATTAATCGACCTTGAATACCTGCTACCGCGAAAATCATACACAGAATATGATTTACAAGAAATTTACTATCAAGATAGAAAGCCACCAATGACAGCGCGGCAAAAACAATGCTCAGTATAGAAATAAAATTAGGAGACACATTTTTACTAGCTAAAAATGCTGCGGTTGCTTTTGCCCAACCTGATTGCCTTGATGCGATTGGTCTGCGGCTATCTTCTGATTCTTTGATCATAAAGCGATTACTACGAATTCAAAGCTAACACGATTAGCGGAATAAATCAGATGTTATACCCAATCATTATAGCCCTGTTTAAAGTGCCAGAATGAGGATGGCACGTAATTTTTATTATACACTTAAAAAAACACAAAATGATGAATGCAATAACCAACGGAAGCAAATGCCTTCTGGATGAAAAAATCGAAGTGATCGTTCTTAAGCCAGCTACGCGTTCCAATTCCAATTACTCGATTGAAATTCCCGGGCGAAGTGTTGAAACTGTGGCGCGCGAACGGTTGACTGTTGTTCGTTGATTTTTAATGAGCCAGCAGCACGATCTTATAAAATAAGAACAGGCGATAGGCCATGATTATTAATGTAAACAGAATTGTGCAGATCAATGCTGCTACAATAGACCAATTTTTCTTTATGTTATAAAACTTCTTAAAGGCAAAACTCAGGTAAACTCCAAGCAGAACCATAACCGTAAAACTCGAAGCATCATCTCCAATTCTACCCCACGCTTCGTAACCAAAAAGCCACGTAAATGGGATTGCAATTATCATTTGAATCATGAAAAGAGCGAGCATGAATGATACAAAGTGAAGAGCAAAGATCAGGTGCGCTATTACCGTGCGGCTACGCTTCACCATAAGGGATTTAAAGATTAGTGTGTACAATAAAACAAGTAAAGTCACATACGCCTTTGAACTTGTTCTCATCAAAGCATTGAATTCTTTGGTAAACTCCGCTAACGACTGACCAGTGCGAATCAGTACGCTATCAACGGCTTGCTGCGTACCAAACAAAAGATAGCCGGAATAATTAAGAAAAGTACCAAGCGGTTGACTCAGTGCATTGTTGGTAAATAAAAAAAAGATCAAATTCATCACCAGGAATAAACCCAGTGGTTTCATGAATTTAATCCTTCTGCCTTCAATGTAATCTAGCGAAAGCTGCCCTGGTCTGAAAAAAAGTGTTTTAAGTGTACGAAAAATTGTGTGATCAGCATGAGTGAATCCTTCAATACCCTCTTCAATTACATGCTTGATTGAAAGACTGTGCGGGTCAAACTTCTTTTCTCCGCAATGTGGGCAATAGTTTTCTTGCTTTTCGCTTCCGCAGGTTTGGCAGGTCATAGCCTAAAAATAATAATGTTTTTAATATCAAAAACCCACTATGATCAGATTGAGAATATAAAATCAGGCAAAACTTTCTTCCATTCCAACCCAGCAATCACTTGACGTGTCTAAGAATCAAATCTCTTGAAATAATATGAAGCACCTGGCATTTTTACTGTTTTGTTTCTTTTCCCTGACTTCCTGTTCAAATGATGAGGCTGTAACAAAAACGGTAAGTCCACTGAAGATTGAATCTCTTTCAGGACAAACACAAAAATGGAAATTGGTAAAAATGACTGGGAGCTGGACAAACACAGTGACTACAGGTAATGACATGACATGGCAGGAGTTCTATATTTTTAATACAGATGGATCTTTTTATAAATCAAGAACGCGTGATGGCACAACTACCGAAGCAACGGGAACTTTTAAATATGAACAAGGAAAA
>JBGATZ010000467.1:0-4539 GCA_044228905.1 Cyclobacteriaceae bacterium | reverse complement strand
GCATCAGGCAGTGAATTTTGATTTTGTGTTCAAGCACAAGTCAACGGCAGGTGTCGCTCCGGCAATTGGGGATTTATTAGTCATTTACTTCAGAGATAATACGAAAGATGAAGTTTATATACGGACACGAAAACCGTATGCAGGCAAGGCCACGTTTGCTATCGTAAGAAAAACAGATACACGAACAGGAACTCAGTTAACAGCAGAGGATCAGATTTTTTTCGATAAAATTAAAATCGTCACCATCTCTTATCTGGAGATGACCATCAATTCTGAAAAACACAAAATACGATTTACGGCTACACAAGCAGATTGGCTTCGAAGCGTAATTACTTGTCTGGGTGCGTTGAAACCGTATTAGCCTTTAATCAACTTGGCTATCAGTTCTCCCAATGCCGGACCATGTTTAAATCCATGTCCGGAGCCACCGCCCAAAAACAATACTTTACTTGCTTCAGGATGATGATCAAATACAAAATTTCCATCGGGCGAGTTTTCATAAGGGCATACGCGACTTTCAACCAACGGAGCATTCTTCAAATCAGGAAAGCGATGTCCAATGAACTTACGAGCATCAGCTAATACAGTTGGAGTGATGGTACGCTCTCCATTTGTTGGGTCAAATGATTCACCTCTTATATCTACACCGATTTTAAATCCACGACTGGTATTACCGGGTATACCATAGTAAAAATCTTTTCCATCCACATCAATCCACACGGGCATATTATCGAATAAGACACTTTTATCAGACGGAGTTCCGAAATAATAAACCTCCTGTTTGCTGCAAGTGATCACTTTATCCAGGATCTCTGGAAAAAGCTTTCCCAACCATGAGCCGCAGGCAAAGAGATAAAGATCAGCGGTCAACTCACTTCCATCAACTAACTGTACGGAATTCATCTTCTCTGATTTGATCTGCCCGGGTTTCACTTTCGATTGGATGAAAGTTCCTCCTTCGTTGACAAATGCTTCCTGAACAGCCTGCATGCTTTCTCTTGCCCTGAGATATCCGCCAAACGGATCGAGATAGGAGTGATGCAGATCATTTGTATTTACCAGAGGAAAACGCTTTGTTGTTTCATTGATGTTCAGATACTCCAGATTCATCTTATGCTTTTCAGCAAAAGGAAGCGAATCATCAACCAGCGGAGTCTTCTCTTCGTAACAAAACCAGATTACTCCGTTATTATGAAACAGCTTCTTATTCCAGCGTTTCTGGTTTTCCTTCCACAATTCCAGTGCCCGTACATTAAGGTCAAAGTAGAATTCATTGGCACCATAAGTAGATCGGATCACTCTCGTTTCGTCTCCGGAACTGCTTCTCGAGTTGCCTGCTCCCCAGGCATCTACCAACGTTACCGTATATCCGGCTCTTAGTAAATAAAGTGCACTCCATCCTCCGAATGCCCCGGCACCCGTTACTATAATTGACGAACCTTTTGGAAGGTTCAACGCTTTTGTTTGAAAAGGAGAGGACCGGGGAGCGAACGTATTTGTACTCATTATTAATAAATAGTATTCTCGAATTTTTCTTTTTCAGTTTTAATTTGTTGAGTAATCAGCTCACCACAATTCTTATTATTGGAAGATGAGCGATCCGAAAAATGAACAAGCATATCCCCGATTTTTGTCTCGTCAAGTGAAACGCTGCGGTCAATCGATGTTAACGGAATAATAAATTCAAGCTCACGCAAACTATAATTGGTTTTATGATCGAGCGACTTTGAATTCATATGATTGATCTGACTCAAAACAATTTCGTTATCTGTAATTTTTGTTTTGCTGAAATATCCGGGATAATAATTGTCGCCATGTGTACAGTTAAAAGCTTTCCCTGCAATGGCATCGGCACTGGCTAAATACTGAAGAATAACCGGAGGATAGAAATGCGGGTTTTGGGGTGATTCTTCCCAGATGTATTGATCTATCTTACAAGTAGAGATTAACTTATTGATGTGAGCTGTTCTGTCTTTATTGGCTGCATAAACTTCTTTAAGCGAGACTGCACGATTCCTGAACTCAAACATAACACTACAATGCAGACCAGCCGTTGAATCCAAATCCAGTGTAATAAACGAATACTCGATCTTTAAACTCTTTGTTAATTGTTCTGCGTTGCCTGTATTGAATTGATAAGCTGACTCTTGTTCCAGAAGTTTATTCAGAAGTTGTTGAAAGAACAGGAGATTATTGATGATATCCGTTGCCGACATAGTAGAACTCAGGCCAAGATAGAGAGTAAAGTAGTTTCAGATTGGCCGTTATCGAATAAAATGTTCGGTAGTGGAACTTGAAACTAGATCTTTTCCTACAAATTTGTAATCTATGGCTGATTGTTTACTGGCTGAATTTTTGCGACAACAGACTCGAAACCATTAACCTATAAGTGTATTCCAATCGGATTATTCTTTCGGCTTATTTTTTAAGAATAAGGAAGCGTACCTTCTCAAGATCATTACGCACTCAGTGTCGCGTTTTGGTGCTCCATATTGATTATCCCTTTTTGCAATAAACGAATTCGGCTACGATCGCTTCAATGAAAAACCAAACGAAGTGTTCCGTGTTCTTCAGCGCAATTCCAGTGAGTCATACAGTGGCAACAGGCTCTCCTGTAAAGTATCCGCGGAGGTTTTTGATGCGATTAATTTAATGGACACTACGGCCTTTATTACTTCTCGTATGAAGGTAATGAAGGCAGTAGACGTGTTACGCTGGTCAATTCATACATGGCCGGACACTGCACGCTACAGATCCTGCAATTGCAACCATTTTTTCATTTGAACTCCTGGAAGGTTCACTGAATGATTTTGTTAAGACAACGCATTCAGCAATCCTGTCACGATCTGCAGCGTTGAGGTATACGGGTGATGTTCATGCGATTGGTAAGAAGCTAAAGGTATATTCGGTAGGAGACACCCTCGCATTGACTATTGCTGCAGTCTATAAGGATTTTCCAGTAAATACTCATGAGCAGTTCGGATTTTTCATCCAATTACAATTCATCTTTGCTTCAGACACTGGATTCGACTCGGATCAACAGGAAATATATGGTCGTGTTCTTAATGGTGAGCAATCCGATCATGAAAGAGTAATCAATAATCAGATTGCTCCAGAATGACCTTACCTATGAACTTCAGCCGTTGCCTCAGATTTATTTCGGCCCGCGTGTATTGGGCGAAGAAGCAAAACATGGTGATAGTTACAGTATTCTGATTTTGATTTCTATCACAGCACTGATTCTTTTTTTAGCACTCACGAGTTTCATGAATCTCACTATGCTCACTCTCCCTCATCGCTCGAAAGAGCTGGCCATAAAGAAGCTCGCGGGGATCACTCAGTTCAGTTTAGTTTCTGGATTCATTCGTGAGTCGTGTGTAGTAGTTGGGGTTTCGTTGCTGCTTGGTATTACAGGATTACTGCTGTTCTCGCGCGCCATTGCTCCGGCATTGTCAATGGACTTGTTTTCTTTAATTCAGAATAGCGGCTGGAGTCTGATCATTATCGTGTCTTCACTTTTTATAATCCTATCTCTTGCTCCGGTGTTAATGACGCTTCGGTTTGTTCGTGCTACTCCTACAAGGCTTTTGAGTACCGAGACAATCACTTTTCCCCGTTTTAAGCGGACAATCACTTTTCTTCAACTAGGTGTGAGTATGTGTTTAATTGTGTCCTCTATGGTGCTCAAGCGACAAATTAATTACTCTTTGATCAAAGAGCCTGGCCGCAATCACGATCAGGTAGTCTATCTCGACTATCCGAAGGGATTGACTGCAGAGGGCTTACAATCGATGCGTACCAACTGGAAGCGGAACAATCCCAACATATTGGATGTAATGGCGACCTCTCAGCTTCCTGGTAATATTAATAGCAAGGAATTGAATTCGTCTTTTTATTTGCTGAAAGCAGATGCTGGCTTCTTCGAATTTTTTGATTTGAAACTTCTTCAGGGAAAGGGCTTTGGCGCTAATCCTTCTAAAGAAGGTTTTATTGTCAATCAGAAAGGCAATGAGTTGTTGGTTGGATCCAACAACAGGATAGGAGTGGTGGAGGATATTGGTACCCGATTTAATCAGCCGGAAAAGCCTTTGAAAGTAATGATTGATAATGATGGCAATTACAATTTCTTATGCATTAAAATTCTGGAAATAAATGTGAGAAGAACAATGAACTATCTCAGCGATTCATTTAGGTCGGGTGATCAGATGGCCGAAGTTAAATTTCTGAATAAAGGCTTTGAAAACTGGTTAAGCTATCAGGATCGGTTAAATGAATTGTCTGATCTGTTAACGCTTATTTCGGGTGTACTGGCCTGCCTGGCGATTTATGGATTAAGCGTAAGCCTTGTTCGCGACAAGCTGAAGCAAATAGCCATTCATAAATTATGCGGAGCAACGATTCCTCATATTGCACGATTACTGGTGCGCGACTTTGTACGGCAATTGCTGCTCGCAGTTGTCATCTTCGGACCCTTCACCTATATCCTGATGAATGAAGTATTAAGAAGTTTTGTGTATGCTACTCCGTTTCGCTGGGAGG
>JBGATZ010000466.1:0-3590 GCA_044228905.1 Cyclobacteriaceae bacterium | reverse complement strand
TTGATCCACCAGATAAATGAAGAAGGATTCTCCTCCTGGTTAGCCACGTTCACAGTTTCGTATCGATAAACCGGATCAGTGATAACAGGCAGATATAACTTCTGTGGATTCGTTGTAGAAAATCCCGCATTGATGTTCATATTCCATTGCATGGGAGTACGTACACCAAAACGATCACCTAAATAAATATTATCGCCCATTCCAATCTCATCGCCATAGTACAGAACCGGAGTTCCTGGTAGAGAGAATAAAATAGTGTGAAGCAACTCTACTTTTCTCCGGTCATTGTTCAACAGCGGAGCAAGTCTTCTTCTGATCCCCAAATTATGCTTAGTGTGCGGATCATTCGCGTATGCTTTGAACAAATAATCTTTTTCTTCTTCAGTCACCATGTCGAGACCAATCTCATCGTGGTTACGAAGGAACAATGCCCACTGGCTATTCGGTGGTGTACCTGGAGTTTGTTCGATGATATCAATGATCGGATAACTATCTTCCGTACGAAGGCCAAGAAACAGTCGTGGCATCAACGGGTAGTTGAAGTTCATATGACATTCCTGTCCATTGCCAAAATAGGAAGCCGCATCTTCAGGCCACAAGTTTGCTTCAGCAATCAATACGCGATCCTTGAACTCTTTATCGATGTGACTGCGTAATCTTTTCAGGAAGGTATGTGTCTGTGGAAGGTTCTCACAACTTGTTCCTTCTTCTTCAAACAAAAAAGGAACAGAAGGCAAACGAAATCCATCTACACCTAACTTCAGCCAGAAGTCTGCGATCTTCAGCATGTCCAGTTGCACTTCCGGGTTCTCGAAATTCAATTCCGGCTGATGACGATAGAAGCGATGCCAGTAATATGCCTTCGCTTCATTGTCCCATGTCCAGTTGGAAGGTTCCTCTTCCGCGAACATGACTCGCGCTTCCTTGTACTTATCTGCAGTGCTGTTCCAAACGTAATAGTCTTTGTATCGCGAACCCGCTCGTGACTTTCTTGATTTCTGAAACCACACATGCTGATCAGAGGTATGGTTCAGAATCAATTCTGTGATTACACGAATACCTCTCTTGTGCGCTTCCTTAATGAATAGTTTAAAATCAGCCAATGTGCCATAATCAGGATGCACATCCGAATGGTCGGTTACATCAAAGCCATCATCCTTCAGTGGTGATGGATAAAAAGGCAACAACCAAAGTGTATTGATTCCCAGATCTTCGAGATAATCGAGCTTTTGAATGAGCCCCTGAAAATCACCGATCCCATCACCGTTACTATCGTAGAATGAACGAACGCTGAGTTCGTAAAAAATTCCATCCTTAAACCACAAGGGGTCGTTGTTTTTAATCGGGGTAGCCATGCGTTACATGTTCGATTCGTGAATTTCTAATTTAAACAAATGGAAAGGCATCTTGTGCGGATTCAATCCCACAAAATTCCATTCCTGCGTCCATGTGTAATGTTCGTCCGTCATTAAATCAAGCACCTTCACATTGATCTTCTCTCCTATTTTCAGTTTCCATTTTGGCAGCTGCACATATCCGGTTTGTTCATTGTGAGGATATAGATTAACCACGATCATCATAATGTTGGAGAGGTCATCGGTAGCTTTCAAATAAGCAATCAGATTCGGATTCTCCACTGAACAGAAGATGGTATTCCACGTAGTTTGAAGTGCCGGATTCTCTTTCCGGGTTTTATTAATCATTGTAATAATGTCCGTCATGCGATTGGTCTTTTTCCAATCATACTGACGCACTTCGTACTTCTCTGAGTTATAATACTCTTCTCTTCCCTCAATGGGAGTATTTTCCCTGAACTCATAGGCAGGTCCGTAAATTCCGTAATTTGAAGAAAGCGTAGCCGCTAACGCCAAACGAAGGATAAAAATATTCTCTCCCTGATGTTGCAAGTGATACGGAAGAATATCCGGAGTGTTGGGCCAGAAATTCGGTCGGAAATAATTACGTGAAGCCGTTTGAGTTAATTCATTGATGTAATCGATGATCTCTTGCTTCGTTACACGCCATGTAAAGTAAGTGTACGATTGCGTGTAACCAATTTTCGCCAATGAAGACATCACTTTTGGCTTGGTGAATGCTTCCGCTAAGAAAATCACATCAGGATATTGCTTATGCACTTCTGCAATCGCCCACTGCCAGAAAGGAATGGGTTTAGTATGGGGATTGTCGACACGGAAAATAGTAACTCCCTGTTCAACCCAGAAAATAATTACTGATTTCAATTCTTCCCAGAGCTCCTCCCAGTTATCCGACTCAAAGTTGAACGGATAGATGTCCTGGTATTTCTTAGGCGGATTCTCTGCATACTGAATCGTTCCATCAGGACGCTGCTTGAACCATTCCGGATGTTCTTTCACATACGGATGATCCGGAGCACATTGAAAGGCAAGATCCAATGCAACATCAATCCCTGACTTCTTCGCTTCAGCAATAAGTTTTTTGTAGTCTTCCAATGTTCCCAGGGCAGGAAGAACAGATTTGTGTCCACCTTCATCACTACCAATCGCCCACGGAGATCCGGGCTCACCAGGTTGAGAGCGAACGTTGTTATTTTTTCCCTTACGATTTACTTTTCCGATGGGATGGATAGGAGGAAAATAAAGTACATCAAATCCCATTGCTGCAATACGCGGCAACAGCTTGATTGAATCCTTAAACGTACCGTGCTTTCCATCGAGTGAACTGGAACGCGGAAAGAATTCGTACCACGAACTGAACAATGCTTTCTTTGTTTCTGAAATGACTACGTATTCAGGAGAAGAACTTACATTTTCTTTAAGCGGGTATTGATGAACTATCTTTGCAAAACCTTCGCTCATTACTAAATCAACCGCGGAAGCATACTTACTCTTATCACTCAGCTTTCTCACCAGTGTGAGCAAATCCATTTCGGTTTCGCCAGCAAGCTTCTTCAGCATCTCTACTCCTTCCATCAGTTCTACCTGCACTTCTACTTTGGCTGAGACTTTCTTTTTGAAGCCATCGTACCAGGTATCAAAATGATCGATCCACGCGTCTATTTTGAACAAGTAGGTTCCTTTCTCAGGTGTATAAAAATGTCCTGTCCACTCATCGTTGTAGGTGGGTTGCATTTCGGAGATTGCCCATCCGGATGCGCCTTCCTTTTTATAAAGCAAATGAGCCCGTAAGTGATCGTGCCCGTCACCAAAAATATTGGCGGATACATCCACACGTTCTCCCTCCGTTCTTTTCGCTGGATACGTACCCCCGTCTACAACGGGTTGTACGCTTTCAATAATTACTCTCAGTTTTCCTTCAATCATAATCACTTTACTAAAACGGCTGTCGAATGAGCCGGCATTACTAATTCTTTATTTTCAATTTTAATTTCCTCACTGGTTGAAAAATCAATTTTGTGATCTTCTTCCAGTGGCAGAGTTACTTCTACATCAGATACATTATGAAACACCCAAAGCTTTTCGTTGCCTTTTTCCCTGTAGAAATTAATTACCTCTCGTGATTTGATCGGAGAAGGTTCAATCGTTCCGTAAGTCAACGCATTGCTTGCATTACGATAAGCAATCCATTTTTTATAGAAATTGTAAATCGAG
>JBGATZ010000465.1:0-3597 GCA_044228905.1 Cyclobacteriaceae bacterium | reverse complement strand
AATCGTATTTCTTAATTCTTTGTTTTTAGGGTTTTTAGCTGCTACCTGGCAGGTTACCTGCATGGCCTCAATCCATCCTCCGGTAAGCAATAATACGCTTAGGTTTGAGCGACTCTGAGTTTGAAGGTAATGGTTAATACTGTTGAAGTTTTGGGTAGTTATCAGCAGTAAAGAATCAAGGTTTTTGCTGTTAGTAGCCAAATGACCGATTGTTTCAATATCAAAGAATTGCCCGATGTTTAATCCATCAGCCAATGATTTGATCGAGCTCAGGTATTTGATACCATCCTGGTTTTGCTCGTAGATATTGGTATATCCTAAATCCGTTCCATAAACCCCTAAATTGAGCGCTTTTTGAAAATTGCTGTTGTATTTGGAGAGGTTGTCAGCTGAATTAAGAATGGTTGGGTCGTATTTAGTACCTGATTCTTTTAACAAAACAGAGATTTCCAGGGGACTGGGAATCTGTTGGAGTATGCTTCCGATCACTTCTTCATCAATGGTTGGAGCCTGGTTTTTGGCTGAATCCAGACTGTTTAGAAAAGCCTGTTCATCGGGCTTCTTTCCTGAGCTACAAGCGGCCAAAACAGCCACAGCTAGTGCTAAAAATGCTATTCTCATACCCTAAAATTATTGTACGCAAAATTAAAAATTCGCCTTTCCTTACCAAAAACCTTACGTCCGTTTACTTCCTCTTTGGAATGTTCACTTTGCCGAAGGAGTCGATCAGTTTTTTAAGCAGTTCAAAATAAAGTGTGAAATAAAGAACTATGGCCATTAGCCAGATGACTAATGTATCAAAAATGTAGGTGCTTACCGAAACTCCAAACAGGTTCTTTTCAGGGAAAAAGAAGGCTGTCCGGTAATCTACGATGGTACGCGGCCGTGGATCCTGAAAAATCGGGTTGATCTGCTGAATGAGCTTACCATCGTATTCCAGCAACCTTTCTTTTGTACTTACATTCTTCACCAGGTCAGCCAGACTTTCATTGTAGTATTCATTCTTATATCCATTGACGGTATAACCAGGAGTATTCTTTTCAAAATAAGACATTGCTTTTTCTTCAATGCTCACCTTTTCATTGTATATCTTCTGATAATATTTCTGATACCTGTCCAGATAGGATTGAAGCGACTGTCCGATCTCCTTCGTGTATTTGCCAGGAATCAATACCTCATTAAAGTCAATCTTCTCCATCCCTTCTTTAAAGGGCTCGTCTTTCAATCGATCATGAAGAATTGAAAGGTTGTTGATTATGATATTGCGTACTGCTTCATCTTTGCTATCCAGATTTTCTATCAGGTAAAGATTTTTGCGTTTCATTTCATCACCCAGGTAACCTGCCTTGAAATCGGCTTTTGATTCGATTCGATGAAAATCGAAGAAGGGTGCTTCATAAGCATTGTTCCTGAATTGATAGACAACCAGCGCTTCATAAGCCCATCGGGAAGCCATCATGTCCGCTACCACAGGCACTTTTCCTTTCGTACTGATTAGATTATTCAGCTTTTCAAAAGGGAACAGCAACCCACTCAAAATCATTTGAGGAATAAGCAACAAAGGAATCATCACATATACCGTAACGGCAGAATTAAATGCAGAACTGATATTCAATCCCAGCACGTTTGCAAAGCATGAGGTCGTGAAAAGAACCAGCCAGAATGCAAATGTCATCCCTTTGATTTCAAGAATCAGATTGCCTATCAAAACGAAAGAGAACGTTTGGATGGCTGATAACAGGAACAAGATTCCGAGTTTAGAGAACAGATAACTGTTCCAGCTCAGATTGAGGAATGATTCGCGTTTCAGAATTCGTCTGTCACGAATGATTTCTTCTGCGCTCACTGTTAAGCCCATAAAAAGGGCCACAATGATTGACATCAGCATAAATGCAGGGAAGTTATCATTGAAACGGAAAATATATTCCTTACCTCCGGGTGCGCTCTTATACTTGATTATAAATGCAAGTATGATAGCCAGGAGGGGGCCTTCCAGTAAGTTGATCAACAGGTATTGCTTGTTGCTCAGCTTTGCGAGGAAATCACGTGTCGTAAATATTTTAATCTGCTTAAACCAGTTGGGGATATTGAGTGTAACCGGAGGTTTCTCTTTGATATCCTCTACTCGATTGATTTTGAATCGTTGCAGGTACATCTCATGCCACTGGGTTGGATTCACCTTCCGTTTATTGGTTGGCTGTCCATATTCATCTACCACTTTGGCTTCGATGATATTAAAGATCTGTTCAGGGTTAACATTACCGCAGGTTTCACATTGCCCGCGATTGCTGTCTACCTGATGCGTTGATTTCTTGAAATAGGTTACGGCTTCTACCGGAGGGCCATAGTAAGAAGGGTATCCACCCGTATCCATGATGATCATCTTATCAAACATCTTGTAGATATCTGATGAAGGCTGGTGAATTACTACGAAGATCAGCTTCCCTTTCAGAGAAAGCTCTTTCAGTAAGTCAATCACATTTTCTGAATCGCGTGATGACAAACCGGAAGTAGGTTCGTCAAGAAAAAGAATAGCGGGCTCGCGTATAAGCTCTAAAGCAATATTCAATCTTTTACGCTGGCCACCACTAATGGTCTTTTCCAGTGGATTACCTACTTTCAGATCTTTACGCTGATCCAATCCCAGGTTTTCCAGTACCTCCATAACGCGGGTATGTAACTGCTCTTCCGTATAGTCCGCAAAGCAAAGTTTCGCGTTATAATATAAGTTCTCGTAAACAGTTAATTCTTCAATCAATAAATCATCCTGCGATACAAATCCAATCACACCGTGGATCTGATCTTTTTGTGCATGGATGTTGAAACCATTGATGAGGATTTCTCCTTTGCTTGGTTTCTCTAATCCGGCCAATACAAGAAGTAAGGTGGTTTTACCCGCACCGCTGGCACCCATAATGCCGATCAGTTTGCCAGGGCCTTCTGAAACCACCACATCACGTAATCCAATAGCACCGTTGGGAAATTTGAATTCCTCAATGTTTGCATTGAACGAGAGCTTCGTTGTCTTTAATTCTTCATTGAAAACGGCAACCAGATCACTGTAATAATGCGCGTCACCTGATTGTGTTTTGATTGTACTTCCGTGTGAAAACAAATACACCCGGTTGGGCTGCATGATGAATCCATTCAATACGTTGGATTCATCTCCCAGGTATTTCGTGAAGTACATGTCTACACTGCTCACACGCATGAAAACCAGCTGTCCGGTAATGTGTGCATGAGCATGCTTTTGTAATTCTGCGGATTTCGTTTCGGCAGAATTAACCAGTAAAATATCAGAGAAGTTGAGAAGGTTTACATCCTCTGTAATGACGAAAGACTCAATGAGTCTGTACTGATCCTGTACAATATTGAATACAGTAGATACTGTATTCACAATTTCCATTCGCTGAGGGGTGAAGTTCTTATCTGAACCAACCAGTTCCAGCAGCTTGATTAATACAACTACTTTTTGTTTTTGAGTAAGGGTTTTATTGATCTTCTTGCAAATACCCAGTGTTTTTACCGAGTCTTTTACTGAGGTCAGCTTGTTGCGTTCTTCTTCTTTTCCGTAACCAGAAAAATCGTCATAGAGCT
>JBGATZ010000464.1:0-3658 GCA_044228905.1 Cyclobacteriaceae bacterium | reverse complement strand
AAACTACCTGCTTAATGTCAAAAGCCCGTTTAGGTCACCCAATTTTTTAGAACTTATTTATTGGTATAGACTTAATTTTCATGCCGGGGTTTAAACGGATAAACGAGTTTAAAATTTTCCCTTTCACATAATATGCTAGAGTTTATCCGATACCGGACAAAAGTGATTGATTCCGGAATGGCCAGCACACCAAAACGCTCAAAATAAGCTCAAAAATGGCGATTTCAGTGTGGCAGGCTATTTGATCAGCAAAAATGGAATTAATAGGATAATGCATGAAGCGAGTGTACCTGGGTGAGTTTGAAGAGATCGTATTGTTGTTTGTAGCATTGCTGGAAGGCGAAGCTTATGGCGTAAACATTACCCATGAAATTGTGCAACAAACAGACCGTGCGGTTAGATTAAATCAGGTACACGCTTCATTGCACCGCCTGGAAGAAAAAGGCATGATCACCTCAAAGATGGGAGAGCCTACCGCAGAACGCGGGGGCAGACGCAAACGCATCTTCACGATTACGGCTTATGGCCGGCAAACCTTACAAGACATTCAGTCGCTGCGTACTACCATCTGGAATAATCTTCCGTCATCCATGAAACCCAGTGAAGCATGAAAGAACAACCTACTCAGACTCCGCCACGCTGGGCTTCACGCTTGCTGCAATGGTATTGTGCTCCACACTTGCTGGAAGAAATTCAGGGCGACCTCCAGGAAGAATTTGACTACCAATTGAAATACAATGGACTTCGTCATGCCCGATTGGATTATATCCGAAGCGTGCTTGGCTTTATGAAGCCCTTTGCAATGAAAAGAAAATCATCTACTCACACCCATTCACCTTTAGCTATGAACATGCTGAAACATTATTTCATTATCGCGATGCGAAATGTGATCCGTCACAAAGCTTTTTCTGCCATCAATATTGTTGGTCTTGCATTAGGGATGACCTGCTGTACGTTTATTTTCCTGTGGATCCAGGATGAAAAAGGTGTTGATAACTTTCATGCAAATGGCGACCGGTTGTTTGTGATTTACCAAACCATTTCGGCAAAGGATCGCGTGATAAGTGATTACAACGTGACCATGCTTTATGATACAACCAGAGGGAGAAACTTTGCCTTCGATGATGCGAAAGAAGCAATTCCTGAAATAACAGGTCTCAGTTATTACGCAACCGGATATGAATTGCCCTGGGGACATCCTGAAACATTGCAAGTGGGAGAGACGATTCATAAATTAAAAGGTGCACGTACCGGTGCGGATTTCTTTTCCATGTTCAGCTATCGGGTTATTGCTGGTGATGTGAAATCGGCACTTGGCGATTTTAATGGTGTGGCCATTTCACGAAAGACAGCTGCGCTTTACTTTTCATCACCACAGGATGCGATCGGAAAAACGATGCGTTATGAAAACAAGTTTGATTTTATAGTGAACGCAGTCTTTGAAGATCTTCCTTCAAACAGCACGTTACAATTCGACTTTCTGGTCAATTGGGAATCGCACATGAAACGACTGGATACTGCTTCTCCGAAAACCTTGGCTGTAATTCAATTGACTGAAGGAGCTGATCCAAAATTAGTGGAAGAAAAACTCAACCGATTAGTACACTCAAGAGCGGATAAGATGGCCTCATTTCAGGAGGTAGTAGGATTGCAACCGTATCGTGACAGATATCTCATCAATAATTTTGTTAACGGCAAACCAGAGGGTGGTCGCATTGAATATATCAACATCTTCATCGGAGTGGCGGTGTTTATTTTATTGATTGCTTGTATCAATTTCATGAATTTATCTACTGCCCGTTCAGTGAAGCGATCGAAAGAAGTGGGGGTGAGGAAGGTTGTTGGTTCATCGCGTGCCAGCCTGATTGGTCAGTTCTTTGGTGAATCGATCTTATTGTCCTTCTTCGCATTAATCCTGTCCATCGCATTATTTTATTTACTTCTTCCGGGATTCAATGCATTCACGGATAAGCAGATTGCCATGCCGCTATCATTGCCTTCTTCCTGGATAAAACTGATGATCCTGTTACTCTTCACCGGATTGATAGCCGGAAGTTATCCTGCATTGTTCCTTTCGGGATTAAAACCTGCCGGGATATTGAAAGGTATGTTGAAATTTTCGAACAGCTCCATCTGGTTCAGGAAAGGACTGGCTGTATTTCAGTTCGTGATCTCTATTGTATTGCTGATCGCTACATTTGTCATGACGGAACAAACGCTATTCATTCAGAACTCACATTTGGGTTATGACCGTGAGAATATGATTTATGTATCCATTGAAGGAGAGCTGGCCAACGCCAATGGCTATAAACGATTCAAAGATGAATTGCTGAAGATGCCAGGCATTGCCATGATTGATCGCGCCAGTGAAGCACCACATGCCATGAGCTTTGTAGTAGATGTGGCAGAAGATGGAAAGGCAGAAACGGCAGATAATTCAGATGCAATCAAATGGGAAGGCAAAGAACAAAATGCGGCCTCCGGATTTAAACCAATGTCGGTGGGTTATGATTTCCTTCCGATCATGGGATTGAAAGTAGCAGAAGGTCGTGGATTCTCGAGAGATTACGCTACTGATTCATCTGCGTTCCTTATCAACGAAGAAGCGGTGAAGCAAATGGGAATGAAAGATCCGATTGGTAAATGGGTTTCTGCGTGGGCAAAGAAAGGTCACATCATCGGGATCTTAAAAGATTATAATACCAATTCATTACATGAGCCCATTAAGCCACTCATTCTCGATGTAAAGGAATATGAATATTTTGGAGTCATTCTGATTAAATACGAAGCGGGTAAAACAAAAGAGGCACTAGCAAGCATTGAAAAAGTATATAAGGAGATCAATCCGAAGTATGGCTTTGCCTATCAGTTTCTTGATGAAGAGTATAACAAGATGTATCGCAGTGAGTCAGTGATTACCAAACTCTCCAATGCGTTTGCCATCCTCGCGATCATTATTTCCTGCTTAGGTCTATTAGGACTCGTGATGTTCTCTGCTGAGCAACGCACAAAAGAGTTTGGGATCCGCAAAGTGTTGGGAGCATCGGTATCAAACATTGTCGCATTACTATCACAAGACTTCCTGAAGCTGGTGATTATTTCCTTCTGTATCGCAGCACCCGTGGCCGGGTACTTCATGTACGAATGGCTGCAAGGCTTCGCCTATAAAATTGAGCTGACGTGGTGGATCTTCGCGATCTCGGGAATGTTCGCATTGTTGATTGCGTTGCTCACCATTTGTTTTCAGGCGATTCAATCGGCTACTGCGAATCCGGTGAAGGCGTTGAAGGTGGAGTGATTTTGCCACGAAGGCACTAAGACACTAAATTTTTTGAAAACGATGCAATCTTAAATATGAAAAGTCATTCCTGCTGAGCAACTCTATTCCTCTCGCCAGGAAATGAGTAAAGCGAATGCCGGAACCCCCCGGAAATTAAGTTGCAGAAGAACCTATGAAATATCGAGCCGTCTGACCGCTATTTGCTGAAGTAATCAGCGGTCTGACGGCTTTGCCATTGCAAGGGACTACTTGTAGTTATCCTGTTGGCTTTGGACAGATATCCTTAAGACAGACGAAGAGCCTACGAAATCCTTTCTTCAACGATATGCACGGGATTCTTAACTAATACATAACATAGCCCTCGTTTAAAGATAGAAT
>JBGATZ010000463.1:0-3668 GCA_044228905.1 Cyclobacteriaceae bacterium | reverse complement strand
GTAGTTCCATTATTGATCACTTCCTGTTCAGGCAAAGCCAGGCGGTATTTGTCGCCTTTCACCGTGATTTTACCCTTAAATTCCTCGTTAATTTTCTCTACATCGTTGGTCAGCGTGTAGGCAATATTTGCCTCAAAAGAGGGAATGGCTTTATACTTTTTACTCATGGCATCCAGAATTTCGAGTGCCTTGGGGTCGTACTGTGCAAAGGCCTGAGTGCCTAAAACCATCAAAAATGCCGCAAAAACTAATTTTCTCATGTTATTAATATTATGACTGTCCGTGTTTTTCCTTCAGATTATTCAATAATTGTTCCAAACTCATTTCATCCTTAATCAATACTTCACGGGCTTTGGATCCTTCAAATCCTCCCACCACTCCGGCCGCTTCCAGCTGGTCAATCAAACGGCCAGCACGGTTATAACCCAGCTTCAACTTTCGCTGAATCAATGAAGTGCTTCCCTGCTGATGCATCACAATCAGACGGGCGGCTTCTTCAAACAAGGCATCACGATCAGAAAGATCAATGTCTGCCGCACCTCCTTCATCTTCACCTTCAAATTCAGGAAGCATATAAGCAGAATCGTAGCCACGCTGTGAGCCAATGAAGTCCACTATCTTTTCAATTTCTGGTGTATCCACGAAAGGTGACTGAATACGAATCATTTCATTACCGGTAGACAACAGCATATCACCCATACCAATCAACTGATCTGCACCACCTGCATCAAGAATAGTACGTGAGTCAATTTTTGAAGTCACCCGGAATGACAAACGTGCCGGGAAGTTGGCCTTGATTACACCCGTGATCACGTTTACCGAAGGGCGCTGCGTAGCTACCACCAGGTGAATACCGATAGCACGCGCTAACTGCGCTAAACGAGCGATTGGTGTTTCTACCTCTTTACCTGCTGTCATCATCAAGTCGGCCAACTCGTCAATCACTAACACGATATACGGAAGGAAACGATGACCTTCTTTCGGATTCAGCTTCCGTGCAATAAACTTCGCATTGTATTCCTTCAGGTTTTTAGAACCCGCATCTTTCAGAATCTCATAGCGGTTCTCCATTTCAATACATAGTGAATTGAGTGTGTACACCACTTTCTTGGTATCCGTAATGATGGCTTCCTCGCTATTAGGAAGTTTAGCCAGATAATGTCTTTCAATCTTACTAAACAAAGACATTTCCACCTTCTTCGGATCGACCAGTACAAACTTCAACTGGGAAGGGTGTCTCTTATATAATAGAGAAGTAAGAATCACATTCAATCCAACCGACTTACCCTGACCGGTGGCACCCGCAACCAGTAAGTGGGGCATTTTCGCCAGATCAATAACCAGTACTTCATTGGAAATGGTTTTACCCACTGCCACCGGCAATTCTTTATCGGTCTTCTGGAATCGTTCCGTAGCCAGTACTGAACGAATACTCACCATCTCACGGTTTTTATTAGGAACTTCAATACCAATTGTTCCTTTGCCGGGAATTGGTGCGATGATACGAATTCCCAAGGCTGCCAGGCTCAATGCGATATCATCTTCCAGGTTTTTAATTCTGGAGATCTTAATACCCGCATCAGGAACAATTTCATACAATGTAACCGTAGGACCGATCGTTGCCTTGATACTTTGAATGCCGATCTTGAAATTGACCAGTGTAGCAATGATCTTGTCCTTATTCTGATTAAGTTCCTCCTGCGTTACCTGAACCTTGCCAATGTCATATTCATTCAGCAACTCTAGCGGAGGAAATTTATAATTACTTAAATCCAATGTAGGATCATAAACACCTTGTTGCTCTACCAACTGTTCAGCTAAAACATCGGTATCGCTCGGAGGTTCTTCAATAGAGAATACAGGCTCCTCTTTTTTCTCTGGTTTTACTACTTCCAGTTTTACTTCTTCGGTTGGCTTTACATTCAATGGTTTGGTAACAGGAAGGTCCAGATCCAATGATGGTTTTTCAACAACCGGAGCAACTACAGGCTCTTTCACTGGCCACTGATCACGTTCATCGGTGTAAGCAGAAGTCGTTTTTTCATCAGCATCAACCACTGGAAGAATCGCATCGTTGCCCATCGGCTTCGGATCTTTCACCTGAAATGCATTGATCGCTGTTACGTTGAAGAAATAGATAATGAATACAAACAATGAAAGGATGAGAATGAGGAATGTACCCCATCCAAAGAGTCCATCGAAGATTCGAGCGAGTTCAAAGCCCAAGCCTCCGCTGAGGAAACTCACCTCATTCACTCCGGAAATGCTATGCGTAAGGTAGCCCATCAAGAGGCTGACCCAAAGTCCCGCAAAAACGGAAAAGATAAAAATCGAAAAGAAAGAAATGAGCTCACGTTTGAATACGGAGCTGAATCCAAGTAAAAACAAAAGTGGTGGAATAAACAGTGCAGAAATGCCAAGCCATCGGAAAATAAAATAATGAGAAGTAACGGCTCCCCACAAGCCCAGCCAGTTCTCTACTTCTTTACCCGACTCAACCAAGGAGGAATCGAGCCACGCCTGCACTACACTCTGGTCTGCTTTTCCTGTAAACAGGTAAGAGACAAAAGCCATTAAAAGATAGAGAGCGGTGATGATTAAGAAGAAACCAAGGGCAAGCTTAAAACGAGGATCCTTAAAAAAATCAAAATTGAAACTGAACTTGGATTTACCCGCTTTACTCTTCTTTTCCTTTTCTGGTTTTTTAAATGTGTTTGACTTGTAGGTGTTTTCTGCCATCTAGTTTAAAAAGTACCTCAAAACTACGCAATAAAATAAAGCTCTGAAAACAGTCTTTTCATATCGGCAAAAGGTTCCGGGATCGGCTATTATTTACGATCTTCACTTTTTCATGAACCTGCCCGTACCCTGCCTGTTCGCTTTATGTAATCGCATCAAATGGATTCTTCCACTGATGTGCGCGTTGGGCAACATCCAGCAGGGATACAGTCAAACAAAACTCATCGACAGCCTTCAGCGAATCGTGTCTTTGAATAAACATGACTCCCTGGAAATCGAAGCAATGATGGGCTTGGCAAACGAGTTCCTGAGGAAGGATCTGGATAAAGCGAAGTCTTACTCCTATCAAATTCTAACACTGTCCAAAACACTGAACAAAGACTTTGGAAAAAGTGCCGCTTACTCCTATCTGGTTGCGTTGCACCAAAACGGAGGAAGGCCTGACAGTTCTCTTTATTACCTGGAGCAGCAGAAGACACTGGCAAAGAAAAATCCATCGAAGTGGAAGATAGAAGCCAATTACAATCAATCGTCCGGGTTGTTTTATAAAAATCAGGGGGAATATAAAAAGGCGCTTCCATTTTTAATTAGCAATCTTAGCATTCTCAAAACAGAGAATGAAAGTCGTGCGGGGCTTCTCTTAAACACAGGAAATGTTTATCTCGAGCTGGGCGATTTAAAAACAGCCGTTGATTATCATTTGCAATCACTGGCTCTTTTTGAAAAGTTGAATAACAAGCGTGGTCAGTCTTTTTGTCTTCAAAGTCTCGGAAATTCATTTTTCAATCTCAAACAATATTCGCAGGCTAAAAATTACTATGAGCGTTCAATTAAACTGAAGGAAGAACTTCAGGACAAGCGAGGAGTTATCACTACTTCCATCAGCCTCGGTGATGTATCCAAAGAACTCAAGCAATACAAGGTCTCTG
>JBGATZ010000462.1:0-3700 GCA_044228905.1 Cyclobacteriaceae bacterium | reverse complement strand
GGGATAGGACAGGAAGTGACAGCTGTTGGTAAAAAAGTATTAGATGCAATTGCTGCTCGTTTCGGACATACTTTCGAATATGATGAAGCATTAATTGGACATGTGGCTATTGAGGCTACAGGCAGTGCCTTGCCCGATGAGTCTTTAGCAAAGATGAAAGCATCTGATGCTGTATTGTTCGGTGCTGTTGGACATCCTAAATATGACAATGATCCCTCTGCTAAAGTTAGACCGGAGCAAGGATTGTTGAAAATGCGTAAGGAGCTAGGTCTCTATGCAAATCTCCGCCCTATAAAATTGTTTGATGAATTATTGCAAGCTTCCAGTATCAAACCTGAAATATTAAAAGGGGCCGATATCCTTTTCTTCCGTGAACTTACAGGAGATATATATTTTGGTGAGAAAGGAAGGAAGAATAATGGCGATACTGCTTATGATATTGCTGAATACAGTCGTTTTGAAGTAGAGCGCATTGGTCGTAAGGCTTTTGAAGCAGCACGCACCCGTCGTAAGAAATTGTGTTCGGTTGATAAGGCGAATGTGCTGGAAACATCGCGTTTATGGAGAGAAGTGATTCAGCAATTAGCGAAAGAATATCCGGATGTACAAGTGGAGCATCAGTTTGTTGATGCAACGGCCATGTTACTGATAAAAGATCCTACTCGTTTTGATGTAGTAGTTACAGCAAATCTGTTTGGAGATATCCTTACCGATGAAGCTTCACAAATTGCTGGATCAATGGGTATGCTGGCTTCAGCATCTATTGGTGATGGTACAGGAGTTTATGAACCTATTCATGGTTCAGCACACGATATTACTGGAAAGGGAGTAGCTAATCCTTTAGCTTCTATTCTTTCTGCAGCCTTATTACTTGATATCTCTTTTGGTATGAAAGCTGAATCAGAATTGGTGATCAATGCTGTTGATCAGGTTTTGAAAGCTGGTTTCCGTACAAGGGATATTGCTGATGCAACTACTCCTGCTGAAAAGATTTTAGGTACGGAGGCGATGGGGAGAGAGGTTTTGGAGAGACTTGGGAAGTAGGGAAGTCCGGAGGTCCGGAGGTCCGGAAGACCGAAAGAAGAGAAAAGTTTAAGAGTTTAATGTTTAAGGGTTTAAAGTTTAAGGTTTTCAAATTCGAAGAGACTGATCGAATGTAAGAACCTTAAACTTTAAACCCTTGAACTTTAGACTTTAAACTTTTGACTTTTGAATTATAGGGTCTTAGTGTCAATCACAAACCTATACCTCACATCATTCTTCACCATCCTTTCATAAGCTTCATTAATTTTTTGGATGGGGATGATTTCGACGTCGGCAACTATGTTATGTTCTGCGCAATAGTCTAGCATTTCCTGTGTTTCTGCAGTGCCTCCGATCATGGAGCCGGTGATGGAACGACGGTTCTTTAATAAAGCGAAAGGAGCCACACTTGGATTTTTTGCAGGTAATCCAACAATCATCATTCTTCCTTCGAAGTCGAGCAATGAAAGATATTGGTCGTAATTGTGAGGAGCAGAAACTGTATTGAGTAATACATCGAAGTAACTGTCGAATTGTTTCATTTGTTCCTTATCGGTTGACAACAGGAATTTATGTGCTCCCAGTCTTTCGCCATCTTTTTGTTTTGATGGGGAAGTACTGATCAAAGTAACTTCCGCACCGAAGGATACAGCGAATTTAACGCCCATATGTCCTAAGCCACCTAAGCCAATTACACCTACTTTAGTACCTTTCTTAACTCCGGCAAAACGCAATGGGGAATAAGTAGTGATACCTGCACATAATAAAGGAGCCACTCCTGCGAGGTCCAGTTTTTCTGAGATATGGAATACGAATCTTTCTTCCGTAACAATGGCAGATGAATAGCCACCCTGTGCCATTGTAACTTTATCTCTTTCCAATGTGTTATACGTACCTGTCATTCCTTCTTCACAGTACTGTTCCATTTCTCTTTTGCAGTTATTGCATGCGCGACAGCTATCAATCATTACACCAACTCCGGCAAGGTCTCCAGCTTTGAATTTTGTAACGGCCGAACCCACAGCTGTAACACGCCCAACAATTTCATGCCCTGGTACCATCGGGTACATCGATCCTCCCCATTCATTTCTTGCCTGGTGTAAGTCACTATGGCAAACACCACAATAAAGTATTTCAATATTTACGTCACCAGCACGTAATTCTCTTCTTTCAAAACTAAAGGGCACTAAAGGATCATGATCGTTTAATGCTGCGAATGCTTTTGCGGTACTCATATTCTAGGTTTCTTATTTATACAAACTTAAGCCGCTAAGGTTGATTTGGGTAAATCTGTTTTCAAAATGTTTTTCACAGAGGTGGGTGGAGTTTTTTAAATTGTGCTAATAAATAGCCATTATATGAGGATGGAACAAACAATGCGTTGGTTTGGACCCAATGACCCGGTTTCCCTGTGGGATATACGGCAAGCTGGTTGTACTGGAGTGGTAACTGCATTACACCATATTCCTGTAGGAGAAGTATGGGGTGTTGAAGCGATTATGAAGCGTAAGAATGAAGTAGAATCGGCTGGGTTAACCTGGACTGTGATAGAGAGTCTGCCTGTAAGTGAGGACATCAAAAAGAGAACAGGCAATTATCGACTTCATATTGATAATTATAAGGAAAGCCTTCGGAATATAGCAGCTTGCGGGCTTAAAGTAGTGACGTATAATTTCATGCCGATTCTGGATTGGATGCGAACCGATCTTTCATTTGAAATGCCAGATAGAAGCAGGGCCTTGCGATTTGAAAAGGCAGCCTTCATGGCTTTTGATTTATTTCTTTTAGAGCGACCTGGTGCTACAACTTCTTATACCGAAGCGGAGATCGCCATTGCGAAGAAAAGATTTGAAGGAATGACACAAGAGGAGAAAGACCTTTTGTATAAGAATGCGTTTATGGGCTTGCCGGGTAGTGAGGAACAGTTTACAAAAGAGCAGTTACTGGAAGCAATAGCTTCTTACAAACACATCGATGCAATTCAGTTGAAAGACAATCTTTATTATTTTCTCTCCCAAATAGTTCCAATAGCAGAACAGTATGGTTTGAAATTAGCGATCCATCCTGATGACCCACCTTATCCATTATTAGGGTTACCGAGAGTAGTAAGTACGGAAGCAGATGCGAGGCAATTAATTGATGCAGTGCCATCACCTTCAAACGGTTTGTGTTTTTGTACAGGTTCTTATGGAGTTCGGGCCGATAATGATTTGCAGGGAATGGTGGAACGGTTAGGAGATCATATTCATTTTCTTCACCTGAGAAATACAAGAAGGGATGCTGCTGGTAATTTCTATGAAGCCGATCATCTTGATGGCGATACCGATATGGTGGCAGTTATAAAAGCAATAGTGCGAACAATGCAGAGAAGAAAGGTATCTATTCCCATGCGTCCTGATCATGGACATCAGATGCTGGATGATTTGAAGAAGACTACTAATCCTGGGTATAGTGCTATTGGAAGGTTGAGGGGTTTGGCGGAGTTGAGGGGGGTGGAGAGAGGAGTTGTTGGAAGTTGAAAGGATTGTGAGGTTTAAAGGTTTGATAGTTTAAGGGTTTAAGGTTTCTTAGGTGCCACACCAAGATTAATATCAAATAGTTTGTAATGTAAGTTGTATTACCGCAGAGACGGGGGGTGGGCGTGGGGAGCGGGAGGGGGAGCCGGGGGTGCGCGGAA
>JBGATZ010000005.1:0-25715 GCA_044228905.1 Cyclobacteriaceae bacterium | reverse complement strand
TAACAGCACTGTTCAGTATAACATCCCTTAAATTCATTTTCAATACTGGTTAGACGAATGCGTAAACGTGGTCCCTGCATCCATATCATAGAATTCAAGGGTACTGTTAAAATCAACCTGTCTCTTTCCGGATTTCTTTTTTGTCTCCAGATAGGTCAGAAAAAAATGTCCGTGATAAAAATCCGGACGAACAAAATCATACGATAAGACCTGTTGCTTATATGCCACTCTCAGATAAGGTGGCAAGTCTGTGTGATGATTGAAATAGTACCGGATAACTTTCGCTTGCTGGTCACGCTGCGGCTTCACAGGTGTGGACTTCAGCCGTTCCCATTTCCTGATACTGTCCAGCGGATAACTATAGTAGACCTGGTAATCTGTTGTGTTCAGCGTATCTCCGTTAAGAATGAAGCTAACATCAAAAAACCAGGGCTTGCTTTCAGAAGCCGTGGTAGAAAGTACATCATACATCAGGTAGCATTTGTTTCCATTCAGCTCCAGTTTGAAAAGCAATTTATTTCCGGGAACAACACGACTGATATCATGCATGCTGAATTGCGATTGTTTTCCCACCAGGTATCCCTTCGATACATCAAGGCGTGAAGTTTTCTTACCGTGTATGAACTCATAGCGTATGGTATCCGTATCCTTTTGCCCCCATTCAATCTTAAAACCAAAATGACGCCCGTTTATCCGCGCCACGGTCGTTGAGGTTACTTCTCCTTCATTTAATATAATCCGGGGATCAACCTGGCCAACTGCGCGTCCGGAAAGTAAAAGAAATAACAAGATAACGGTGCCCTGTTTCATTCTGAAATGAGTACTTTCAATAGTTCGTGTTCGTTCTGTGACATTGATCAGAAATAAGTACCTGACAATTTAAGTTTTAAAAAATACAGCCGGTTTCACCACACGTTATCGCCCGCTTTACTGTGCTACCTGTGTCGGTGAATATCCAAACAACTTCTTGAACGCAATGAAAAGTGTGAAAATTTTCAAAGCCCAGATCAAGATAGATCTCTGACGGCTTTTTTATTTTTCCGGCCAATAAGATAGTGTGCTTCTTCGAGCCGTTTCTGCACCATCCAGTGACTTGGCGTAGCATCGAAGACCTTTTCAAAATCCCTTTTAAACGCGGACAGACTTCTTCCCGTCAGGTAAGCAAATCGTTCAATGCTTACATTGAATTTATAATTCCGAAGCATAAAATGCTCCAGATCAATTTTATCAGGATTGCTGAAGTCAAATAACACACCAGCTAATTCAGGATTGGATTTCAGCAAAACCAAAAGCAACTCACTGCGCTTGATATTCAAGAAATCCCCATCTATAATTCCATGTTCATTGAAATAGGGCATCAGCGACTGGATGAAATGATCAATTAGTTTATTTTCAGCCAACCGGAAGATGGCTCTGGAGGGCTGCTGCTTCGCTGTGGTATAACCGTAAGTTTCATTGAATGACTTCAAAAACTCCTGCTCAAAGATGATATAGATTTTCCGGAACCCGTTTTTATCCGAATGCTTGGTATATCGGGCCAGGTGATTTCTTCTGCCGATGCCATAATCTCCTGCTTTTATTTCATACTCTTTGCTGCCATCCCAAACCGTCATCGCCCCCGATACCAGGTACATAAACGTATGATTGGCGATGAATTGTTCCGTTGACGGAGAAGGACTGATGTAACAATTGGATATGGCCGTAGCTTTCATGCTTTACTTTTTGATCAGCCCTAACTGCAATAAACTTTTCGCGGTAGCCACAATCGCTTCTTCATTGGTTACCGGTGACCAATTTAATATTCTCTGCGCTTTCTCACTACTTGCCTCTGCATATTTCCCAAGCAATGTGGCAATCATTCGTAAAGACGGATTGAATAGCGCAGCCACACGGATAACCCAGTTGGGCACTTCCTTCAGGAGCACCTTTATAGCGTCATCACCCAGGTTTCGTTTCAGTATTTGTGCAACTTCAAGCATGGATAATTGTTTTCCCGATGTAGCCAGAAATCGTTCACCATTGGCTTGCGGATGAGTCATCGCCAGCAAATGTAAATCGGCTACATCGCGAACGTCAACGTAACAGGAATATACCTTAGGACAGGCGTTTATTTCACCTTCCAGCATCCTCCGCACAATCTGGTTAGAATGAGAGTAATCGGTTCCCAAAACAGGTCCCATGACGGCAACCGGATTAACCGTTGAAAGCTCAGTATTCCCTCCTTCTGTTTTAATGAACTCCCAGGCTGCTCTCTCTGCCATGGTCTTCGATTTCTGATACGGATGAAGACGAGCGTCAAGGTTAGACCAGTCCTTCTCGGTGTAAGGTGTGGTCCGGTTTGTATTGCCCATCCCTACCGCACCATAAGCGGAAGTCAATACCACTCGTTTTACGTTTGCATTCCTTGCCGCCTTCAACACCCGCAATACTCCCTCTCTCGCAGGGTTAATCATTTCATCTTCGTGCTTGTAGTGAACAATGGGTGTAGGCGAAGCCACATGCAAAACATAGTCGCAGCCCTGTACTGCCTCATTCCAGTTTTTATCGTCTGTCAGGTTGGCCTCCACAAAAGATAAATTAGCAAACGAAGTAATGCCGCCCCTCCCCAGCATTTCCTTCACTTCACCTTCTCGCTTCAATGAACGCAATGTTGTTCGCACAGTGTACTCCCGTTGGAGCAACTTAATAATACAATGAACGGCAATAAATCCCGAACCGCCCGTTACCAGAACTGTTCTTTGGTTGTTAGACTTAGTCATCTGCTTCTTTTTAAGTTTCGACTACAAAAGTCGGCTCAAAGTGAAGCAGTTGTTTTGTTGTAAAGTCCAGATTCATTTTGCTGAAAAGTCCATTTTAAAGTTCATCAATTCATTTCCGGCCAGGTTTGACTTACGTGCGGCTGATGACGGATGAGCACGCGGGATTAATAATGGCGTTCAGGGCTTATTCTCCTTTTTCAATGGATATGTCTCGGTCCATTTTATTTTGGTATCTACAAAATCGAGAAACCGGATAACCGAAGAGTCGGGCGGCAATGGCTCATCAGCAGCACTGAATTTATCCATAACCACTTCAAACAATTCATTCTTCCGGTTGTCAATAAAAGAAGCTTTCATGAGCGATGCGTCTTCCTCTGTCTCCGTTTTATCAAACGTTGTCAGAAAGCTAAACAGGCTATCCGTCTTTTGTTCATTCAGGATAGCAAACGCCTTGTAGCGAAAACGGGCATGCACAAATGATGTTCGGGTCAACACAAAACAGCAATCCTGTTTCTTCAATACAAAGGTGTAGTACGTCCACAAGGGGCCGGCCGGACCGATTTGAAAGGCGAGTTCGGTATCAGGTAACTCACGATAATGATTGCGGAATACCTCGTGTGAAGCATGAAAATTATTTTCCTGGTAGTCGTTCCAAAGCCGGGTGTATCGGGTTGAATCGATGTGCCCGATGTCTGCAAACCACAGTTGCTGGTTTGTCTTTGAATCCAGTTTGTAAAAATCCTCAATCGTTAACGTGTCTGGTAATGCGGAAGATAACCGGGATGTCAGCGCGAGTGGATCGCAAACGCAGTCGGATGTCTTTCGCTCGGGTGTACAGGAAATGATCAGTATCGATAAAAAGATCGGAAAAGATAAAAATCTCATTCTCCTTTAAAACGAATAATGAATGGTCTTATTGTGAAATCACCTTCACAACTTATAGCTTATCCCGAAAGATCGTACTATCATACACTACTCGCTTAAACCCCTCAATGGTACTCCTGCACAATTTGAATCGATCGGGTCCTTCACGTTCTGCCAGAATAAAACTGTCAATTTTATGAAGAACAAATTTGTCTGTCGCATTAAGTCTTGATTCATAGTCTGTTCCCTCCTCTTCAGTTCCGTCAAACGAATGAGGCCCAATCACTGACCCTCTGGAGCAGTAACTAAACAAATCCTTCCTTGTCTTATGTATGGTACAACCATAATACAGTCGATAGACTAATCGATGATTCACATACTGTTCTGCAATGGCGTGAGCACAGAAGGAATTGCTGTTAACCACCTTATCAATTCGTATGTAATCAGATTTAGATGACTTGTCCAGGAATAGTGTAGTTGCATACTCATCCTTTACAACCCGCGATGTTATTTTTCGATTGTACAGGTATTTCGAATAACATCCGGACAGCACAATAACAAATACTAACCCAACGATAATATTTTTTCTCATAGTGTCTGAATGATCTTATGGCTGGTTGCGTGCAATTGCGTATCAGCAATATTGCCCATATCTCCCTATTCTCCAAATAGCAATAAGCTATCCGGGCAATGCGGATACAGTAATCCTGTGTTACCGGCTGGTTCCCCGCTTCTTGTCATTGACGTATTCAAGGAGGTCACCTGGCTGACAATCCAGTGCTTTACAGATGGCTTCCAGTGTGCTGAAGCGAATGGCTTTCGCTTTTCCGGTCTTTAATATAGAAAGGTTGGACAGCGTCAGATCAACTTTCTCCGAAAGTTCGTTCAGGGAAATCTTTCGCTTCGCCATCATCACGTCAAGGTTCACTACAATGGCCATAGCTCAAATGGTCAGGTCATTTTCCGATTTCATATCCACTGCATTTTGCAGGATTCGTTCAAAGAGTGCAGCAGCGGTGGCAATCACCACCGAGCCAAACGTAGTCACGATACACATGGCCAGAAAACCGGCAGGGTCGTCATCCGCATGATGAAATATCCGTACGTAAAGTCCTGCTCCTACAATTAAAATACATAAGGCAATCGCGCAATACTTGATGCTTTGTAAACTCTTCACAGAATCGGAAGAGAATGCTCTGTTTTGCCCGATATATCCCAGTAACCGGAAGGCCTTGTATAACGCAATAAAAAATGCGATCGATGCAACGTAACCATACAGGATAAACGGATCAGCATAAATGCTGAAAAGGTCGAGGTTAACGGCTCTCCCCTCCAGCCGGGGAAACCAGATCAGAATAATAAGGGCCACCATGCCGATAAGCACGATCACTCCCTGAAGAAATACAACGGGAATTCTTTTCATAATGTTGTGAATTACTCTGTAAATATAATAATTATTTATCGATAATCAATAAATAATTATTGCTTATTAAAAAGCAGGCTTTACGTCAATCGCTTCGTTCTTCCTCACACCCAATCACCCCACAGCGAATTGTCCTTATCTCAATTCAAATTCAAAGCACCTAAAGTGGTCGTAGTCCAATGGAGTCTCTTTAATCAAACGGAAGCCATTGTCCTCAATCCCTTTCAGAAACGCTTTTCGCGTAAGGTGAAATTGACATTGAGGCATCTTCGGAGTTTCATCCTTGAGGATATCCACGATATAGAGCTTCCCTCCTTTTTTTAGTATTCGCCTGCAATCCTTAATCATCTTATCTGGCTGGGTAAAATGATGATAACTGTTTCTGATCAGCACTTTATCAAACTGCCCGGAAGGCAAAAGTGTAGAATGCTCATTTCCCAAGACAGGTGAATACGTAATGTTCTTCGTGTCATCGTTTTCCAGCAGAAGTAGCCGCGTTGTCAGTTGCAAAAAAAGAGAGGTATCGATTTCATTCACATACACAGTCAGCTCACTGCAAAACATGGAAAGCACTTTTTCGAAATAACCGTGCCTGCCCCGATATCGGCAATCACCTCATGCTTCCTGAATTGATAGCTCCTCACTTCCGACAGAAATACAGAATCAGGAACGTTCACGCGATCAGCATTAACATAGTTGATGGAGGGATCCTGGATAAATGAAAGAAGGCCGACAGCCCATTGACTGATTTTTGCTATCGTCAATAAACGGGCCTGATAATTCCTTTCCAATTGATAAATGAATTCCAGTGGAATACTTTTATTAATCGATAAAATTAATGAAGGATCACTGGCTCTTACTTTCACAGAAACATCATCGGGTACTTTATTAACAGACAGTTCTATCATTTCAAAAGCTATTCGTTGTGCTTCCATAGGCAGGGAAGAATTCCGGATCACATGCCTGGCGCTGTCTGCACGTTTCATTAGTTTACCCAGGGCTAAAACAGACTCGCGATAGCGCACGGCATGCGAACGATACGCTTCGCTGGTCTTCAGCAAACGGTCATTCCCGCTGTTGATCACCGCTTCAATGCGCTCATCCGAATACTGCCCGAACACATCAGCCAGTAAGCCGATGAAAAAGAATACAACAGCAGTCGTCTTTAACCGATTCATTTAATCGCAGCGAAAGGAGGAAGTTAGTTTTAATTTATGATCGTTGCGCTGCCTTCACCTTTATTCTTCTCCAGACCAGGGCAAGAAAGATCATGACTTCCAGGATTGCCGCGATCACAAGCGTGGAATTCATGCTGTCTTCGTCCAGCGTTCTCAATTGTTTGGGAGAAAAGAGTACTAGGTTATCTTTGGTTAAACCAAAAAGCCGCGCTTTAAAATATAAACTACTCAGTTGATGTTCCTCTTCTGCACTGATCATCAACGTAAGACTATCTCCACGCCCAATGGATTCCAGCCATTCTTTTGCTTGCGTGTTGTCTTTCACGATTTCCAGGGGCTCACCTGTAATCAAAAAATGGCAGTTGAATTCTCTTGCTTTCAGATCATACCGGTCGTAATGACTACCGCTTTCATTCGTCTCTGAAATGTACGAAGGTGAATCACTTGCCGTCACCTGCAACGTAATCAGGTTCTTCGCTTTACGCTGAACCATACGAACAGAACGATAATCCAGAAAAACAAAAACGGGAATGAGAAGGAGTGCGAAAATACACAGCCGTGTCAAATCAATATTGTCTTCGTCACCTGTCTGATGTTCTTTTTTATGCCTGGCCATCTACTGCAATGATTGGATGTAATAAGTGCCTCTCCGGTATCACGATATCAAACCGACAATAAGGCAAATGTTTTTTCAGGTTCGGAGACAGAAGTGATCGTATCGTAAACCTTCTCTGTTCGTCCATCATTGTCTCTGGTCTGTCCGGTAAAAATATGTATTGAACCTGTCCGGTAATACTTATCTACAATCGTCTTCTTCAGTTCCCTGGTTTTAATGTCTTTGATATTTACTACGCGGGTACTGGACGCATTGAAGTCGGTATGAATAATCACATTCAAATCGGTGATTGCATAAGTTGTCTTTCGCAATTCAAGAATTTTCCAGACAGACTTACCAAAGGATATGCAGGAAACGATCCCGAAAAACAGGAATGTCATGCCAGCCGGATAATCCGATTCAGATAAGTTGGCAATAAACTGAAACAGCGTTATCAATCCGGCAAAAACCAAAAACTGCAATAAAATAGTCCGGACTTCATTACCAATACATGCATTCACATTCGGCTTAACTATTAACCGGATCGTTTCATCAGCATCAAACTTCACTCCGAACTGATCACTTAAGGTTGCTTTAGTACTACCGGCACGCATTGAATGTAACTCCTGCTAAATCTTTTGTAAAACTTCGCGCTAAATTAAAAACATTTGCACAGGCGATCACCTTTCGCGATGATGAATATCTATCAAAAATAAAAAGGTGCATACAACCGTATCAGACACGGCCATATGCACCTGGTATATAACTGAATAACTTAACGCGGTGACTTAAATCACCCCACTGACCTGCTGGTTGATCATTATCCGGCTTTCACAGTGCCCACGATTTCAGCATCCACCTTCACGCACCACAGCATACAACACATGCCCGGAAGCGTAGATCTGAAAGACTTTCCGCTGATCGCCCTGTGGATCAATGTTCAGTATGCCTCCGAAATGAAAATGATCTTTGTCCGCACCGGGATGCACGCGGATCCATGTCTTCCCCTGGTCGGCCGATTGATAGATTCCATCCGGATGACCGAGGATCAAATAGCCACTCATTTGTTTGATAGAAGTAATAGAAGCAGAAGGCGGAAGCTTTTCGTCAATGGCCTGCCAGGTTTTTCCGCCATCGGATGAAGTGCGCACCCGTCTTGACTTGCTGGCTGAGTTGTACGTGATGGCCGCAAAGCCACCATCGATACGTTCTACGTCTATACCCACTCCTCCTTCACTGATCACCCATTCCCAATGTTCACCTTTGTCTGTTGAACGCATAATCCCTTTCTGCCCGGTTGCAATCAGTACTTCGCCCGACTCCGCGATGTCCATCACCCAGCCTTCATTCTTTACCTGCTTCCAGCTCCTTCCCTGGTCAGCAGATTTATATAAACCGTTGCGACAACCCAATAAGATCGTTCCATCATCTGTCTCAAAATGGTTTCGAGTGATTGGTTTTGAAGTTGGTGTATACCGGTAGCCAGTTTCCGGTAGCAGATGTTTTCCGGTAGATCAGCCCTTCACTGGAGTAGGCCATCACTCCGGAACGATTGAAGAACAATCGCAGTGCTTTGCGGATGCTGAATGTTTTCTTTCTCCCACACCGGTGCAGTGAGATTGGGTTTGCCGCGATATACTATATTATTTACGCGCAGGTAAACATCCGATTCTCCTGCAGCAAACAGGTTAAGCTGCTCACTTTCGGGTAGACTACTGCTGATGTCCTGCCAGCTTTTGCCCTCCATCGGTAGATTGATAAAGCAGATTGGACGCCCGGGTATCTGCTGTACCCGATACGGTAGCAGCAGCCGACTTGAAACCTGCAGCCGGAGCAGCGGGTGGAAATTCAAAAACCACTTCCGCTGAAAAAACGCTCAGCATACAATACAATAAAGTCAAAGGGAGAAAGCGCATAATTATTCGGGTTTAAGGATACATTACAATTTACAACTCACCGCTCCGGGGCGATGATTTTCTGCATATCAAACCTACGCAACCCTGTTGCCCTTTAGGAGTAAATGAAGTGTTAAAAGAGTGTAAAAGGGTGTAAAATCTTCAATTTAAGCATTTGTGATATGGTCAAAAATGTATTGTGCTATTGATATTCTTTCCGCCAATTCCTTATCCCTGTTCTCATAATAGAAAAACCCTTCTGCCAGGCGATCAGCATACAATCTGATCCACGTCAGTAATCTGTTCCTGCTAGCTGCATCTAATTGATTGAATTCGTGCTTGCCGTTAACCAGGTCGGGATAATGGTCGTGCATAAAATCAACATACTTAAGAAAACTCTTTTCCGCAACGTCAATCGTCCACCGGTCGAGAAGCAGGTTTATGTTTTTGGTCAGTTTAAAAATTTCAAAAAACACTTCCTTGTCAAAGTGGGACTGAGTACGCGCATTATCCGTCCACCATTCAATAAGAAAGAGTTCAATAGCCCGTTGTTCCTCTTGTGGCCATGCTCGCCATCTGGCATATTCCAGTTTACCCAATACCACAAAGGTATCAACAACAAAGGATGTGGTTGCAGTAATTTCGAAAATGCGGGGAAGGTAATGTTTGAAGTCTGTTTCATTACCCCACGTGGTCATCGCTTTGAAAGCATACCGGGAAAGATCGTCACCATCAAGTTTCCTGAGTGGTTTGGAGTGAATCTGCTCCTTGTCTGCATTCGACACACAACACGGACACCCATCCATGACCGATTGAAACGGGTAAACTGAAAAGGTTTTATAAAGTCCTTCAATAGCATCTGACAGGGACTGTGTCATGGGAAGCAACCGTTATTCTTCAGGTGATAATCAAAAAGTTAATCAGAAATCTCTCTTTACAGAGTTCATCGTTGTTACTCACGCTACACATCAATGTCTGGCTATTACTTTTACTTATAAAACATCGCTCCGAAAGAGATGACGACCTTCAATTTATTGCAGCCCGTTGCTAAAACGTACTCCGAATCCACTCACCACCTTTAAATTTTCGTTCCGCTTTATAACCAACTTCCAAATCGGTTATCTCGCCTAATGTAGGGTCGATCTTTAATAGTTCTGCTTTCTCAATCACCTGGGGTGTTTTGTCTACCAGTTCTTCTTCACTGTAAAACTGCCAGCCATGCCCATAGTCATGATAAACAACCAGAACGTCACGCGTTCCATCAGCTATTTCAGCAACGGTTATACATACCGGTTCCGAAGAAACCCAAGGATAGGATATCGGAGCGTTTCGTTTTGGTTTTATTGCTAACGCTAAAACCAGGACTAGCCCGACTATGCCGAGGATAACATAAAGTATAATCATTTTAGTAATGGCTAGTGTACAGATAAAGGTAATGTCACACTCCTCAAGCTAATAATTAATCATCCTCCTGAAAATAACGCTATCACATTCCACACTTAGGGCAGATCACGACTTCGTGGATAGTTACTTCTTCCTTCCAAATTCAACCCATGTCATGCAGTCCAGTATTTTCTCCGGAACTCGCAGAGGAGTCGGTTTCAATTTTACTTGCCCAATACAATTCCTCCTGAGTGGTAAAGAATAATTTCTCCGGATACACCCGCGCAACAGAAATAGAATACGGACGTAAGACCTCATTGAGGTCAGTGGCTAATTTTGATTGAGCAAGAAATGGAGAAACGATTTTATAATCAACCCGCTGCTCTAGTCCTCGCAAATCGCTCACACGATACTGGTTGGTGACGCCGTAACATATCTCCATTGAATATCAGCCGGCTAGGAGATAGAGCGTGGAGTAGATCCAGTGCAAAATCCTTTCGGGCCTCACGAAGTATTGTTCGAAGTTCGGTCATGCGCTGTGAATAGGTGGTCGTTGCCTGCTTAAAATACAGGTCCATCGCCACTTTCCCGCCAACCTTTGACTCTTCCAGAATGCAGGTAAAAGCGGAGGTATCGGAGTTCGTGATTACAAAATATCCGATCGCTCGTTTGCGATAAGCAGCCCCGGCAATTTCATTGGTAATCGTCTTTCGCCCGACAATAGTATCCGTCTTTGGTAATAACGTATCGGTCGCAGTTTCGTTTGCCTGTCCACCCTGCCGGCAAGCCGATAGCAGAATGATTACAAATACAAATGAGGTTATTCTCATACGGTTATATCAATTATCCTGCATGCTCCGTTCAACTTACCAGGAGATTCACCCCTATCACCATCAACAGCAGCACACCTAGTCCCATCAGTTTTATTTTCATGGTTTTATGCTGAAGTAATGCCATATAAATGGCGATTGAAATCCCGCCAGCCAGTCCGTACAACATGCTATAGGCTATTCCCGGGTCGTCATCCATCCAGGTAGTTCTCCGTGGCAATCAAGCCCGAAGAAGGAATAAAATAACACGACATCTATTACATTGCATGTGTCTTTTTGTTCTGTTTCTCTGAGTCATTCCAATTACTCTTTTTTATTCATTATAAAATTTCCTGCATGATTTTAATCCGGTTTTTGCCGGTGCTCTCAAATTTTAAATAGTCTCACCTTTGTTTCTTTCAGCTTTCCTTTATCCTTCGAATTTCAAGTATCCAGGAAGGTAGGATCAGGCCGCTCTTATATGTCTTATCTCTTCGTTCTCCAAAACAACAACCTTGTTGGCTGTTTCTTCAACAGATCATCAACAGCCGATGCTCACCGGGCTTTTCGTTTGGTGCGCGGTGCACACAGGGAAGAACGTTACTCTCCGGGTGATCCACCGCAATGCGCCATAAATGACCGAGTCCTAAGCGTATGGGACGAGCACCCGCGCTGGCCGCGTAGTGCAGGTCAAAGAAATGTGCTGCCAGGAACGTATCAAAATCTTCCTCTGCTCCGTCATATATTTTTTTAAGCTGATCACGTATTTCAGGAATGAGTATCTTCTTTTGGCTTTGTGAATTGGGCAGTATTTCGCTCGACTCCCCATAGTAGGTACATAAAAAAGTATCCGTAGCCACAGGAGAGCGATCGACATGAAAAGAATAGACATCGGTTGGAAAAAAGGAATCGGCCTCATCCCGGTCGTAGTGCCTGATCACGTTCAGTACAGGCGATGCGCCCCGGGCGTGCAACAACGCCAGGTCATTTAAAAGAACCGCACGGGCCAGTTCGCCCTGGTGGCTCAACGAAAGGTCGCGTAGCTCTTCCTCTTCAATTACCCGTATGTTTTCATCGGGCGGTAATTTTTGAACGATCTCCGAAAAATCACCAGAGAGTTGCCGGTTCCAGCAAATCGCGTTCACTTCTCCATAAAATGGAGTGGAAACAAGATCCTGAAAGCTCGCCACACAGCGAATCTGATTTTCAGCAAAGGATAAGTCAATCATAACAATGGTATCTCAGCAATATTGCCTATATCTCCTTATTCTCCAAAACACGCTGTCAGGTCAGTGTCTGTCGCAGGCAAACCCGCGGAAACAGTTATTCCTCACCGCACATCCCGAGCTCTTCTCTCATCGCTGTCCAGCGGGTCTCCTGCAACCCACCCCGCGAAAAGATTACGCCATACGTGTACTCCATACGATGGTGGTGTTCCGAATTGTTACGTGGGAACAACATCTTCAATCAATTTGGGTCACCAACAAGTGCACCAACTTCCTGAAAAGATGTGGTGATCAAAACCCGTCACTTGCATAGTCAAGATAACTTATGGGATTAATACTTCGCTGTGAGTTGCAAAAACGTGTTCCAATCTGATTTAGGGGAACAAATCCAAAGTCCTGTTTGCATAATTCGCCAGACAAATAGTCAATAGTGTCACAGGAATTAAGATTAAAAAGATGTCTCTTTTCGTTAATTCTTCAATTAGTCCGATCTTATAAATAATGACTATTGTCAAAGCTGTAAAGATTAGCCCCAGTGCAATAAAAAGTCCGAGAAAAAGAAAAGGTGAATGTAAGGTCAGGATTGATCTCCATTCTATGACGAACCAAAAAAGGCTTGGAATCAGAAGTATGTAAAACAGAATATAAACCTTAGGTCGCTTTGTTCCAGGCTTTTTGTGACCAAGTAATGAAAGGTTTACAAAAGCATCCAGTAAGTCTGAGAGTCCCATGATTATAACTTAGCTCTTTCCTAGGCCATATTACTTCCTTATATCTGGCTATAAGGCGTAGTGGCACATTTAAATATAGAAATTAAATATCATCCATGCCTGCATAGTAGTGCGCAGTGGTCTCCGCTTACTCAATTTTAAATTTCCTCCTTAATCCAAAGTAGCTTACCAAAAACACTGCTGAAGGAATTACTACAACCAACGTGTTTATCAGCGTCACGTTTTCATAGTACGGCCAGGCATTCGTGTACTTGAACGTAGCAGGTGTTGCGATGAGTAGAAGTCCAATGATTAACAATTTTCCACTTGGCCTGATTTTCAAAAGAGAGTCAGAAACAACAAGAAAAAATGTGAAGCCAAATCCAAGGAAGATCGTTGCGAAGACATCCTCGTGGTCCGCATACGCTGTTAAAGGCACATCAGAAAAAACAGAAAAGGAAGAGCAAATTTAATCGATTATCCATAATTCGTAACTAGTGCAACAACGCGGGTGTATAACGCGTACCTGCACTATAAAAATATAAAAACAATTATCAATATGAACCACCATAACCTGTAGCGGGTGTTGTACGCTCAAAATTATAGCTGGTGAATCAGCTGCTGACAGACACCACACTCCCCCTTCTCTGTCAAACCGGAATATGTATGCTCACAAAATCGGATAGCGCACATTTGAAGAATTTACAGCGCATATGCTAACTGTAGTTGCTGCCCGTTATTTATTCAGGTTCCTTTTCATTTTGTTAGCGTATTGCGCTATCGTTTTATTCTCAGTGCGGTGTCTGTGAAGCTCTTTATACCATCTGTTGAAATTATCTTTATCCTTTTGAGAATAATAATATTGTAAAATATTATAACAGTTCTCCGCATTATACTGATCGTCTGTCAGCGACTTAATTGATACCTCAAATTGATTTATCGCTTTGTCAATTTTATTGTTTTTAGTAAGTGTATAAATATATTCTTTGTTAACATACGCGTCTCCTGCATTCGTTTTTATCTCTTCTTCCAAAATTGATTCAGCCTTACCATAGTCATGCAGGCAGTTGTATGAGAAGGATAGCTCAACAGAAAGTCCTTTATATTTAGGATCTGTTTTTTCAGCTCTTTGTAGATACGTCAACGCCTTTGCGCATTCATTCCAACCATTGTACATATAACCCCATTGATAAAGTCTTTTAATTGAACTGGTGTCGGTTTTATAATATTTCAACCATTCAGGAATAGCTGAAATTTTAAGTTCCTGAAATTTCTCATCCGGAATAAAAGCTACTAAAACATTGTTTGGCTGTAGCCGTATTTTGACATTTGTGCTGTCTGGCTTTTTAGGCAGAAATTCACCCGATGATAATATCTTGAAAGTTCCTTCATAATTGAGAGTCAGACCTGCCTGAGCGTCTATATAAATAAAGCCGTAGATATAAGCACCGTCTTTGTCTGGTTTGAATGCAACCCATTTATCTTCGCTTTGTACGAATCGTTTATTAAAATCCAGGGTTGTTTGAGCGTTTAATCCTGTCGCAAGGAGCGTGACAAGAAATAGCAAATGTTTCATAGTCGTGAAGGATCGATTAATAGGGCAGCCAATGTTTCGCAATCAGGCAGGCATACCAAAATAGTCAAATTAAATATCAAATCCTGCCGCCACGACTTATGGGTTTAGCCGTGACCGTTTGCTTTCCCGTTCATTCAACGGGAATATTGAATTGCCGCATCACTTCCTTTAATTTTTTGTCGTCAGTCTGACTGTCCGCGTACTTTATCTTAGTCTTGTCCCTGAGAACTATTTTCGAAGCCGTGAATGGCCCTGGTTCAAGGTCAAATTTCTCAATCTTGTCCATATCGATGGTCGTTGTCTTAAAAAGACTATCATTGATGATGAGTTTGTTGTCAACAATCTCAAAATAATTTCGCCTCACAATCAGGTGAGTCAGCGAAATAGTCCCTGCTCCCACTCCGATCCAGAGAATCCATTGCCCGATTTCTGAGGAATTTGTTGTCGACCAAAAAATAACCATCGCAATCCATAATACATGGAGTACATACGCTTTAGCCGGTCTCTTAATTCCTTGCCTCATGGTTAATCTCTTTGTCAGCAAATGCCCCGCAACGTTCGGCTATAAGGGCGTTTTTATTTACCAAATAAAAATAAACATTAAAAATAAAATAGCTCACACCTTTGTGTTACGAGTCGTTTATTTAACGCACCTCTTGTTGAGAGCTTCTGAGTATTCTTTTGTAATCGGTCGCCCTCCGAGTACTCTGCATTCCTCATAATACCGGAGAGCATCCTTGCAGTTGTCATTCAGGAAATAACAAGCCGATAATTTAAAGAGGGTGTTTTGATTTTCAGGGTCGATGAGGTACGATTCTTTAAAAATAGTTATCGCGGAGTCCAGGATAATTTTGTCACCGGTGGTATTGAATCTTGTCAGATAGACTGTCGCTTTGTCCGTGAGGATAGTTGAGCTTTTAGGATTGATTTTTAATCCCTTAGTGTATTGAATCATAGCGCTCTCAAAATCGTTGAACGTAAAGTAAATCGCTCCAAATCCCCAATACGCATTTTCATTTCCTGGATTGAGTAGCCAGGCCTGGTTGAAACGGTACATTGCCGTCTTTAAGTCCTTTCGATATAAATACATGAACCCCAATTCGACCATATGCTCTGAAGCCTTCTCACGACTTCCATCTTGTTGCAGAGAAAGTTTAATAAATTCAGCATCTGCTTCTTTCTGTTCTTTCGTCTTGGTAACGTTTCCGTACTCGGGCAAAAGTCTAATGTTACTTTTTGATTCCTCCTTCCAATTGGCATAGTCTACTTGTTGTCCGTAAACTCCATTGAAAACGGTGATTAAAATGATGTTCAGAAAAACCTTAACTCCCTTCATGTACTACTTGTTTTCAAATAATTACGCACAATATCTGAAAATAAAGTGTTGTTTGGGCCTTTATTATCCTTGTTTCAACACCTCCATCTCAGCAATTGTTTCTTCCAGTTTCTTGAATATCCTTCCATACACCAAACCTACATCCCATCTGTAAATTCCGGGTGAAAAGTAGAATATGAGCAAAGTTCCAATTCCTGCGATGATCCATGCAAATAGCGGTACACTCCCAATAAATATCATGTCCGGGTATTTTTGATAGATCTCCGAGATGAATGTACCCTTACTCCATTTAGGCCATAGCATACTAACTGAAATCAGAAAAAAGAGCGGGTAAATAAAACGCAATACTTTCTCGTTCTGCGAGACCGCGTCTTTAATCCTTCGGTCGAACGCCTTGAGATAGTCAAAACTGGTTGCTCCGTGATCCAGTGTCCTGATGCCTGGTCGTTGCCGTTTGCTGTACCATACAACAACAAGGAACAGGATGGAAATGGCCACTCCCTGCCAGGTCATATCCAGGAAATAATACATAGTAACCGGACAGATGACTGCCATCGCGATCAGCGCAACACTATTGATTTTAGTCATCCGCTCAATTTTATCGACCAGGTCCTTTGATCTTTGATTATACAGATCATTCACTTTAGGAGCCACCAGGCTCTTTTCATTCAAAAAGCCTTCTTTCCAAATTGCCTCAATTGATTTTTTCATCGAGCATTTTCTTTAAACGTTCTTTAATTCTGTTCACGCGTACACCGATGTTGTTCCCGTTGGTACCAAGAATATCGGCTATTTCCTGGTACGACTTTTCCTCCAGGTACAGGAGGATCAACGCCCGATCCACTTCTGACAAGTGTCTGATCGCAACATATAATTGGTTCAGCGACTCGTCTTCAAACGCCCTGTTTTCAGTTACCATTACATCATCGGGTAATACCTCCGAAGTGAAATACGTTTGTCCCTTTCTTTTATTTTTTTTAAGCAATGTCAGACATACGTTTAGGGAAATACGATAAACCCATGTTGACCACTGGCATTGCTCGCGGAAAGTATCTTTGCTTCTCCAGATCTGCAGGCAAACCTCCTGGTAATAGTCTTCAAAATCTTCCTGCGAATGGGTATAAGCCCTGCAGATTTTAATGATGATTGCTGCAAAGGGTAAAATCGAGGCCTGGTAAAAATCTTTACTCACTTTGCTTGATTTAGCACCACAATCGTGAATTGTTCCAGGCTTGCTTTTGACAAGGAATCAGTCCGATAAGTAAGGTTACCTTCACTCATAATTTTTGTTCGTTTCCTTATTTAGTGGCCAAATCCGAAGATCATTACACCCCTCCGCTAATTTTTTTTTTTAGGTGGTCTTTTTGTTTGTAGAGCATGAAATATTAACTGAAAAGGAGGTTCCACAGGTAGACCTAAACACAAAAACGTGCCAGCATGCGTTACAGCTTTCTAGTCTACACTTAAAAATTTAATGTAGTTAGTCAGGAGTCCTTGGATTTGCTCTGAAGCCACCGTATTTGCTGAGTGAACTTTAAATTTCAAATTTCTTAGGTCGAGTCCGGATTCGTAAACTAACCATTTAGCTGCTGCGTATCCGTCCAACGCTACGTCACCGTTGTCGTCAAGTCCTAAGTCATTGTCAAAACTAATAAAGCCCGGTAGTCCATTTTTCTTAACATAGTTGACAAAGTCAGCATAAGTCCTGACTATGTCAAAGTCGGATTCTTCTGATTTGTCGTAAACCATGTCAATCGTTCTAATATCGTCTAGGAATAATTTTCTCATTTAAAAAGGTGCAAAACACTCTCGAATGCGCAGTTTAAATTTTCCTTTAAAATAGTTAATCAAATTTAAATTGCACATATACCTGGTTAGCGGTTCGTGCGTCACCGGCTAACTTATTTTTCCATTTCTCTATTCTTGTCGTCAGTGATGGTTAAACGTGTTGTTCGATCAAATCCGGATTTGTCTCTCCCCGTACGGGCAAATTTATCTTTCAAAGGTTAACCAAATTAATAATTAATCATCAACGCTGTTGACATGATTTATATGCTCTGTTGTGGGTAGTTATTGCTTGCTCTTCTCTTTTTGATGACTGTAAATTTTGTCCCAAGCTTCCCTTGTCAAAACAGTCAATTGGTCTTTTTTGCAGTCCCAGACAGAAACATTTTTGTTGGACATAACTATGTGCTGTCCCCACTTGGCATATTTTTCGTATAACATTAACGTACAGATATCTGTTGCTGTGATTAGATCACCTGTCTCCGGTAGATGTGAGTGCATTGTTGCTAAAACTATTTTGTCAGTTTGTTCTCCGTACTCGATCGGGATAATGTTTTTATGTAGACGCTTCTTGTCTTTTAGTCTATTCTTTTTGTCAAATGTCAATAGATAGTCATTTCCAAAAACAAAGACTCCATGTTTTTGTGGACCCGTCAGAATGTAAACCCTTTTTCCATTCTCGTCATTAAGAGGAATGAAATTTGGATTCATGTCCTTGTAGGTCTTAAATAAAGTATCAGCTTTAAACTCAGCTAGCGCTGCTTGTCGAATAGTCAATAGTTCAAACTCCTTCTCTGTAAGCGCTCTTTCTTGTCCATCCACTATCGCTGTATTAACATTATAAGTACTGTCAAATTTAAATGTCCCTATTACTTTTGGTTTTTCGTCTCGGGAAAAGAAAATACAAATAGCTTGGTCGTTTTCGAGATAAGAAAAATACCCACCTGTGTTTTGTCGTCTTTCACTGAACTTAGCTAAAAATAGGTCTGTCCCAAACCAGGAAGCCATGTCTGTTTTGTAAAGCTTAGACCCTTCTTTAATTATCTCTTTTTCTTCTATTGACTGTCCGAAAGAACTTATCCCAACTGCAATAGTCAGGACTAATATTAATATTTTTCTCATCTATTTGAAGTCTATCTTGTCCGGCAATAACTACCGCCAACGTTCGTGTTTATGGGCGTTGTGTCGCTAAAATAGTAAACATCACACCGATAACACAATGGCATAAACACTTTACGGGCAGCTGTAATGTGTCCCCGGCTTCATTTCTCAACTTTTATGAATTTGTTGAAGGTGTTGACATTGTTGTCATAGCACATTATTGTCACAGAAACCGATTCTGTCGGTTTGAAAGCTGATTCTTCAATAAACTTTGAAATGTCCGATTGACTGAAGTTGTCTAGCGTGAATTGTTTCTCAACGTTACTGTGCCCAATTGCACTAGCGCTAATGCGAATCGAAATATTTATCCCCGAAGTCATCTTGTTTTTAAACTTTGGAACAATTCTTAAGCTCTTTACTTCTTGAAAAGTAAAAGTCTCTCGATCTGTCTTAGTACCATTAACAATTAGTCCAAAGCTCCAAATCTCAGGTTTGATTTGTTCTGGAACTTGTTTGACGAAATTTCCATCTTTCCAATATTCGGAATAAAGCTCCTTTCCGTTCTCATTAAAATATGTCCAAGCTCCATCCGGTCTACAATAACCTTTGTCAAATATATTATCCCAATTGGTGGTTTTAATCTCTTTATAATGTCCTACGAGTTTTACTTTTCCATTTGGAAAGTACTTTATGAAATAGCCAACAGGACAGTCGGTATACTGAATCGATTTCTGAATCAATCTGTCGGCCGAATCATATTTCAATAGAATACAAGGTCTGCAGGATACGATAACTTTGAAGGCGTCTGATTTACTATTCAGTTTTTTAGTTATGAGTCCTTTATAAACCGACTTAGTTGTGTCGGTTTTTAAGGTATCTACCTGTCCAAATGAATTGGTTAAAATAAGACTAAGTATGATAGATGTTAGAATTCTCATCACATTATTGCATACAACTTTTCGCTATAAAACGCGCCTGCACTCCAAAATAGTCAAATGACTAATCAAACCTGCCGGCACGTTTTATATACGTTGTTGGCGGTAGTGCAAACTTGTCGATTTGTTCTTAAGTACAACGACAAAATAGATTGAGAAAATGAGAATCTCTCGGACGACCGAGAAAATTGCACTCGCAAGATGCCAGTATGTTGAATCTCTCAAAACATCGTATCTCTCGCTCTCCTCTATTAGCTCAATCTCGTTGTCTATGTTCTTCAAAACGAAAAAGCTAATGACCCGACCAGTCACTATTATTATCAGGAAAATAAATCCGTACGTCTTGAAAGTCTTCAAGGTCAAAACCGTCCATGGAGGGCTTTCAATATTCCATTTTCTTATTATCCAAAATAGAATAGCTAGTAGTCCAAGAGTAATAAAAGCTTGTAGAATGGTCGATAGCATAACTCTGGCCATGATTGAGAATCCCACTATCTTGAAAAGTCCACCGACTAAACTGTCGACAGAATTAAATACAGGAATTAATAGTATCCCAAGAATTAACCAGAGAAGTTTTGAGTTCTTTATTTCTTGTCTTGAGTCAACGATGTCCATAAATTTTCCTGTTTGCATTACCGCCAACGTTTATGTATAAGCCGTGGCGCTGAGCAAAATAAAAAAAGTCCTCCTGATCAGCGTCATGAACCATACTTTTTGTTAGCGGCTGGCATTTTTTACACCTTTCTGTATTAGTAAGTCAAAGTAGTACTTTGTCTCTTCGCGGTCAGCGTCAAATGCCTTTCTCATTTCTTCCTTTGTATTCAGTTTAAGCGTGTCATCTCCACTTATGATTTCCAACGCTTCAAAGAAATGAAAATTCGGTCTACGGTTATTCCCGCCCTCAATTTGTCCACAAGTGTCAGGTTTTATTAAATAAGTCGAAATATAGTTGACGGTATCAATGTTTAGAGGAATCAAGTTGTCACCAAAATTTCTAAACGTTTTTGTAACGTTCCTGACCAGCATCCCCCCAGACCAAGATTTAACTTCGTCCTTATCAAAAGTGATTTTCAATGTTATTTCCTTTCCTGTTTGGTTACAAACTCTCGTGTCGTTGAAATAGTCACAACTCACAAGTGTCGTTGTCAACATAAGGATGATTAATATTTTTTTCATCAGTGTCAATCTGTCCAAAAATACTTGCCACGTTCGCACATAAAGCGTGCCCGCAGGCCAAATTAAAATTAACGATCAACTCTGCCCGCATGTTTTATATGCATTGTTAGCAGTTCGGACTTGTTGTTTTTTGTTATCATTCCATTATCCTTTTAATGAAGTCTGATTTTGTATAAGCATAGTCAGAACTATCGATGTCTTTGCCCTTATGGTTTTTAAGTTTTATTGCTTCATATTCTCTACGAAGGTGTTCGTTTTCAGCTAATTTATTTCGCAATTTGATTTGGCTTTGCACTATGTCAGAGTTTACAGAACAATAATGGAGATTAAATTTTCTCGGTTGTCCTTTTATAAACCAATGTCGTCCTGCAATACCTGCTTCGCCTTTATACTCGTATTCTATACTGGCAAGTCCTTCAATGATTGGCTGTGATGGTGGAAATGTTTCGGCTTCAATAGCGATGTCAATAATTGACTTTGCCAGTAAGTCTGGCACTGCAGTACTTCCAACGTGGTGTATTTTGCCAACACTCTGGCCTAAAATTCTGAAAATTAGTTCCCGTTCTATTTGAAAAGTATTTGTCCACCTTTTATCGTGTTTATGTAGCGTAATTAATTCCATTCATTAAGTCATTGTCTGTTGTTCTCTATTTGCTGTTTGATGTTGTCCATTGCCTAACCGCTAAGTTTGACTATAAGCCGTTTATTCACCAAAATAAAAATAAACAAAAGAAATAAATGGATTATAGACTTTGTTAGCGGCAGGCACTAATCTTATACTCTTTTGTCTCGGTTGCAAAACCGTCTTTAAAGTTGCTTACGGTTTTGGTCTTAATTTTTCCATTTGGGCAATAGCTGTAAGTTGTATATTTTCCTTTGCCGTCTTTTACCGTTTGCATTCCTTCTTCGTTCCACACGTTTAAAATTTTCACATTCCAGTCGTATTCCCCAGTGAAAACATACTCTCGGAGTTTTTGTCCAGTACTATAAAAATCTGTCCATTCAGTATTTTTTCTTTTTCCGGCAATGAATTCACCGTTTTGGGCGATGATACCGGTTGGATGGTATTTATGATATTGTCCATTTAAGAGGCTGTCCTTGAAATTTTTTTCTTCTTGAATCTCTCCAATTGTTCCTTCTTCAAATAGAACTTCTTTAACCATCCACCCAAGAGTATCGAAATAAGTGGTTTTGATTTTAATATCATCTCCTGCAAATTCCGTTACCTCGCTAAGTCGTCCGAGTGAATCAAAATAAGTCCACGGCCCATCATTTTTTCCATTCTCATCAAATTGTCCAACGTATGCTGGGCTTCCATTATGATGGTAATGTCTGATAGTAGTTGCGGGAATGTCGTTTCGATAGAATATGCTGTCCTGTACTTTCTCATTTTCATAGAAAGTGACAGACCAACCGTTTTTGATAGAGTCAATAAAATGGCTCTTTCCACTTTGGTTGCCATTCTCATGATAGGTAACTAAAAGGTATTGTGCTGTATCACGGTCATTGTAAAAGACTTTTTTAGCCTTTATGGTATTGTTGTCCCATCGCTCAATGACTCTGTCGTCATGTCCGGTACACCGAATGAATAGTAGTGCAAGAGATAGTGTTACGATCTTTGTCATTAGTGCTTACCGCTACCGTTCGTGTATGTGACGTGGTATTGTTAACGTCAGACCGATAACGTTCGTGTATGCGCAATTTAAATTTACCTTTAAAAATAATTAATCAAATTTAAATTGCGCATACACATTGTTTTGGCGGCAGTAATTCTCTTTTATGTTAGTCTTCAATAATACACTCGTTTCTAACCGCTATGCCATTCGTTTCCAATTCTTTCTTCATGTCCAACCAAGTCTCGTCACGCAATGTCCCTGCCGGATACAATTTATTTCTAAAATCTTTTGTTATCACTCTCATAGAATTTGGCTGTTTCCCTTGCGTTTCATAAACAATCTCATTAATTTCTGACAATGAATAAATTTTAGTCGCCCATAAAAAATTATGATTTTTGATAATTAAAAAATCTTTTGTCACCACGAAGTAATGCATCATCCATGAGTGTAGGATAAACCAAAAAATACCGAATACTCCAAAAAATACTAAAAATGCAATGGACGGATGTCTTTTGCTAAATAGCATAAAAGTAAAAAATCCAATAAGTCCCCAAAGTGAAATGCCTCGTAGACTTAGGAATTGATTTCCTTTAAACACATCTACATCTTCATACTGTATATTTATCTACTTCAACTTTGGTTTGTATTCCTGTTTATTTATAACTGCTGCTCCAGAAATGATTTTATTTCCCAGCTATTAGAATACATATCATCAAATAATATTTTTTCTGTTTCGTCATTGAAAATTATTGCAGTTCCTTCCATTGGAAATGTCATAAAATAATAACGGAATGACATCTTTCCTGTAAGTATAACATCCTTAATATTTTTTGAATAAAAAGTCTGGTTCCCAAAAATTATGGTATGCTTGTCAATGGTAATTTTTGGTGCGTTTTTCCAATATATGTAAATCATTGAAAATGCCAGAAAGTAAAACAGAAAGCTGACAATAGGTAATAAATAGTCTTTAGCCGCCTGTTGTTCTTTTTGTAAAAGGTCAATACTAGCAAACATTAACAATGTTCCTAACCCACATAAAAACAGAAACGCGAAAGCTAAAACCGTATAAAATTTTATAGGATGTCTTTTTGTCGCAACTGTGGTCATTAAACTCAAAGTGTTTTTGTTCCGAAATTATTGCCGTCAACACCTGGCTATAAGGCGTGGCGGCATACCGAAATATAAAAATTAAATATCAACCGTGCCGGCATGACTCTTAGCTTTTGTTGGCGGCAGTTTTTTCATAGTCGGTATCGTCCAACAGTTCTAATTCTTCTCTTGACTATGAAAGGGAATTTCTTTGAAAAATAGTATCGTTTTCTTACAGGTCCATTTACACATTCTCCGTCATCAATTTTGTTAGCCATTATACTGTTTACTTTGGTGTCAAGAGTTACGGTTACGACTGTGTCCGCTTTGTTTAAGTCGTCCAACTTATAAGAAATCATTAGATCGGCCGGGCATACATCAAATCCATAGTCACTAGTCATTTGAGTCATCCGAGTCGTATCGGCTAGATTGTCCAGAATGACATCATATAGTCCGTCAACGTCCTGGTTAGCAAGAGCCGCGAAAGCATAGGCTCTTATGTAAGGATGTGTATTTGCCAGCAACTTTTTTAAGTCCTCAACCTTGGCCGTGTCTCTTAGAAACAAGTATGGATGCATCCATGGGATCAATTGCCAGTCGCGCTGAGAAGTCACTGGCTCTTTGCTTTTACTGTCCACTATTGCTCTATACATTTTCCCAGCGTCATCTATTACCATATCGTCTTGATAGTAGTCCAGGTCCGATTTCCAACGTGGGAACGTTGAGCCATAACCATCAGCTTCGCTGTAGACGACAAAACTGTTGTCATACAACTCCAGTTTTTCTATTTCCCTTAGTCTGATCGATAACATGTCTTCGTAGTTGTCCCGGGAACAACAGGTCATTGTTATTAGGGTCAGTATAGTTATCGAAAATCTCATTCAAATAAATTGCCTACGTCTAGCTATAAGCCGTTTGTTTTTACTAAAATAAAAATAAACAATCAAAACAAATGGATTATAGGCTTTGTTGGCGGTTGTGCGCTTTACGAAAACTAATTAATAAAATCAGTATCGGAATGATCAAAAGAGTTGTCAACACAGCAAGTGCTGGTAGTGCATTGTCACTATATGATGTCATTGTTTCCTCGTTAAAATAACTTCCGTTTTCATTATAGTCCCATGTCCATCGATAAATTGTCAACGAGAGAAAAAAGATCGAAACAATTGAAAGTCCAACGGTCAGACCAGTTTGCTGCGTCTTTTTCATTTTGTCTTTCAAAAACGTCATTATCTAAGCGTATTACAGTTAACGTTCAGCTAGTAAGGCGTGGCGGCACACCTCTAAGATAAATAAATAATCGTCCGAGTGCCGCCATGACTTATAGCTTTTGTTGTGCGTAGTGAGTCTACTCACGCTCTTGTTTCTTTGTCTTGTCGTAAGCGTATTTTTTACTGTCTTTAAATAAAGCTTCTTTCAGAAGTTCGTCTTTAATTTTTTCTCCTTTTAATTCTGTAACTACCAGGATGAGTCGTTTCGCCCCTTTTGACAAATAGATTCTCTTTGTTCCAATGTCCTAAAGGTTCGTCTATTGTCACGACTACAGTGTCTCGGTTTAATCTCCAATGTCCTTTTACTTTTTCGTTCATCATGTCACCTTGAAAAGTCGCAATGACAGTCGAGTCACAATTGAGAGTCAGTGTTCGTCCAAATTGTCTTACGTCCGAGTGTTTTTGAATTCTTCTTACATAAGTCCCAGGAATTTCCTTGCCCGAAGTCTTGTCGATCCCAAACAGTAATCCGAATATTAGAATTAGTTGAATCATGGTCTGAATGTCATTGGCACATTACGCACAACAACCTAATAACGTTATGTGCTGTTATTTCTCCATTATCGAGGGCTGCCGCGTACTTAAAATTAAAACATTTGGCGAGTATATGCTGAATGAATACCGCAGTATAGGTGCGCTGCATGACTTATTACTTTCTCTCTGGTCCCGCGGAGCCAGTCTCCGGCAAGGGACTCCGCGAAATAATCGTTCCGCCTCCGAATATCCACGGGGTTGGTATTGGCTGCCTTCAGCGTTTGCGATAAAATCGTAATCATCTGGCTTTAAATACAATCGCCAGGCTGATACCAATCTCCCTGTTCCGGTAGTTTGCATTTATAATACTGGGCAGTCGACATCATCCACTCCATAAAATACTTCACCGTTGGCACCTGCGTAGACGTGGGGCTGGCGATCACCATGAGGATAATGAGATGCTGGATAACAGGTACCTGAGCTTTCTGATGACGCGTACCTTCCGGATGCTTAC
>JBGATZ010000461.1:0-3723 GCA_044228905.1 Cyclobacteriaceae bacterium | reverse complement strand
GTATGTTTGGGATGGGGATCGTGCTTGGTCCTACTATTGGACCAACGCTTGGCGGAATCATTGTAGATAATTATTCATGGCCACTCATTTTTGATATCAACATTCCTTTTGGAATAGCGGCTTCACTATTGGCATGGCGTTTCGTTCCGGACGATACGGCTGAGCAATTAGCTAATCGTAAGAATGTGCACATCGATTATCTCGGAATTTTATTCCTGGTAATTGGAATCGGAAGCCTTCAATATGTATTGGAGAAAGGTCAATCAGAAGATTGGTTTGATGACCGTACGATTGTGATACTAACAATAAGTGCGGCATTTGGATTGATTGCTTTCGTTTACCGCCAGTTAACGGTTAAAGAGCCGTTGGTAAATCTCCGTGTGTTCAAGAGTCAAAATCTCATTGCCAGTAATATTCTCACTTTCGTATTGGGATTTGGCTTGTTCGGATCGGTATTCATCTTCCCTGTATTGGTACAGCGTATTTTAGGATACACACCAACGGACGCAGGCTTTGGTTTGGTTCCCGGTGCGTTGATTGCTATTTTCTGTATGCCGATTATTGGTAAGACATTGGGTAGTGGTACTCCACCTGTTTATTATGTAGTAGTGGGTTGTATTTGTTTTATCCTTCATGGATATACATCCTCATTAGCTAATCCCGATGCAGGACTTGCATTCTTTACATTACCACAGATTTTTCGTGGTGTAGGTACTGCGTGTCTGACCGTTCCATTGATTAATCAGGCAATGGTGGGATTGACTCCGCAGGAGTTGCCATCCGGCATTGCACTCACTAACATGATTCGTCAGCTAGGTGGAGCGTTCGGTATTGCTGTAATGAATACATATGTAAATAACAGATATGTATTGCACCGTACTGATCTGGTGAGCAACCTTCAGCCATCTGATCCTGCAATGACTGAACGACTTGCATCTTATGCAGCAGGTGCGATTAAGAATGGAGCTGATCCGCAAACAGCGTCTACATTAAGTTACCGTATTTTGGATCTGGCGGTAAGCAAACAAGGTTTTTTGCTGGCTTACCTCGATGGATTTAAGCTGATCGGTTTATTCTTCCTGCTTGTTCTTCCCCTGGTCTTTTTATTGAAAACGAAAAAGATGGACAAGGCTACTATTCAAAAAATTTCCGAAGAGAGTCATTAATATCATAGAGATGAAAAAGATTTTAATTTTATTACTAACTGTAAGTGGGCTGGCAACCACGCGGGCTCAGGTAAATCCGGAGTTAAACAAATGGATTCTACAATCCTTTAATTATTATCCCCGTATTCAGGAGCTGAATAAGTCAGCTGAGATTTCTGAAGTTCGTGTAGATCTGGCAAAGAGCAACTACCTGCCAAACATCAATGGAACAGCATCGTATAACTATGTCAATCCGTTGTCGCAAACAACTATTCCGGTCAGCGCTACTGAAACGAAGACATTGCTATTTCAACCACATAATAACTACAATGTGAATGTGGGAATCAGTCAGAACATTTGGGATTTTGGAAAAACGAAAGCTCAGGTGGAGAAAGCGAAGGCAGATTTGTTGGTTTAGAAAACAAATGTTGAGTCTGCTAAATTACAATTGGCTTCACAAGTAACCGGTATTTACTACTCACTGATTTACTTAAAGAAGGCAATTGAAGTTCAGGATACCGTGATTTCTTTTTATGAAAAGAACAAAATGATCATTGAAGGTAAGTTGAAGCAAGGTGATGCCTTGCAGGTTGATCTTTCTAATATTCTGAATACCATGGATCAGGAAAAAAACAGAAAGGTTGATTTTCAAAGACAATATGAAAGGCAACTGGCTTTGTTGAATTATACGGTTGGGACTGCACAAGCTCCTCAAGGCGGAGAGTTCGATTTTCAGGGGTCAGGTTCACGTGAATTGAACGCTGATACTAATCCTGAGATTATTGCGGCCAATCAACGCATCGCTTCTGCACAAGCGGATTTGAGATACGTCAATAACAATCGTCTACCTAGCCTGGTACTCAATGCCAACGCAGGTGGAAAGAACGGCTACCAACCTAACCTGGATGAGATCAGGTTCAACTATCTTGCTGGTGTTACTTTAAGTGTTCCAATTTTTCAGGGACATCGTCTGCGTGATAACATTGCGATCTCCCAGAAGTCTGGTGAGTTAGGAGAGATTACTAAGGCCAATGCGAATAACACTTTGCAAAAGGACTGGCAGTCGGCAATGGCTGATTTGAATGCCTATGAATCACAATTGAAAAATACCGAGAGCCAGATCAATGCATCGAAGGAAGCGTTGCGCTTGACACAGGTTCGCTACAAAAGTGGAGTAGCTACTTATTTAGACCTGATCTTTGCGTCTTCCAATTTGCAGCGTGCACAATTGACTCAGCTTCAATATAAGTATCAGGCTACGTTGTCACTGGCCGAATTATCCCGTTTGCAGGGAATTAAATTCTGGCAGGAATAACAGCCAATAGTTAACTTAGGGGATTGATTTGTTAGTCGTCTGGAATTTCCGGGCGACTAACTTTTTATTCCGTAACTATGGCACTCAAAATTGAAGCAAACAATCCCGAATTGAAAAGCTGGGTACATGTACCCAAAGGTTCTGATTTCCCGATTCAAAATCTTCCCTTCGGAATTTTTAAAACAAGATATCTCACTCCGGTAGCGGGTGTGGCAATAGGAAATCACGTAGTAGATCTTGTCTATCTGCAAGAGCATGGCTACCTGGATGGAATGGATTTGCCTTTAGGAATTTTCAATCAAAAATACCTCAATGACTTCCTGGCGTTAGGTAAAAAGAAAACACGTGAAGTGAGGAACAGGGTTTCTCAACTGCTTCGTCATGATAACGATGAAATGCTGTTACCGCATCGTGAAATTGGTTTAGTGCCAATGAATGAAGTGCAAATGCAGATTCCTGTTCGCATTCCCAACTATACCGATTTTTACAGCAGCGAAGAACATGCAACGAACGTTGGATCTATGTTCCGCGATCCGAAAAATGCATTGCTTCCTAATTGGAAACACTTGCCTGTTGGTTACCACGGAAGAGCCTCTTCTATCGTGGTTTCAGGAACAAACATTCATAGACCAAAAGGGCAAATCAAACCGGTAGATGTGGAGCCACCCATCTACGCTCCAACACGAAAACTCGATTTTGAACTGGAGGTGGGATTTATTACTTGTACCGAAACAAAATTAGGATCGGTTATTCATACGAAAGAAGCAGAAGATCACATCTTCGGATTTGTATTGTTTAATGATTGGTCAGCACGTGACATTCAGCAATGGGAATATGTTCCACTTGGTCCATTCCTTGCAAAGAATTTTGGATCAACGATGTCACCCTGGATTGTAACCATGGATGCGCTTGAACCTTTCCGTACTGAAGGCCCCGAGCAAAACCCACAAGTGCTCCCTTATTTGTCTTTTGATGGAGCAAAGAATTTTGATCTTTCATTGGAAGTATTGATTCAGACAGAAAAATCAGAAGCAGTTACCGTAAGCAGATCCAACTTCAAGTACATGTACTGGAATGTGAACCAACAGCTGGCGCATCATACGGTGAATGGATGCAATATTCAGGTGGGTGATTTATATGCTTCCGGAACAATCAGCGGGCCGTCACCCGGTTCATATGGCTCATTATTGGAATTGACATGGAATGGACAAAAGCCATTGCATCTGGCTGATGGTACTGAAAGAAAGTTCCTTGAAGATGGGG
>JBGATZ010000460.1:0-3785 GCA_044228905.1 Cyclobacteriaceae bacterium | reverse complement strand
GGCCAGGACCACCTCTTCTTCGTCCTCCATCACCCATCGGGTTGAGTTGTTTGTTCAACGCATACGTAAAACTCAACATAAAATAACGACCAAGATTGTTTGTAGTTGTCTGTTGTAAATAATTAACACTGGCCGATTGACTTACACTCAAGCTTTTATCCAGCAGGTTCACTACGCCTAACTTCAGCTCTCCGCTTTTTGCTTTGAATAAGAAGCGAGAGAAAGACAAATTCCACATGGGAATGGTTTGATTGAAACCGGTAGTCTGACTGGTGAAGCTATAGAAGTTGAAGGCAGAGTTAAACGAATAGTTCTTCAGGAAATTAACATTTCCCTCTGCTGTGTACGTTTCATTCAGAAACTGCTGATCCTGCTGTGTATTGAAACTATAGTGAGTTTGTTGCTGACTAATATTTGCGCTCAGGCCGAGGAACAAAACATCACCGAGCGTATAATCGTATCGTACGTTTCCTCCGAACGTATATTGTTTGGAAGTATTCTCCTGATCGTTGAGCAAGTTGATACTGCGCGTGTATGTAGAACTTGGTCCAATGCTTAAGCGGGCGTTCAGTTTTTTGATCGGAAATCCGAAATTGAAATTGCCTGAGATATTAAAATTGTCACGAACATTTACCGGTTTCGTCAGACGCACGAGCGTTTCCGGATCGATTGTTTGTGAATACGAAATCGAGTTGGTAGTATACGTTGAATTGATGAATGCAAAGAATCCAATAAACTTTCCCGGATCGAACTGCGTGAAGTTTGTGCTGAATCGATGAGCGTATCCCGGTTTCAGATCCGGATTTCCTACAGAAAGGTTTAACGGATCACTGTTATCCACTACCGGTTGCAGTTGCTGAATAGAAGGTTCCTGCATAGACGTTTCATAATCAAATCGCAAGTGCTTGAAGTTCGAAAAGTCATAATTGAATCGCGCTGTTGGCAATACATTCTCAAAAGACTTATCAATTTTAGTTTCCTTTAAAATCAAATCTCCCTTCAATTGTGTTTGCTGATAGCTTGCTCCCAACGCAAAATTATATTTTACCCGATTGACGCGGAAATTGATTCCGGGCCGGTTATACATGTAATTGCTGTTGTACTTATTACTCAACTGTGTATTGAATGTATTCTGATTATTATCCACATCATACACCTCACGGTTTACCTGATTGAGGTTGGTGCGGAAACTATAGTTTGCTTCTAAGTACTTTCTATTCCCTAACGGTTCGGTATATGAAAGTGACGCTCCATAACTCTGATTGTCAGTATTAGAGTTATTAGTCTGAAGGATTTCCTGTTTCTCAGCTGATGAATTAAAAAACTCATTGGTGGATTGAAGTGTGCCATCTGAAAGAGTTTGACTCAATCCTAAAGAAAAATTAGAGGAGAACGTCCTGCCCTTCTTTGCAAACTTATGACGATACAACAGATTTGAATTCAGATTGAAGCTGTTTGCATCCGTACTGGAATTTCTCTCACTTTGATTTTGAAGCGTGTTCCCTGTATTCATCGTTTGACTGGAGCTTTGAACATTCTGCTCGGAAGTAGTGTAAGTAGCTGCGGTAGTAAAGCGAAATGAATTAGCAGAGTCGATCTGATGATCAAGGGAAAAATTAACCCGATGATTATCGCTTACGTTGCGTTGTTTACTTTGCTGATCGAAATTATAATCGCCATCGGGAAGGTAGTTGATCCGATTGAGCAATTGACTCACATTCTGATCGAGGCGATTGTAAAAATAGCTACTCGCCATTTTTGTCTTGGGACTGAAATCGCGATTGAAGTTTACGCCTCCTGCATAATTTGTAACAATCCCGTTCTGTCGCCCACCAAAATTTAAAGGCACTCCATTTTGATTATCACCACCAATCTGCAAACGAATACTTCCACCACCGCCACCCATCATTTGTGAAGAACCTCCTGAAAAATTCATGTAGTCATCCATGGAGAAGCCCTGTTCGTTTACATTGTTGCCCATTCCTAAAAATGAAAGCTGTTTTCCCTTACCAAAACGATTGATGTTTGCTTTGCCTTGCCAGCGGTCTTGCGTGCCGGCACCTGCCATGATGTTTCCAAACGCTCCGTTCTTTTTGTTTTCTTTCAATTCAAGGTTGATCGTCTTTTCGCGCTGACCATCGTCAATTCCTGTAAATACCGATTGATCTGATTTTTTATTATACACTTGCACTTTATCGATGGCGTCAGCAGGGAGATTTCGTGTAGCGAGTTTTGGATCACGACCAAAGAATTCTTTACCATCCACCATCACACGTTGCACCTCTTCGCCTTGCGCTCTGATCGTTCCATCCGACTGAACTTCCATGCCCGGCATTTTCTTCAGTAAGTCTTCTACGTTGGCATTGGTTTGTACTTTGAAAGAACTTGCGTTGAACTCAATGGTATCGCGTTTTACCGTGACAGGTGATGCTTCTCCCTGTACAATTACTTCTCCCAGCTGACTAGCCGCAGATCTCATTTGCAATTTGCCCAGATCGGTAACTGGAGAAATTAAATCTATTGCTGAAATGTTTTTAACAAAGGGAGCATATCCCATGAAGGTGATCTTCAATTGATAATCGCCTCGTGAGACATTCTTCATTTCGAAGAAACCATTGGCATCACTAACTCCAAAATTTACCAATGAAGAATCTTTTGCATTGAGCAACATCACCGTTGAGGCTGGTAGCGTTAAAGAAGAGCTGTCCATTACCTGCCCCTTAATGATGAACTTTTGAGCTACCAGTGAATGAGCAGTAATCAAAAAAACAATATGTAAAAAAGTAATTCTCATAGTTATCCCATTATTTCATCCATGCGGAGAAATGATTTCAATTATTAAACAAAAAGCCTGACTATTATTAGTTCCGGATCATGATTCTTCCACCACCATTACGCATTTGCTCTTCCATCATTTTCTGAAATTCCGGCTGTGTAGTCTTCGTGCCACCTGATGGAATCTTCAGTTCATTCTTCTTCAATGGACGAAGCTCGATCTTATTAGCTACAATCACGCGTTCACCATTATTCACATCTACTGCCAAAACTGCCCCGGGCAATGTATTGAATCTGTCTGGCCCGAGGAACGAACGAATTTTATCGGTGTACCAGGCAGTGATCTCCTGTTTACCATTCGGATTGGATTCATCTGTATAGTAAGCTTGTTTGCATTCATAGCCTTGAATGGTTTTTGTTTCGGTGCCTAACTTCCACGGAGCGAGCTTTACAGAATCTTCAATGAGATAATCCTTTCCCATAAACTCCTGTTTGGTAATTGACTTGCCAGTGGATTGATTTAAGTAGCGTTCAATATTAGGTTGTCGTATTCTCATCTGCATACCGCCACCGCCAAACGATTCTTCCTCCTCGTCTTCAATTAGCGGCTTGTATAGCGACTCATCTGTTTTAAAAAACAGTTGTTCTTTCGTGGTACGAAACTCGGGCATCATCGCTTTCATGTCCTGGCGTTCGGGCGGAAGCCTGCGATGAAGATTTACTTTCAGATCATAGGTAATTACTCCTTCTGTCGTTTGAGCAAAAACGGAATGAGCAGCAGCCAGGGAGATCAGCACACCCAGAAAAACGAGCACCTTTTTCATATTTCTATTGTTTATCCACATAAATTTCTGATGTAAATGTACGGTTAGAGATGGCGCGCAACGGTTAATGGTTCTGAAAGGAAGGTTAATTAACGTTAATGAGCATTTAAAGCGCGATGAAAGACATTACTTTTGTAGACCAAATGAGATTGATTTTATTAAGTGAAGCGATCAAACAACCATCTT
>JBGATZ010000459.1:0-3796 GCA_044228905.1 Cyclobacteriaceae bacterium | reverse complement strand
TTTTCACTACCCTTCGTACTTCCTGGGGATGCAGTCTCTCTTATCTGAAAAATACATTGAGTTATGATCTTCTTTCCAACCAAGCGGTTCATCTTCAGGATTTGATCCGGCAAGGATTAATCATTATGAATGAAGATCGAATACGGCTTACCCGTAAGGGAAAATTTTTAGCTGACCAGATTGCATCCGATTTATTTTTAACCTCCTGAGGGCTTTTCTGAACCTAAGAGAATTTTTCTTATTTTCAACGCCCGATATACCCATGACCCTAGAAGAGAAACGAGTTTACATGCTGCTCAAGTCGGTAATCTTTCATTACCATGGTTTGGATGAAGCAGAGAAACAAGATCTGGACGACACTGCCATTAAGCTGAATGCACACGAAGAACTGAAATGGGCGCTTGACTTTATTGCCAAGGACTACATCACGGCATTCGATCGAGCACGTGCTTTTCTCAATGACATCATCGGAGATTATGCCAAAGAAAAACGGATTGATCTCATTAACATGGTGTGGCAATCCAACAATCTGAAAGGATACGTTACTGAAATGGAAGCCACTGCGATGCTGAAGCTCGCCAAGGATTGGAACGTAGAAAAAGAATTGATTGAACTGGTTCTGAAATGATCCCGCTTACAGCGACATCATGTCTTTGAATTTAGCTGCCTGCCTGCGACTCACTTCTACCTTATCACCACCACGCAGTTTCACCATCAGTCCGCCATTGAACCAGGGTTCGATTCCTTCCACCCAACTTAAGTTAACGATGTGTTTGCGGCTTGCACGGAAGAAAGCACGTTCATCCAGTTTTTCGTCCAGGGCATTTAATGATTTGTGAATCATCGGGCGGTTCGCATCGAAGTACACTTTAATGTAGTTACCATCTGATTCGAACAACCGGATATTGGAAAGACTGACAAACCAGCAACGCTCACCATCTTTCACAAACACCTGATCTTCGAGTCCCAGTTTTTTATCGCGTGCGCGACCTGCCTTGGTGCGTTCTTTATCCAGTATTTTATGAACTGCTTCTGAAAGACGTTCTGCGGTAATCGGCTTCAGCAGGTAATCCAGTGCATTTACTTCAAATGCTTTGATGGCAAATTCATCATAAGCAGTAGTGAATACCACTAGTGGTGCCGAGTCTAACGATTCCAATAACTGGAAGCCGGTACGGCCAGGCATCTGAATGTCCAGGAATAGCAGATCCGGATTTAGTTCCTCAATCATTTTTTCCGCTTCATCGGCATTCATGGCTTCACCCACAATTTCAATGGAAGGGTGTTCTTCAAGCAGTTTCATCAGCTCTTTCCGCGCCAGGCGCTCATCATCAACAATCAGTGCTCTCATGATTAATTATACAAGTGTGGAATTATTATCTCGGTGAGGACAAAATTATCATTTTCAGTTAATATTCTGAACGATGCATCGTCTCCATAAATAAGCTTTAGTCTTTGACGTGTGTTTTGCAATCCCAGACCGCCTGAACCATTTCTTTTTCCGTTCAACACGAATTTTCCGCTGTTGCGGATGTGAATTTTTAAGTGATCATCATTCACTTTGGTGATCAACTGTATCACGCCTCCCTCGGTGAGCTTCGAAATACCATGTTTTATTCCATTCTCCACCAGTGTCTGAATCATCAGTGGTGGAACTAAAAACCCATTCGATTCCGGATCGATTTCAAATTCTGTTTTGAGACGTTCTTCAAACCGGATGCTCTCGAGACCCAGGTAATCCTTAACCACTTTTAGCTCATCGCTGAAACTGGTGAGTCCGCGTTTCTCTGTTGTCAGTGAATTACGCAGGATATTGGAAAGCTGATTGATGGCATGCTTTGACTTGGTTGGATTTTCATCTACCAACGCGCGAATGCTATTGAGTGCATTGAATATGAAATGCGGATTCAATTGCGATTTCAGATTGCTCAATTCAATCTCTTTTATTGAAGCCTCGAGCTTCAATGATTTGTTGTAGCTCTCAAAATAATTATAAATGAAGTACAGTGCCGACCATAAAAAGAAGAAGAAGGCATAGGTAATGATCCCGGAAATAATTTTTTCTTCACTTAATGCAACTTTGGAATTGAATAACTCCAAAGAAATTGCAACAGGAATACGAATGAAATAAAGCACCACCCCAATGACAAAAACACTCAACACCACCCTGGGAAACAATCGTGATAAATTCAGCCTCATCCACTTCCATTCATTCATTAAAAAACGATAGCCGTGAGATAATAACAAGCAGAGAAATGCCTCGTAGACAAACAACAGTATTCTTTGTGTGCTGACTGTTTGTGAAACCGATGCGACAAAGCTGATGACCATTTGCGCAATGGCATACAGTGACCAGCCACCAATCTGCAGCGTCCAATACAGTCTTCGCTTATTGAATATCTGAGTCACCGCGTAAAATTACAGAATTGAAAAATGAGGGTTTATTCTGTTTTGACAAACGGTTAAGCACTCAATTCCATCTTCAAAAACTTGCCTGTATAGCTAGCCGGGTTATTTGCCACAACTTCCGGAGTTCCCCTGGCTACAATCCTTCCGCCTTTGCCACCGCCTTCAGGTCCAAGATCCACGATATAATCGGCTGATTTAATCACATCCATATTGTGTTCAATAACCAAAACGGTATTACCCTTATCCACCAGTTTTTGAAGCACATCCAGCAAATGAGAAATGTCCTGAAAGTGTAATCCAGTAGTTGGTTCGTCTAATATATATAGTGTCTTACCTGTGTCTCTTTTGGAAAGTTCTGTAGCCAGTTTCACGCGTTGTGCCTCACCGCCCGAAAGCGTGGTAGCATGTTGTCCTAAAGAAATATATCCCAACCCTACTTCATTCAATGTCTGAATCTTGCGAAGGATCTTGGGTTGATTTTCAAAGAATGTAACCGCTTCCTCTACGGTCATATCCAATACATCAGAGATTGATTTTCCTTTGAACCGCACTTCCAGTGTTTCACGATTGTATCGTTTGCCTTTGCATGTTTCGCAAGGCACATATACATCGGGGAGAAATTCCATTTCAATCAACCGAAGACCTGCCCCTTCACAGGTTTCGCAACGACCGCCTTTCACATTGAAGGAGAATCGTCCGGTTTTATAGCCACGGATTTTTGCCTCAGGCATTTGTGAGAACAAATCCCTGATGTCGGAGAATACGCCTGTGTACGTTGCCGGACTTGAACGCGGTGTACGTCCAATCGGAGACTGATCGACTTCGATTACTTTATCAATCAGTTTTAGCCCTTCAATCCTTTTATAAGATAAAGGTTCAGTACGTGAATTGAAGAAGTGTTTATTCAGGATCGGAAAAAGTGTTTCATGAATCAGCGTAGACTTGCCACTTCCTGAAACTCCCGTGATGCAAGTGAATGTTCCCAATGGAATATTCAGGTCTACATTCTTCAGGTTGTTTCCTTCTGCACCCGTCAATGCCAGCGTTTCACCACTTCCCTTTCTTCTTTCCTTCTTGCTATCAATTCCGATTTTTCCGTTCAGGTATTTTGCTGTGGTGCTATTGTTCTTCAGAAATTCAGCAGGAGTTCCGGATGCAACCACATTTCCTCCATGACGACCCGCACCGGGACCGATATCAATGATGTAGTCCGACTCCAGCATCATGTCTTTGTCGTGCTCCACCACCACTACAGAGTTGCCTAAGTCACGCAGATCTTTTAATGCCTTGATCAATTTCACATTGTCACGCGCATGAAGGCCAATGCTTGGCTCATCGAGGATATACAACACCCCTACTAATTGCGTTCCGATCTGAGTAGCCAAAC